>PBTW01000019.1 GCA_002729315.1 Gammaproteobacteria bacterium
CCACCTCTGACCGCAGCTCTGATGTTACCGAGGCCGTCCGCAAAGGATCCGCCTCGCATGACCCAAAGCGCCTCGCCATCCAGGGCTTCCAGATCATCGGCTTCAGAGTAAGGATAAGGCTGCATGGGGCTGGCTGTCATTTCCCAGACGTTTCCCGCCATGTCGGACAAACCCCACGCGCATTCGGAACAGTCCATCGCGTTGACAGCACGTATTTCGCTTCCGTTAAAATTGATGCTCTCCGGCGGCGGCCCGCTTTGCCAGGGGAAAACCTGTCCCTCGGTGCCACGTGCGGCCTTCTCCCACTCCGCCTCCGATGGCAGCGTCACGCGACCCCCACTTTCCAGAAAAGCACTCAGCTCTGCTGGCGTCTGGTCCGACTGCCGCAGGGCAAAGTCAAGCCAGCGGGTATAGGCCAGAGCCTCAGGCCAGGTGATTCCGGTAATCGGCAAGTCGTGTGCCAGCCCCTCGACTGCGCTCGAGGACTGACCGGTGGCATTCAGATAAGCCGCGAACTGCGCCACGCTCGTTTCATAACGGGCGACATAAAAGGAGGGCAGCTCCAGACGACCCTGTCGGCGCGTCGCTGACCAGCGTTCATTTCCATAGGCCATCCGATCAACCGCCGGATTGCTGCCCATGGTGAAACCACCCGCTGGAATGTGGACAAAGCCCATAGAAGAGTCGTCTGGCAAATACCAGTGCTCGGATGAGAATCCCGACAAATTTGCCGGTAGCGACAATGCCGGTGTCTGCTCGTCAGCGTCCTGTTGCTGCGCCAGAAACAGTGCTACCGCAACAATTACCGCGCTCATCACCGTGAAACCCAGCGTACGACTGGGTTCGGGATTTTCAATTGACGGACTTCCCTGACTCATCCGCTCAGATTAACTTTTACTGCAGGCAAAGGCCCAGTTGTGCTCGCAGGCACGAGAGTAAAGGTCTGATTCCGACCACTCCAGGAGGTTGCGGCTGCCTTCGCGCAACAACAGGCGGAGGTCCAGAGGCCTGGGGTCAGCGCTGGCGAATCGGTCTTCCGCTAGCAGATTTAGACAGCCTGCCTGAAACTTGAGCTCACAGGACTGGGAAAAATAGACGCTGGCCCGCGTTTCATCTTTTTCAACAACGGCGCCCGAGCGGTAAAGGATACCTAGCTCGTTACAGGCCCAGCCGGCGTTATCAGCGCAGTAAGTTGAATGCAGCTGAACCAGCCTCTGACAACTGTTCGCAACCCCGCCTGCGCAGGCTTGCTGCCAGAACGGTAGGCTGTCACCAGTGTGCTTGCCGTCAGTTTTACCGATGAAGCTCATCAGACCAAACATCAAAATCCAGACGCTCATGTGAGCTAGATTACCGCGACCACCAAACCATCGGCCTTTCCACAGATTCAGCGCCGCCTCTGAATCGATCGACCGCACCATTTTGTCTATAGCAATGACACTGATGTTCAGCAAAGGCACACAAAGCAATTTGTCATAGAAGGTCGGCGCGCCGACCATATCCAAACCTGTATAGAGGGCAAACACGCCAATACCATAAAGCATGCCGAACACCAGTTTGCCAAGCGGAGTACGAGGAGACGTGGACGGATCGGTAACCAGCAGATGCAGGCCGAGAAATACGGCCGCTGGAATATCCGAATCAATGAAATAAGGAACGCCGGCACCGATGGAGTACAACGTGCTGAAACTGAACAGCGTAATTGCCGCCATGCCGGCAACTAGAGTGATGGAGAAGAAATACATCACTACCAAGCCAATCAGAAACAGGAACGTGTAGATGTTGGGCGCCAGGGTCAGGGTGGACGCGATTTCCTGACCCCAGGTGATACCGGTGGTATTGGTCGCGATCAACAGCAGCGAAAAGATACCGAGCGCAAAAGCAGAGGGATTGAAGATATGGACATTGCGCCCTTCCCGGTGCCAGCGCACGTACTCCTTACCCATGAAGCCTACGGCAATCATCAAAAATTGAAGATAGAACCAATCATCCCGGAACCACATGAACAAATTGGTGCTGAAGATGATCGGAATCGGGCCGAAGCCAAGGGTGTAATCTCGTTTGCGCGACCAGGACAGCAGCATGTCAAAGCTGAAGGCAAACAGCACCTGCGCCGCCAATAGCCAGAGATGATCATAGACCGGTCTCCAAAAGTATCCCCAGTAGAGATAGACACTGAATTGCACCATCATCTGGATGTAGTGCTGCTGGCGCACAAGCAGCTTGAAACCAAAAGTCTGGCCTGACCGGCGTGCTGTCAGGATCTGGAAAATCTGCCAAGCGCCCAGTGCCAGCGCGGCACCGATCACTGAATAGGTGAGCGTCGCATTGCTCTGTACCCGCGGCGTCAAAGCTAGTAGTAACAGGCCCGCGGTGAGAGCGACGGTAACCTTATATGGACTGAGACTGACGCCCGCCTCAGGGGACCCTGAAGGATTAGGTGAATACTTGGTGTGGCTATGTGCTAGGGTGGCCATACTGCTCCTCGTGCCCACTCAGAATTAACGGTCAGAGCATAAACCAGCTATCGGGCCAATTCAATTTGACCTGGCAGTACTGGCCTGCGTTCATTAACCTTGAAAAAGCTGCAGAACAGGCGTAGTTTCGAACATCCGTCCGTAAAAGCACGGCGGTTGAATAACTAAATTTGGAGGTTGCCATGTGCAAGCAAAGCCTGACTAAACTCACGCTAGCTGCAGCCAGTTTATGCCTGTCGCCGATCCTGTCCGCTCAGGACAGCGAGATTCCGAGGACAGAATACGGCCACCCGGATTTTCAGGGTTTCTATACGTTTCGGACCATCACGCCCCTGCAGCGTCCGCGGGAACTGGAAAATCTGGAGGTGCTCACGCCTGAGCAGGCGGAAGAATGGGAAGCCTATGAGAACCGCCGCCAGAACCGAGACCTCATCATCGATTCGGTCGGTGGAGCAGGTTATCCCCCCGGCGTCATCTCCTATAATGAATTCTGGTATGAGCGCGGCAATGAGACCATCGCCGATCGCCGTACCTCATTGATTTACGACCCGCCCAACGGCCGCATCCCCGGCCTGAATGAGGCAGGCCAGCAGCGTCGATCTGCCTACCAGCAGATGGTTTTTGAAAGTGCCGGCCCTGAGGGGCGCACGACAGTCGACCGCTGTATCACTGGCTTCGTCGGTGGCCCACCGATGATACCCGGCTCCTACAACAACAACATGCAGCTGGTACAGACCGAGGATCACGTGATGATTCTCAATGAGATGGTGCATACCGCCCGAATCATTCCCTATGCCAATGACTTCGACATCAGGCAAGGCAAGTGGGAAGGCAACTCTATTGCGCACTGGGAAGATGACACGCTAATCATCGAAACTAAGGGTTGGTATCACACCTATAATCTGCGTGGCATGTCCAATGAGGCGCACGTGGTCGAGCGCTTCAGCAGGAAGGATGACAACACACTGGAATATGATTTCACCGTAAACGACCCCTTGTCTTGGGATGAGCCCTGGTCAGCGCGGGTTCCCCTACGCTCTTCGCCAGATCCGGTATTCGAATATGCCTGCCACGAGGGTAATCATGGCCTGATGGGAATCCTGGCCGGATGGCGCCGCTACGAGGTCATGGGCTTCAACGGCGATGGCTCACCCAAATCAAAGACCGGCGTTGTGCCAACTTCCGAGTAACACCGGCTGTCATCAGCACCGTCTCAGGCAAAAGGCCGGCCGCAGATGCGAGCCGGCTTTTAATTTGCGCATCAAACCAATCTGGCTTAGTTTCCCTGCTCCGAACGTGAGCATTCATCCTCCGCAAATCTGAATAATGCGCATTGAAACAGCCAGGCTCCGCATAGCAGCCCTTTTGCTTACGGCGCTCACAGGTATGACTGCGCAGGCGGAAGTGCTGTCTCTGTTCGGACAGTCACGGCTCGATTACAACGTCATATTGATTACCGAAGTTGATATCGTTTTCGTTTTCGACGACGAGGTACCGGAGAATTTTCCGACGACGAAAACTGAGTGGATAGGACGGGCTTTCTAAAGTATGCCGGAGACAATACTGACCTGGTCAGCATTTTTGTTACTTAGGGATTCGACTCTGAAATAACCAACCTACAGCAACGACGAGACCAGGCGGTAAAAATCTTCGTCTTTGGTCAGCATGACAGCTCGAAACACCCACCCACAGAGATTACCGGCTCCACGAATGTTCCGGTGGAAATTGACCGGTTCGGCATCCTGATCTCTCAACTCGGCTGAGGGCATCAGGCTCGCTGCGAATGACGCGAAAATTATCGCATCAGGTTCCTGGCTCCACGCAACGCGTCAGACTAAGCTGGAACATGGTCTAAATTAAAGTGTGTCGGCTCGACCTAAGCTTCTAGATACTTATTTTTTTGAGCGAAAAGCATGTCCGGACTACCTGGCACCTATTACCTTGCTGCCTTTCTGCGACTCTGAGAGAGCAGAAATATTAAGAAAAAATGGCTACAGTGTCCTGGATTTAGGGACAAATTGATGTGTCCTCGATTTGTTATACTGTAGCGAAGTCTGAATATGCGATTGAATGAGAGAAGTCGCTGGTTTACTCTGAATCTTAGTAACAATCCTAAACCTTGAGACATCACCTAATGAACATTCTCACGAATTTCAAAGCAGCTTGCATCGCCGTTCTTGCGGCACCTGCTGTGGTCTTGGCACAGGCGGACATGCCTCCGGTCAATGATTTACCTAATCCATATGCTACCCAAGCGGGCTACTTTAAAATGACTCCTGGACGGGAATGGGGGTCTTCCAGCACAGTCGACGTTCATCCGGATGGGGAGAGTATTTGGATTGCCGAGCGCTGTGGCGGCAATATAAATGCATGCGTAGAGCGCCCTGATACAAACATGATCATGCTTTTTGATAAGGACGGAAATATGGTCCGCAACTTTGGTGCGGGCTATATCACATGGCCACACGGCATCGAGGTCGATCATGACGGAAATGTCTGGATTGCCGATGCGCGTGGTACCAACCAGATTGAGGGCTATGACGGCGAGCCCTTCGGGCATCAGGTCCATAAGTTCAGTCCTACCGGCGTGCATCTGATGTCTATTGGCGTGAAGGGCGGCGGCAGCAACGGCGAATGCTGCTACACCCCTAACGACGTGCTAGTTGCGCCGGATGGCTCCATATTTATCGGCGAGGGTCACAGCAGCGCCGAGGGCACACCCAACGCCATGTACAAGTATGATGCCGAAGGCAACCTGATAAAGAAGTGGGGTGAGTGGGGCATGGAGCCCGGTAATTTTCGCCAGCCGCATGCGCTCGCAATGGATTCCCAAGGACGATTGTTTGTCTCTGACCGCGGAAACGACCGTATCCAGATATTTGACCAAGACGGCAATCTGCTCGATGTCTGGTATCAGTTCAGCCGCAACAGCGGAATATTCATCGATGAGAACGATGTGCTCTACGCAGCTGACTCAGAGTCTGGCTCTGTAAACCCAGGCCATGGTGCATGGACTCGCGGAATCAGAGTCGGGAGCGCAATCACAGGTAACGTTGAGTTCCTAATTCCTGACCCTCAACCAGACTGCCGAGGCACCTGCACTGCGGAAGGCGTGGTCGCTGACAGAAATGGCAATATCTACGGTGCTGAAGTAGGTCCGGTGGGAGGAATCAAGCGCTACGTTAGAAAAGTAAATTGAGCGAACTGGTCAAGCCGAGACGAAGAGCCCACCTGAAAGTGGGCTTTTTTGTGCCTTGGCGTTTACTGAGTCCAGAGCCAACAGGCGCAGCCACAATTACCGATCAACCTCTCGTTGTCCGAACCGCGACTAGATGTTGGCAACGATCTCATTCAATGTCGCACTCGGGCGCATTGCTGCTGCAGCCAGTTCGGGGTCTGGCTTGTAGTAACCACCCACCTCTATAGCAGTGCCCTGAGCTGAGTTTAGCTCTTCAACGATCCGGGCTTCATTCTCCCCCATGGCAGTCGCGGCAGAAGCAAAATGCTGTGCCAGCTCCGCATCATCGGACTGCGTCGCCAGAGCCTCTGCCCAGTACATTGCCAAATAAAAGTGACTGCCCCGATTATCCAACTCGTTTACCCTCCGCGACGGGGATTTGTTCTCATCAAGAAACTTACCGGTTGCCTTGTCCAGCGCCTGAGCCAGCACCTGAGCACGCGTATTGTTCGTGACCTGGGCAAGATGTTCGAGGGAAGCTGCCAGAGCCAGAAACTCTCCAAGCGAATCCCAGCGAAGGTGGTTCTCCTTTTCAAACTGCTGAACATGTTTGGGCGCTGAACCTCCTGCGCCTGTCTCAAACAGGCCCCCGCCGTTCATTAGCGGAACAATAGAGAGCATCTTTGCGCTGGTGCCTAACTCAAGGATCGGAAACAGATCCGTCAGGTAGTCACGCAGCACGTTGCCCGTCGCGGTGATCGTATCTTTACCCTCACCGATGCGCTCGAGAGAGAAGCGAGTCGCCGCAGCCGGGGCCATTACATGAATCTCAAGCCCTTCAGTGTCGTGTTCAAGCAGGTAGGCATTGACCTTCTGTATCAACTCCGCATCGTGAGCCCGCTCTTCATTCAACCAGAAGACAACAGGGGTATCACTAAGGCGCGCGCGGGACACCGCCAGTTTCACCCAATCCTGAATGGGTGCGTTCTTCACCTGGCACATCCGCCAGATATCGCCCGCAGCCACCGTATGTTCAAGCAGAATCTGGCTGTCAGCATCAACGACTGCGATTGTCCCGTCTGCCGGGACCTCGAAAGTCTTGTCGTGTGAGCCGTACTCTTCCGCTTTCTGCGCCATAAGTCCCACATTGGAAACGCTTCCCATCGTCGATGGGTTAAACGCGCCATTTTGCTTGCAGTAGTCAATCACCTCCTGATAGACCCCCGCATAGCTGCGGTCCGGGATGATTGCTTTCATGTCGTGGAGCTGACCATCCGGGCCCCACATCTGCCCAGAAGATCGCAGGGCTGCAGGCATCGAGGCATCGATTATGATGTCGCTTGGCACATGCAGATTGGTGATGCCGCGATCCGAATCTACCATCGCCATCTCAGGCCGGGAGCTGTAGACCGCCTCCAAGTCTGCTTCAATTGCCGCCTGCTCCTCAGCCGAAAGCGACTGGATCTTGGTGTAGACATCACCGATGCCGTTGTTGGCATCCACGCCGAGCTCGGCAAATTGCTCACTGTATTTTTCAAAGACGTCTCGGTAGTAAACCTTCACGGCATGGCCAAAGATAATCGGGTCAGAAACCTTCATCATCGTGGCTTTCATGTGCAGAGACATCAGCACGCCCTGATTGTTCGCATCCTGAATCTCCGCTTCGAGGAACTCGCGCAAGGCCTGCACACTCATACAGGCGGAATCAATAACTTCACCGGCCTGAAGAGCGATGTTGTCCTTGAGCACCGAGACCACGCCATCGCTGCCAGTATGCTGGATCGTTACAGACGTCGCGGCTGGTACCGTAGTGGACTGCTCGCTGCCAAAAAAGTCACCTTCCGCCATGCTGGCTACATGAGACTTTGACGCTGAAGACCAGGCCCCCATTGAGTGAGGATTTTTTTTAGCGTAGTTCTTCACCGAGGCAGGCGCACGTCGGTCGGAATTCCCTTCACGCAAAACCGGGTTAACCGCGCTGCCCTTAATGCGATCATAGCGGACCTTAATATCTCTCTCTTCATCGCTCGAAGGCTCTTCCGGATAGTCGGGAAGAGCGTAGCCTTTACCCTGCAGCTCTGCGATAGCTGCCTTCATCTGTGGAATAGAGGCCGAGATATTCGGTAGCTTGATGATATTCGCCAGTGGATCCTGAGTCAGATTACCCAACTCGGCCAGCGCGTCCGACTGCTTCTGGTCGGCGCTCAGATAGTCGGGGAAATTGGCTATGATGCGACCGGACAGGGAAATATCTCGGATCTCAACATCTACATCGGAAGCGCGGGCAAAGGCTTCGATAATCGGCAGAAGTGAATAGGTTGCCAGCGCAGGAGCTTCATCGGTTTCGGTATAAATAATGGTGGATTTTTTCGCTGACATCATGTTTCCTTACTTGGCGCGCACTCGACCAAAAGATTGAGCTTAAAAACTACGAGCAAATTATAACAGTCAGGGCATAGCGTTAAAACTGGGTAGCTTGCGCAGACGCCAGCGCGAGCATTCTGGTACCAGAACTATCTACCGCAACGAGTAACCAATGGCCATAGAAACTGCTCTACCCGATTTTGTCCTGCGAAAGGCAACGGTCGAAGACTGCCCTCTGATCCTGAGTTTCATTAGGGAACTGGCGGAATACGAGAAACTGCTGCACGAGGTCGTCGCCAGCGTTGAAACACTGGAAGAAACCTTGTTTGGCGGGGTGGCCTACGCCCAGTCTGTCATCGGGGAATATAAGGGAACCGCAGTAGGCTATGCATTGTTCTTTCATAATTTCTCTACCTTCACCGGGAGACCGGGAATCTACCTGGAAGATTTGTATGTACAGCCGCAAGTGCGTGGCAAAGGTTTTGGGAAGTGCCTGTTGGCCTACCTTGCCAGGCTGGCTACCAACAGGGGCTGCACGCGCGTTGAGTGGTCGGTACTGGACTGGAATGAACCTTCTATCCAGTTCTATCGTTCCATCGGAGCAGCGCCCATGGATGAATGGACAGTGCAGCGGCTCGATGGCGAAGCTCTGGCGAGCTTTGCCAAAGAGTTCTAAACTAATTACGACCGGCAGGTCTGGTGGCCCCCAGACCCTGAATGCAAAGTGCACGTTCATGCGACCGTATTGATTATTGGCCCAGTAAGGACTCTGCTTTGACCAGAATTGTTTATCTGAATGGCGAGTATCTGCCTGCCGATGAGGCAAAAGTCTCCATCTTCGACCGAGGCTATATTTTCGGCGACGGCGTCTATGAAGTCGCACCTGTATTCGAAGGATCCGTTGTCGACAAATCCTATTTTCTGGAGCGCCTAGACCGGAGCCTCAGCCAGATTCAGCTAGACTGGCCTTGCAGTGAGCAGGCGTATCTTGAAGTGATGACAGAACTGGTGAGCCGCAATAATCTTCATGAAGGCGTGGTGTACTCCCAAGTGACCCGGGGCGTCGCGGAACGGGATTTTCCGTTCCCCGCCAAGACCGCTCCCGGCTTCATGGCGTTTTCATCACAGATGAACCTGCTCAATAACCCAGCTGTTACTGAAGGCATCAAAGTCGCGACCACACAAGATCTACGCTGGAAACGACGCGACATCAAGTCGATTAATCTGCTTGGTCAGTGCATGGCAAAACAAGACGCAGTCAGCAGAGGCGCAAAAGAAGGTTGGATGGTGGAAGACGGTTATGTCACTGAGGGCGTGTCCTCCTCTGCCTATATCGTTATTAATGACAAAATTGTCACCCGGCCGCTGTCCAATTCTATCTTGCCGGGCATCCGACGCAGAACGCTGTTAGAGCTGGCCGACCAAACAGGCATCGAGATTGAGGAACGGCTGTTTACAGTAGAAGAGGCGCTGTCAGCGGACGAAGCGTTTATCAGCAGCGCAACAACCATGGCGCTTGGCGTTGTTGAGATTGATGGAGTCAAGATAGGCAGTGGGACACCCGGCCCTATTACAATGAAAATGCGCGCGCTTTATACAGATCGGGCGCTGCAGGAAGCGCGCACGAGCTGAATGCTCAGCTCAGCGGATAACTGATTACATCGCGGATATCCCAGTTTCGACCGAGCGCCATCAATAAGCGATCTAAACCCAATGCAACGCCTGCGCAGCTGGGAAGGCCCTCCTCCAGAGCGGCAAGCAGCTCTTCATCGACGGCCACTTCCGGCAGACCGAGCTGCCGTCGCCTGACCAGATCTCCCTCGAACCGCGAGCGCTGCTCTACCGCATCTGTCAACTCGAAGTAACCATTGGCCAGCTCCATACCGTCCACATAAAGTTCAAAGCGCTGAGCGACAGGAACGCCCTCAGAATCAGGCGCCACAACCGACAACGCTGCCTGCGCTTCGGGATACTCAATGACGAAGCAGCAATCCGGCAATCTCGGTTCGATCTTTTGATCCATCAATAGCTGCAGATAATCGTTTACGTCTAGATCGGCGCCACGGACATCTATCAGCTCGTCGCTGCACTGCTGCAGTCTCTGCACGGTGACAGTGTGCGGATCCAGATTGAGATGCTTCCTGAACAGTTCCCTATAGGTATATCTTGGAATCTTCTGACGGTACAACAGACGAGTGATGAGCTGCTCCACTTCATCCATCAGATCCGTCAGCGAGAATCCGGGGCGATACCACTCAATGAGTGTGAACTCCGGATTGTGTAGGCGGCTTCGCTCTCCGGACCGAAAGGCTTTGGCGATCTGGTAAATTGGACCAGAACCAGCCGCCAACAGCCGCTTCATAGCATACTCAGGTGAGGTCTGAAGAAATAAGGGGATCTCCGAGAGATCATGCGCCCGCACCTCAAAGGATTGGAGATGCACATCTGTAACAGTGCTGGTTCCTAGCAGCGGGGTTTCAACCTCCATCACCTCCCGCTCAGCAAAGAAGCGCCTTATCTCAGCCAACACCGAGGCGCGCAATTTCAGGCTATCTGGCAAAGCAGGGTACTCTTTATCAGACATGGCAGATCAGCACTCAGAGATGGATTATTTGCTGACGCGATTCTGATAATCTCCCGTGCGAGTGTCCACGCGCAGCACATCGCCGATATTAACGAAGAGCGGCACCTTAACCACTGCGCCCGAGCTTAATGTAGCCGGCTTGGTACCCCCCTGAGCCGTATCGCCCTTGAGGCCGGGGTCGGTTTCAGTGACCTCAAGTTCAACAAAATTTGGCGGCGACACCGAGATTGGCGCTTCGTTCCAAAGAATAACCTGATAGACATCCTGTTCTTTAAGCCAATCTTTCGCGTCAGTGATTGCGCTGGCGTCTGCCGCCACCTGCTCAAAACTGCCATCCGTTTTCATGAAGTGCCAGAACTCACCGTCCGCGTACAAATACTCCATGTCGATTTCCATTACATCGGCCGCTTCAACAGACTCTCCCGATTTAAAGGTGCGTTCCCAGACTCTACCGTTGCGCAGGTTGCGAAATTTCACGCGATTGAATGCCTGGCCTTTACCGGGCTTAACCACCTCGTTTTCAAGGATAGAGCAGGGCTCTCCGTCTACGAGCACTTTCAGTCCTGATTTGAATTCGTTGGTTGCGTAGCTTGCCATTTGCTATCTCCATTCTTACGTCTATGGATCCCAGATACGACCGAACCCATAACGAAGAGGTTAGCTGTGTTTTCGCAGATAAGCCTGCTTGTCATCCGCATTGTTGCTATGATGCGATGAAACCAACACACAAAGCCTAACCCAGTCTGATTCCCGAAGAGTTAACGCCCGCATTCAGTCATGAGCAATACTGCTTTATCGGTTATTACTTCTGACCCACCTGAAAAGTGGCAGGAAATATTAGCTGATCTCATCACAGATCCAAAGGAATTAACCGAAATTCTCCATCTCGACGGCGATGCAGGCTCCGATAGCCGACTGGCTCATTCAGGATTGAAAAAGTTTTCCCTCAAGGTGCCCAGACCGTTTGCGCAGCGCATGCGGCCGGGCAACTGGAACGACCCACTGCTTCGGCAGGTCTGGCCCAGCCAGCTGGAGGACGAGGTGGATTGCTCGCTTAGTGAAGACCCCCTGCAAGAAAGAAGCTTCAATCAAGCAAGGGGACTGCTGCAAAAATATCGTGGTCGTGTCCTGCTTACCGCAGCTCCTCATTGTGCAGTGCACTGTCGTTATTGCTTCAGGCGACACTTTGACTACGCGGCCAACACGCCGGGCAAGCGACAGTGGCGGGAAACTCTGAGGCAGATCGATAGGGACAGCAGCATCTCCGAGGTAATTCTTAGCGGCGGCGACCCGCTGGCCGCAGGAGACAGCTATTTGAAGTGGCTTTTGACTCAGATCGACACACTCAAACAGGTAACTACCATCCGTATCCATACCCGTCTGCCGGTGGTGATCCCACAGCGGATCACCAGCAGTCTGTGCCAGACACTTGCGTCACTGGAAAGCAAACTGGTCATTGTTATTCATTGCAACCACGGTCAGGAGGTTGACTCATCGGTGCAGCTCGCCGTGCAAAAGCTCAGAGCAGCGGGCGCAACGTTGATGAATCAGTCAGTGCTGCTCAGAGGTATCAATAATGATGCAACTAGCCTAGTTTCGCTGAGTCATAAACTGTTCGACATGAATGTACTGCCTTATTACCTCCACTTGCCGGATCGGGTTGTCGGAACCGGGCATTTTCTGGTCAACGAACAAGAAGGCCTCGACCTGATCACCAAAATCCGTGCCCTGCTGCCGGGCTATCTGGTTCCTCGGCTCGTCAGAGAAGACCCGGGCAGTGACAGTAAAACGCGACTTGGCTGAGGGCTCGTCATAAGAACTTGCCAGATTGCCACATTCAATGCGCGCTCCGGCAGCGCCTGTCTGAAAGGCATTCCCGTTTTCACAGGCCGCGTCGATCGGATAGGTCCCAACTGTTTGGGACAATGCTACGCTCCTGTTATTCTTGCCCTTGCATGGCGCATCAAAAAGACTTTCTGGCTTGACAAAAAAATCTGAAACAGACGCAGAAACACCTACTCAGCACGGTTCGACGTTAAGCCGGGTTTCGACCAAATTTACGGTGACCGGATGTCTGTTTCTGGTCCTGGCCATGTGCGTCTTCTGGCTGATCAGCAGCTATAGCAATCGCAGTTTATTGCAGCAGCAGGCCGACGGGCTTGGTCAGGCTCTTGCCGAACAATCCGCCATGCAGCTAACCGAGCTGATTCTGGCTAACGACCTGATCAGTATGAACGTGGTCCTTAACAGCCTGACCGAAGCCACCGGCATTCAGCGTATCTCAGTGCTCAGCGTCGATCATGCTGTGCTGGCCGAAGCAGAGGGTCGCGAAGAAGCCATACGCCCGCTGGTGTCTTTACCTTTCCCTCTAGCATCAATTCGCGCACGCTATGAAGCACCGATTACGCTGAACGACGCGGTTGCCGGAACCGTGCTGCTTGAGCTTAACCTCGACTATATCGAGGCAGGTGCAGCGAACAGCCTTCTACTAATTGTTGCTGCCACTTTTCTGTTGCTGACGGTCTGTGTGCTGCTGAGCGGAATCTACTTCCAACATGTGGTGAGCTTCCCGGCCAATCTGCTAGCGTTCGCTCTCAGCAATATCCGCAAAGGTGAGATCGAAACTTGCCCAGAGCCGAAAGCTAATCACGAACTCAGCGCGGCGATTCGCCAATATAATGCGACCGCAGAATTTCTTGCCCAAAATACCTTTCTGAATCAGCTCAACATCCGAGCGCCCAGTTCGGAAAATCAGAATTCAGGCACAGCGGTCGGCGGGCAGGCCACAACCCTCCTAATAATCAGCATGGCGAACTACCAGTACCTTGCCTCGACGCTGCCCAGCGAGACACTCATTGAGCTGCTCAACAAATATTATTTCTACATCGATAAAGTTTCTCGCCTTTATAACGGCACCGTCTGTTTTTGTGCAGACGGTGAAGCTGTCATCCATTTCAGTAGCGTTGAGATAGAAGAGGATCAGTCGTTTTTCGGGGCCTGCTGCGCACAGTTGTTTTTGCAAATTATTGGCGACGTCAACGATGTGGGAGATAACCCGATCTCAGCGAAATACCGAATAGCGGTCCACAGCGGGCAAGCACTCAACAGTCTCTACTCGCCCATCAATCAGTCCAGCAATAACCTGAGCGGCGAGACGCTGGATGAGGCACGTACGATTTGCCAACACTGCCCGGACAATGCCCTGCTGATCTCAGCGGCCAGCTTTGAACAGGCCGGTGGTCTGAGCCGACTGGACGCAGAGGAAGAATTCAAGATTGGTGAAGCCACGCGGATTTCCACCTTTCTCGCGAGAGAGCCAATGGCCGAATACAAACCGTTGATTGAGCGACAGGCGATTCAGCTGGTTACGCTGTTCGCGGACTAGGCCTTTTCCGTTGTCCGGCAAAATAGGCGCCGTGCTCTCGACAAGTGTACTAGGCTACTTCAGGACTTCGATGCGATCTACATTCTGAAAGCCGCGGGGCAACTTATTGCCGCGGCGCCCGCGTTCCCCCCGGTAGTGCTGCAGATCAGCTGGTTTCAAATTGTGGTGACGCCGACCCGCATAAACCGTCAGCGTGTCTTCTGCGGTCACCGCTGTGATGGCAACAACGAACTCAATGCGCTCGGTAACGCGAGCGCTCGGGACGTTAATAATTTTATTGCCCTTGCCTTTGGCTAAACGGGGAAGTTCACGTAGCGGGAACATGAGCATTCGTCCTTCGTTGGTCACCGCGACAATCCTGTCGCTGCCATAATGCTTGATCATCACAGCCGGCAGCAACACGGACCCTTTCGGCAAACGCAATATGGCCTTGCCCGACTTATTTTTACTGATCAGGTCCCCGAGCTTGGCGACGAAGCCATAACCGGCATCACTGGCCAGCAAGACGTCTCTGTCTTCATCGCCGATCACAACTCCTTCGAAAGTTGCACCCGGCGGCGGGTTCACTTTGCCGGAAACCGGCTCCCCCTGGCCACGGGCCGAAGGTAGGGTATGTGCCGGAAGGGAGTAAGCTCGACCGGTAGAATCAAGGAAAATTGCCAGCTGGTTGCTTTTCCCCCGAGCGGCAATCTTAAAACCATCCCCCGACTTGTACTGCAGTGCGCGTGGATCAACGTCGTGACCTTTGGCCGAGCGCATCCAGCCACGTTCTGACAGAACAATGGTGACTGGCTCGGTAGAGAGCAGTTCCGTTTCACTGAAGGCTCTGGATTCTTCACGCTCGACAAGCCTGGAGCGCCGTGCGTCGCCGAACTTCACTGCATCTGAATTGATTTCATTCTTGATGAAGGTTTTCAGACGTGTTGCTGACTTCAGCAGCTGCTCAAGAGTTTTACGTTCGTCGCTCAGCTCTTGCTGCTCGGTTTTGATTTTAATCTCCTCAAGCTTGGCCAGCTGCCGCAAACGCAGATCAAGGATCGCTTCTGACTGGCGCTCGCTGATCTTGAACACCTCCATCATCGCCTGCTTGGGTTTGTCCTCTTGGCGGATAATTTTGATGACCTCATCAATATTCAGGAATGCAATCAGCAACCCATCAAGTATATGCAAACGATCAAGTATCTTGTCCAGACGAAACTGGAGTCTGCGCCGGACAGTAATGGTTCGAAACTGCAGCCATTCTTTCAACAGGCTTAACAGGCCTTTTACCTGAGGGCGCTTGTTGATCCCTATCATGTTGAAATTCACACGATAGTTCTTTTCCAGATCCGTGGTGAAAAAGAGATGAGACATTACACTGTCGGTATCTACCCGTTTCGAGCGCGGCACGATGACGATCCTCGTTGGATTTTCATGATCCGACTCGTCTTTTAGATCAACCACCATAGGCAGCTTCTTTTTCTGCATCTGCGCGGCAATCTGCTCAAGGATCTTAGCGCCGGAGACCTGATACGGCAGCGCGGTAATGACAATATCACCGTTTTCTTTTACGTAGGTTGCGCGGGCCTTCATGGTTCCGCGACCAGTGCGGTACATCTCTTCAATTTCAGACTGGGGGGTGATGATTTCCGCTTCAGTGGGGAAATCCGGACCCTTGATGTGCTTGCCAATATCTTGCAGCGTTGCTTTTGGATTATCGAGCAGATGTATCAGCGCCTTCGCAACTTCATGAAGGTTGTGCGGCGGGATGTCCGTCGCCATCCCCACAGCAATACCGCTACCGCCGTTAAGCAACACGTTGGGCAGACGCGCCGGAAGCATTTCCGGTTCGTCCAGTGTGCCGTCGAAATTCGGCTTCCATTCCACGGTTCCCTGGCCTAACTCACCCAACAGTACGTCTGCATAATTACGCAGTCGTGATTCCGTATAGCGCATCGCCGCAAAAGACTTTGGGTCGTCCTGCGAACCCCAGTTACCCTGTCCATCCACTAGTGGGTATCGATAGGTAAACGATTGTGCCATCAGTACCATCGCTTCATAACAGGCGGAATCACCGTGGGGGTGGAACTTGCCAATGACATCCCCGATGGTTCGAGCCGACTTCTTAAATTTAGCCGAAGCCTTCAGACCAAGCTCAGACATTGCATAGATGATTCTGCGCTGAACCGGTTTAAGCCCGTCACCGATATTAGGCAAAGCGCGGTCATTGATGACGTACATCGAGTAATTCAAATAAGCCTGCTGTGTGTAGCTGCGCAGTGCTATCTGTTCGACGCCGTCGTCACTGAGTATTATGTCTTCATTCATAGGTTCGCTCGCTAGCAACCGCAGGTTGCTTGACGACTATTCCGCATAGTCCGCCAGATTTCCGCTTTCTTCCAGCCAAGCTTTCCGGTCAGATGCCCGGTTTTTTGCCAATAGCATATCCATTACTTCCAGCGTGCTTTTCTTCTTGCTGCTGGTTGCGGCTTCGAGGGTCAGCTGTACCAGCCGACGTGTATCCTTAGCCATAGTAGTTTCCCGCAGCTGCAGCGGATTCATCTCGCCCAACCCCTTGAACCGCTGCACATTGATCTTGCCGCTTTTGTTCTCCGCCGCGATACGATCGAGAATGCCGTTCTTCTCATCTTCATCCAGTGCGTAAAAGACTTCCTTGCCGACATCGATGCGAAACAGTGGCGGCATAGCGACATACACGTGGCCAGCTTCTACCACCGGCCGGAAGTGTCTGACGAACAGCGCGCACAACAGCGTGGCGATGTGGAGCCCGTCCGAATCCGCATCTGCCAAAATACAAATTTTCCCATAGCGTAGATCTTCGATCTTGCTTGACCCGGGATCGACACCAAGCGCAATGGCAATGTCGTGTACCGCCTGCGAGGCCAGAATCTCCGCCGAATCTACCTCCCAGGTATTAAGGATCTTGCCCCTCAGCGGCATGATCGCCTGAAATTCTCGGTCCCGCGCCTGTTTGGCAGATCCCCCTGCCGAATCCCCTTCCACAAGAAATAGCTCGCCTGCCATCACATCTTCGGTGGAGCAATCTGCCAATTTCCCTGGCAGTGCCGGACCGGTAGTGACTTTCTTGCGCGCGACTTTTTTGCTGGCCTTGAGCCGGCGCTGTGCATTGCTGATACATAGTTCGGCAATGGCCTCTGCTTCGGCGGTATGCTGATTCAGCCAGAGGCTGAATTCGTCCTTGATGACGCCAGAAACGAAAACTGCGCACTGCCGAGAAGATAGTTTTTCCTTTGTCTGACCCGAAAACTGAGGATCAACCAGTTTGGAAGACAGTACATAGCTGCACTTTTCCCAGACATCTTCGGCCGTGAGCTTGATGCCGCGGGGCAGCAGATTTCGGAATTCACAGAATTCCCGAAGCGCTTCCAGCAATCCGGTACGCAAGCCGCTGACGTGAGTGCCGCCTTGCGCGGTCGGTATCAGATTGACATAGCTTTCCCCAATCACCTCGCCACCATCGGGCAGCCAGTGAAGCGCCCAGTCAACGGCCTCATCATTGCCTTTGATAGAGCCAACGAAAGGTTTCTGAGGGATACACTCGTAGTCAGCGGTGGCCTGCAACAGGTAATCAGTGAGGCCGTCTTCAAAGTACCACTCCTCACTTTGCGCCTTGACCGTGCTGGCCGCATTGTCAACAAACGTCACCCGCAGGCCGGAACACAGAACCGCTTTGGCGCGCAGTACGTGTTTCAGCCTGGGAATGGAAATCTTTACCGAATCAAAGTACTTCTCATCCGGTAAAAAAGTCACGGTCGTCCCGGTATTTCGCATGCCGACCTTACCAGTGACTTTCAGCTCAGAGGCTTTCTCTCCGCTCTTGAACTTCATTGAATAGACTTTGGCATCACGCTTAACCGTCACTTCGAGCGTTTTTGACAGCGCGTTGACCACAGACACACCGACCCCATGCAGTCCGCCTGAGTACTGATAATTCTTATTGGAGAATTTACCGCCCGTGTGGAGGCGAGTCAGGATTAGCTCAACCCCCGAAACCTTCTCGTTTTTGTGCTGATCGACCGGCATACCGCGACCATCATCACTGACTTCGATCAGCCCGTCCTTATGTAAAGTTAGCTTCAACTGACTGGCAAAGCCCGCCAGTGCCTCATCGACACTGTTGTCGATGACTTCCTGAACGAGGTGGTTCGGACGGGTTGTATCTGTATACATACCCGGGCGCTTACGAACTGGGTCAAGGCCGGTAAGTACTTCAATCGCGTCGGCGTTGTAGTTATTGGGCATCGAAAATGAATTCAGAGTGGGGGTGCTAATTACTGCAGACCAATAGTATTCTATCGCACAGATTCAGTAATTCTTGATAGCAAAAACGCCTCAATCGCGGGCGATTTCTCTGCATACCCGTCGTAGCTGTGATTGCCCGCTTGTCGGATCACCAGTTCCGTTTTACTAAACTTAACAGCGGCGAGTCGGTGATCCAGAATCTCGTCGCATGTCTGCAACTTCACTCTGAAATCTTGGGTGCTTTAGCGTCATACAGTCAAGTTTTTTAATCTCTTCGGCCTAAGCTGGCGTCACCGTATAAACTTAGCAAATGCATGAGTACTGATGATCACTTAGATAGGATTCCTGCCTGCCTATAGCGCCATAGGTTCTGCCATGATGGCGACCGGGACCTGTTTCAGAAACGGCAAGTGAATCCGGTCCAAAATTCCTCTGGATTTGAAATGGGCCACCGTCTGACGAGCCTTTCTGGACTGCGGCGCACTCAAAAATCCGTGCAGACACAAAACATGAAGATCAGTAAGGATGAAAGTGTCTCAGCACACTAGCGACGAGCCAGAGAGGTGACACAGCCCGGGAAGGACAGCGAGGAGCGCAGTGCAGTAGGTTAGTAACCACCGCAGCTGAAGTCTGCTTCCAATTGCTCACCCGCAACGCGTATCACCTGAGTATCAATGGCGCCATCGGGATAAAGCTCCAGATTCCGATAGCCCGGGTTCATCTTGTCCAGCGCGAAGTTGACCACATCAGGTTTGAACTGAATACAGGTGGAGGGGGCACACAGACACCGGATGTCCTCGAACTCGAAATCGAGCTGCTGATGAATATGACCGTAAACTACCGCTCGTAGCTTGCTGGATGTTTTGGTTGTCTCCCAGAATTTCTGAGGATTTTGTAGACCAATATCTTTCATCCAGCCTGCTGTGCCTCTGATGGGATTGTGGTGCATGCTGACCAGAACATGATCCACTGAGTCGCTGAGCTCCGAAGCCTCAAGCTGAGCACTGAGAAACGCCAGCTCTTCCGCTGAGAGAGCGCCATGCACCTGTCCGCCGACACTCGTATCAAGTATCACAATCAGCCAGTTGCCCAACTGCATATGCTTATATGCCGCCGACGTCCCTTCTGCCAGAGACTGCATAAGCAGCGCGTTGTCATGGTTTCCGGGCAGCCACATAAAAGGCGCATTCAAAGACTCGATACTAGACTTGAAGTATTCATATGCGTTGGCGGAAGCGTCTTGCGCGATGTCACCGGTACCCAAAATAAGATCTGGTGGGCTTTCATGCATCCGGACCAGCTCGACCACCTGATTAAAACTATGCTTGGTGTTCATCTTCAACAGCGTACCCGAACACTCACTGAATAGATGAGTGTCTGTAATTTGAACGATTCGAATTGGACTGTGTTGATCTTTTGCCATCTACTATTTCATAGGCTAACTCAAGAAGATATAAGATCTGGCGCTTTCTCACTGATACCTGACCTCAGGCAATGCGTAAGCCACTCGCCCAAAAACTGATTCACCTGCATTTTTTCATCCGAGTGATACATCTCGGGGTTTAGCTTGGCATACCGAGACTTGAGATTACGATGGCCCTGATAGGAAACCACTTCGGCAGTGCTAGCGTCATGGTAAACACGCACCAGCATGTACGGGTTAGTCATCCATTGCGTTAACTCAGGCTTCTGCACAATTTCCAGAGTGCTGGTGTATTTGAATGCCTCAAGGATCTTGATCTCTACCGTGACCGGCTCATTCATTCCGTCCATGTAATCAAAGTCTACAAGACAAAAGCGGGTTATCCGGCCTTCTAGCGCCTTCTCAGGCTCTTCGTCTGAAATCGCTTTACCCAGACTCTCATCATTCAAGGCAATATTCGAAAAGGAGCGGTCAAGGTAGGCGCTCATCTCGGGGACCAGCTTGAGCAAGCGGATGTAGTTGGCGTCGCATTCTGCCATCTGCTTGATCAGGTCGACACTGTAATCGGATTTTGGCATTAATTCTCTGCAATACGTTTTTACGATTTCGCTGGCTGCCCAGCAGGCATGCGCGGAGTTGGACGGCTCTCAGAATTTAGCAGGAAGAGCTATCGGTCGTGATAATGCGACTCCGCACTGCCAGAAGACTCAAAGCCTCAAGTAACTCACAGCCTAGGGGCGGCACCCCTACGCTATCATGCGGCTTTTGCGGCGACTTTCGACAAAAGCCATTTTAACTAATCAGCCGGAATTGTCATCGGAATTTTCCCGGATCGCCTTGGCTCGCGCGACTAGGCCCATAATTTATTGAGAGTTTTCTGATTGAGTTCCAGCCACTGCAGCGCAATCATAGACATGGCATTATTAAACTCGCCTGATCTAATCCCTTCAATCGCTTGTTCACGCGGTATCACAACGACTTTAATGTCCTCATGCTCATGTTTCAGACCGTGAATGCCGCCGGCAGTCTTAGCGTCTACTTTCGCACAGAACAGGGTGACCTTTTCGGTCGAGGCACCCGGGCTATTGAAGTATTCACAGATTTTAACTAGCCCGCTGATCGTCAGGCCAGTTTCCTCCCGGGTTTCTCTCAAGGCAACGGCCTCCGGCGTCTCTTCTTTGTCGACCATTCCTGCCACGAGTTCCAGCGGCCACGGTGATTCGCGCTGCCACAGCATCCCCACTCTGAACTGGCGCACCATCACGAGCTGGTCAGTATCCGGATCTAACAATAAAACTCCGACGGCCTGCTCCTTGATCAGGAGCTCGCGCTCAAGACGCTCACTCCAGCCGCCCTCAAACAACTGATGCCTTAGGTACAATCGGTCGACTTTCAAAAAGCCTTGGTAAACCGAAGACCGGCTCTGGACCTCCACGTCACTCTGTTGAAACAAATGCTCACCTGAATCCTGCCTGACAGACATCGGCTGATTCGCGCTGAGCTCCTGAATCAGCATGACCATGGCATCGCGAATCTCACCACATACCGACTGGAAGCAAGCACCGATATCGGTTTCCGTTCCTGTTGCTCCTGCCGGATCTGTGAAAGGCAAATGACGCTTTACAGTCCCTGCTGGCAGCAAAGGGCAGTTGGTATCCGCATTGGAGCAGACCGACACTACAAGATCGGCAGCTGCCAGCATCTCGTCTGTTAGAACGTCAGAAGTGTGTGCGCTGATATCTACTCCGTTCTGTGCCATGACGTCAACAGCGCGGGGATTCAGCCCGTGCGCTTCTAGCCCGGCCGAGGAAAAGGAGAAATAGCCGGGCTCAAAACGCTGCGACGCTAAGGCTAGTGCCCAGCCTTCTGCCATTTGTGATCGACAAGAATTACCGGTACAGAGAAATAGAATGTGCATGACGCACTAGCTGCGACTGGTCACTTCCAGCAGGTGATAGCCAAATTGGGTTTTCACCGGGCCCTGAAGGGAATTCACTCTCGCGTTGAAAACGACTTCGTCGAATTCTTTGACCATCATGCCGGGTCCGAACTGACCCAGGTCTCCACCCTGCGCTTTAGAAGGACAGCTGGAGAACTTTCTGGCAAGGTCTGCAAAGTCCTCACCGTTTTCAATCTTCTCTTTTAGCTCGAGGCACTGAGCTTCTGTGTCCACCAGAATGTGGCGCGCTGTTGCAGTAGTCATACATATTCCTTGCATAGTGAAGTCGTGGCCGACAGCCAGTAGGTCCTCAATTCGGACCATCGTCGACATTATGCCCGAATGACAGAAAGAGATCACACAATGCGTTATAATGCGCCGCCTCTCAGGTCGCTCCGTCGGCCGATAGGAGGTAAACCGAGCACTTCAGCGCCAATTGGCACTGCAGCAGTTGACAACGCCGTTAGGTAAGAACATGCCCTTTCCAAACGCTTCACCCCGCAAACATGCTCACACTCGCGCCATCGATTACCGCGGCTACGAGCGGGAAGACGGTCTTTGGGATATCGAAGCACACATGACCGATACCAAGGGCTACGAGTTCTGTAACAAGTGGCGCGGTACCGTACCGGTCGGCGAACCGATGCACGAAATGCTGCTGCGTGTCACGGTCGATGACAGCTTCGTGATCCAGGACATTTTTGCCGCCACGGAGTACAGCCCATTCGAAATGTGTCCGGCAATTGCGCCCAATTACAAAAAGCTGATCGGCATCAAAATGGGACCTGGCTGGCGCAAGGCAATTCGCATGAAGGTTGGCGGCACGGAAGGCTGCACGCACTTGACTGAGCTGCTGTTTCCCATGGCCACCGTCGCCATGCAGACTATCTGGCCCAGCAGGAGCAAACGAAAGCAGGAATCCGACTCAGAAGAGAAGCAGCCACACGGAAAGCGTCCGATCATTTTAGATACTTGCCATGCCTGGGCATCTGATTCGCCCGTTGTCAGAGAGAATGCGCCCAGATACTTTACCGGAGGGGCCGCGCAGAAAGAGAAAAACTGAACGACCTACTTGTAAAACAGCGGTATCACCACCGTAATTGTGACCCCTTCCTGATCCTGCCGGTTCTCGGCGCGAATCTGGCCGCCATGAAAATCTGAAATCAGCCGGGCAATGTGCAACCCCATGCCGAGATGCGGCTGGCGCTGTTTTTCCTGCGGGCGCACCGAGATCATCGAATCAAATAAGCGGCCTTTCATTTCTTCTGGCAGTAACGGGCCCGCGTTGCTTACCCTGATTACCGCGTGATCCCGAAGAGAACGACAGTCAATCAGAATCGGCTGATCCGGATAGGTGAACTCGACCGCATTAGCGATGAGCTTATCCAGCAGCTGCGCAATGTATTCAGGCACGCCGGCCACACTGATAATGCTGCCAGGCGCGTCAAGCTTGAAGCTTGCGTCCGGATACGCCAGTTTGTATCCCTCAACACAGCCACTGATAACCTTTACTAGATCAATCTTTTCTTTTTCAGATGTCTGCAGCATTTGCTCGAGTCGCGTGGCCTCGCTCATATTCGTAAGGATCAGATTCAGGCGGTTGATACCTTCTTCGGCGCGCTCGATGTAAACAGCAGACTCCGCGCTCTTTTCTGACAGGCCAAGATTTTCGATGGATGAGCGCACTACGGTGACCGGCGTGCGAAGCTCGTGGGACAGCCTTGACGACATGTTTTCCAGGTAATTGGTGTATTGCGTAAGACGCTCGACAATGCTGGAAAAGCTGCGGGAAAGGTCGCCAATCTCATCAGAATTCTGCGACGGTACAATCGTATTCTTAACTCGACCGGCGTCGTCAATGATTGCCTCAGCCTGATTTCTGAGACCGAGAATCCGCGTCGAGATACGTGATGCAAAGAAAAACAGCCCCAGCACCACTATGAGCATCACAGCGATGAGCGTATTGAACAACTGTTCCAAGGCTTCGTTGCGAAAGGTACGCAGCCCGTTCATATTTTGATCAACGACCACCGCGCCCATGACTTCATTGTTTGCCATGATCGGATGAGCCGCCTCGAGCAACCTAGTCTGAGAGTCGGACAGATTGCGGAACTGAGTCAGGGGCGCGCCCCTCAAGGCGGAGCTTATGTGCGCACCTTCCCGTGTAACTTCTGAATACAGCTCATCAATAAAATCATTACTTGGCTTAGTCAGGATCTGATAATACAGCGGATCAAGAATCTTATTTTGCAGAAACAGCCAGT
Source organism: Gammaproteobacteria bacterium (assembly GCA_002729315.1). GTDB lineage: Bacteria > Pseudomonadota > Gammaproteobacteria > Pseudomonadales > Pseudohongiellaceae > UBA9145. The sequence goes on from PBTW01000019.1 coordinate 23,878, forward strand.
ACTTATTCACCTTCTCACCATCTGCCACTGACGCCAGCTTAATGCCCGTGGCAGACTGAATATCTCCGGCCGTGAGCAAGACCCGGCCGGAACGGTCAACAATCTGAATCCGGGAATTGTTGTAACCCATGCCTGCCACNATNCGGTCAATCTCCGGTGTNGGNAGNCGCAGNGAGCCAAGTNGCTCCGCGTCATCNGCNCGGTANGTTGCAACAACAGTGCTCACCGTGCGCGACTTGGGGTCATCGACGTCGAAAACGGCAAAGCCAAGACGGTCACCGAGCATTTCCATCGGTATCCGAAGTTCAACAACATAGCCGTCACTGGTGTCGTACCACTGGCCGATGATCCGCTCTTCGTAAACGGGGTCTGAGTAGTCTTCCTCGACCCGAAAGGGATACACCGGCTCCGCCTGATAGGGCGCAATGACATAGCGAGTCATATCATTGCCCTCCTTGGAGAGCATGGAGATTTGGAGAAAATCAGACCGGTAAACCGTCAGAGCATCCTGATCGCGATAGATCACTGCATCATCGGTCACTTTGAAGTAGGCATATAAATTGCCGTTGTACTCACCCAGCATACTTTCAAACCGCAACGACTCGTCATCAACGTACAAACGGGCCGGAGTCAATTCGGTTGCTAGAAAGTCACGATTATCATGAAGCACCTCATACTGCTGATAGGCGCCCCAGTCATTCAAAGAAGAATCCACCAAAGACAGTGGAGAATANATGGGATATACGTACAGATCTTCACTACGTGTTGCAGGGCTGTAGCTGCCTTCGTTGAACAGTTCCGGTCGCTCGTTCAGCGCGGTGGCCAGCGCCTGAGCAGTTCCTAGGACAGTTTGCTCCTGACCGCGACGAAGGTAATCCTCCATGCCAAGAATGTACTGGTAGCCCAGCCAGGGAATGACCAGCAAAAAACTGGACAGGAAGACCAGCTTTGAGCGGATGCCGAAGGGGCTTTTCAAGGCAAAGGACATGGGCTAGCTACCGGTGGCAAGCGCAGGCTGAGTGCGCTCAGGCACACTGNTCCGACGGGGTCTTTTCTGTGTTCCAGCGGTACCCCATACCGTACACCGTTTCAATACAGTCGAATGCACCGTCCAGCTGGACAAANTTTCTACGGATACGTTTGATGTGAGAGGTAATGGTGCTGCCATCCACAAAAATCTTGGATTCCTGCATCAGTACCTGCCGGCTTTTCACATGCCCTGGAAATTTAGCCAGCGCATGGACCATCCAGAACTCTGTCACAGTTAACGGCACTGCCTGCTCTTCCCACTGCACGGTGAGCCGGCCAATGTCGAGAGACAACTTCCCCCTCCGCAACAAATTCTCTGGAGACGTTGGCTGATCGATCACATCAAGCCGGCGAAACAGCGCCGCNATGCGTGCAGTCAGATGCGGCAGGCTGATGTCTTTGGTGAGATAGTCGTCCGCGCCCATGCGCAGTCCGGAGACAGTGTCGAAATCGTTGTCGCGAGCGGTCAGGAAGATGATCGGCAGCGTGTCGGACATTGAGCGCAAGGCCTGACACAGCATAAANCCTCCGTCGATTTCATTTTCCAACCCGATATCAATGATCGCCAGATTGGGAAGGCGAATGTCGAACGCTGCCATGGCGTCTTTCCGGTTGGCATAGGTCTGGACCTCATAACCCTGCTTGCGCAGCACGTCAGCATAGTTTTCGCGGATCGCAGCTTCATCTTCAACGATAGCTATTCTTCGGCTCATTTTGATTCCAAAACCTTTTTACTTGTCAGTTGCCTTAATCGATACTGGCAAATTTTCACGCCAAATATCAGTCGCTTCGGCGGCGACTATACTGTATCCGACCCCAGAAACAGAGCGGTGGTTCTGTCTTCGACCGCTTTGCCATCATTCTGCCATATTTAATCACCACATGGCCTCAAAACCTCCCCCGGTTGGTAATAAAGCTTTTGTTAAATATCCTCACCTACTCTATCAGCGTTCNCTGTTNCACCTGCTTGCTNNAGATCGCGCTTTCACGCTGCAACACCCGGATTTGTTCCCGGTTNGCAGTACGAACCACCAAGAATTGAGGATTTTTACCATGAAGCATCACCCAGCACCCNTTGCCGCCATCCTCGCCGTGACCGTGCTTGCCGGCACCCTGTCTNCCGCCGCCAANGCAGGATCCGACCGTCGCCAGATTCCCGAGAAGGAGGAAACCATCGGCCTGATGAGCGGTGCCCTCATCGGGGCTGCAGCTGGCGGCCCGCCCGGCGCAGTGATCGGTGCCGCCCTTGGCATTTTCGTCGGCGACGGCTGGATTACCAAGCGCGAATACCGGGGCATGGAGGAGGCGTTAATCCCACTCCAGCTTGAAGCCGATGAGGACAGGGCCCAGCTCGCCAGTCTGCAGCGGGAATATCGGGAGGCACAGGCTGAGCTGGCAAGACTCCGGGATGTTCCGGCACAGGTCCTGCCAGCCTCTCTGAGAAGCTCGCCCGACGCGGGCCTGTTTAACGATTCATCGATATCGCTGCACTTCCGCACTGGATCCAGCACCTTAGAAGCACACTACAAGGCACAGCTCAGCGCGCTCGCCGCGATCGCTGAGCGACTGCCAACGGGCGCCATCGAAGTCAGCGGGTACGCCGATCGGAACGGAAATGCCGACGCCAACCTGAGACTGTCAGAATCCAGAGCCGCCAGCATCAAGTCATTCATTGAGAGCTTAGGCCTGGACAGTGAAGTCATCACGACCGCTGCCTACGGCGAATCCAGACCTCTGCATGAAACCCAGAGCGTGGAGACCGATTTCTTTGATCGACGAGTAATTGTTCGCCTGGTTGATACCAGTCAGCAGTTGCTTACCGACTCCAGGAAGGACTAAGACGAACAAATCCAGTATAAAATTGGAGATGCACTGATGAAAGACATCCGACTCGTCATTGGCAATAAAAACTACTCTTCCTGGTCTCTTTGTCCGTGGCTGCTGCTGAAGATGTTCGATATCGAATTTGAAGAAATTCAGATCGCCCTGTACCAGGATAATACTGCCGAAAAACTCGGCCCTTATTCGCCTTCCTTGAAAGTACCAGTTCTACTTCATAAAGATATTACGGTCTGGGACTCTCTGGCTATCTGCGAATATATCTCTGAACAATTCCTCGGAGGATCTGGCTGGCCAGTTAGCCCGAAGCGTAAAGCCAGCGCTCGCGCCATCAGCGCAGAAATGCATTCCGAATTTCCGCAGCTGAAAGAAAAGTGGCCTATGAACTGTAAAGCCAGCTGTCGCCTGAGCCCCTCCGATAAACTGATGAATGAAATTGCGCGCATTGACGCCATCTGGAGCTGCATCCGTCGCCGCTACGGGGAAAATGGTAACTACCTGTTCGGCCGGTTTTCGATAGCCGACTGCATGTTTGCTCCGCTAGCCATCAGCTTTGAGGCCTACGGCGCCGAGCTGAGCGCCGATGCGCACACCTTCATGCAGACTCTGCTGGATAACCCTTTCGTTCAGAAATGGAAAGCGCTGGGACGGCGTGAGAAGCAACAGCTGACCGTAGCCTACGCAAGCTCGGCATAATCCGGTTCAGCCAGATCGATATCCTGTAAAGTGTATTAGGGCCCCCCGGACCCCTCTTTTACGCCCGACCAGACAATGCCGGTCTCAGGCTGTCCGCCATCTCCATCAGGACGGTTTCTGTCATCTCCCAGTCCATACAGGCATCAGTGACGGAGACACCGTACTTCAGCTCCCCGAGGTCGGCCGGAATGGACTGATTGCCATGATGAATATTGCTTTCCAGCATAGCGCCGATAATCGAGCGATTCCCATCCAATATCTGCTGCGTCATATCTTTTAGCACTGCCGGCTGTCGATCGGGATTCTTGCCGGAGTTGGCATGGCTGCAGTCGATCATGATGTTTTGGCTTACGCCTCCCTGCGCCAGCGCCTGCTCGCACTGTGCAATGTGAGCCTGATCGTAATTGGGCCCCTGACTGCCACCGCGCAGCACCACGTGTGCGTAAGGGTTACCGCGAGTCGTCACCACTGATACCTGACCGTCGCCGTTAATGCCCAGAAAACGATGGGGACTGGAAACAGACTGCATCGCATTGATCGCCACCATGAGGCCACCGTCTGTGCCATTCTTGAAACCAACCGGAGAAGACAGACCAGAGGACATCTCCCGATGAGTCTGAGATTCAGTGGTGCGTGCACCAATCGCCGACCAGGCAATCAGATCCTGCAAATACTGCGGGGAAATTGGATCGAGCGCTTCGGTAGAGGTAGGCAGACCCATGCCGGCAATATCCAACAACAGCTTGCGGCCGATTCGCAGCCCGTCTTCGATTTGAAACGAGTCATCGAGGTGAGGGTCGTTGATCAGCCCTTTCCATCCGATTGACGTTCTGGGTTTTTCGAAATAGACACGCATAACTAGAAAGAGGGCGTCGGTTAGTTTCAATGCCAGCTCCTTTAATCGGTGCGCGTAATCAATCGCGGCCTGCGGATCGTGAATGGAACAGGGACCAACCACGACAAACAGGCGATGGTCTTTTCGATCAAGGATATCAAAGATGGTTTGTCGCGCCCGCTGCACAGTATTCAGTGCAGTTCCCGTCAGCGGAAGCTCGACTTTGAGCATTTGCGGCGTAACTAATGGATCGTTGGACTGTACGTTTAAATTGTCTGTCATTGCAGTCGTGACCAGTCCCGCTTCGCCTTGGTTTGTGTCTGTTGCTCCGGCCCGTGATTCGCTTTACTCTGGCGCATCGATAGTTGAAAGCTGTGTTAGCTAACGCTTTTCGCTAGTCTGAGGACAGGCGGATAAAAAAGGTTGCAATGATAGCAGAATGTGAATCACGAAGTCATTTCGCAGATAATGCTATTACTGGCAAGGGCAACCGGCTAGGAGGGGATAATCCGATGCAGATCACCCAAGAGTTTGATGGCGGCAACATCATTGCCTTGGCAAGCGGCAATGCTGATGAGATCTGTTTGGAGATTCGGTCAGACCAGTCTTCTGACTTTTATCAATGGTTCTATTTCCGGCTCAGCAGCGCAAAAGACTCACGCTGTCGAATCAGGATTCTGAATGCCGCCGGCGCTGCCTACCCTGATGGCTTCCGGGATTATCGCGTCTGCTACTCTTATGATCGCGAAAGCTGGCTGCGCCACGAAACTGATCTGACGGATGGTGTCCTGTCATTTGATTTTGTCTCCGAACACGACAGTGTGTACTTCGCCTACTTCGCTCCCTACTCTCTGGAGCGGCATCACCGACTAATCGCGGAGGCCCAGACAGCCCCACATTGTTCACATCGGCTGCTTGGCCAAACGCTGGACGGGCAGGACCTTGATCTGCTCCGATTCAGTCTGCAATCGGACGCCAGCAAGCCGAGTGACAGAAAGCAGTGCTGGTTTATCGCGCGTCAGCACCCCGGTGAAACCATGGCAGAGTGGTGGATGGAAGGTGCTATAAAAAGACTGCTGAATTCGCAGGACGCACTTACCCGAACAATTTTGCAATCCTGCGATCTCTACCTGATTCCCAATATGAATCCGGACGGCAGTCGACGCGGGCATCTTCGTACCAACGCCGCTGGACGGAACCTGAACCGGGAATGGGTGAAACCCACCATGGAGTCAGCGCCGGAAGTGTTTCTCAGCAAGCAGGCGATGGCAGATACCGGCGTTGACTTCTTCATGGATGTCCATGGCGATGAATCATTGCCCTACTGCTTCATCGCCGGCACCGAGGGTCTAACCAGCTGGACTGAAGCCGATCAGGCACAGCTCGATTATTACCGGGAGCATCTGGCTTCACTGAATCCGGATTTTCAAACGGAGTACGGCTATCCGGCAAAGAATCCGGGTGAAGCCAACATGAGTATGAGCACCGCCCATACGGCTGAACTGTATGGCTGCCTCGCGATGACGCTGGAAATGCCGTTCAAAGACACGACCGCGACGCCCGATCCGGTTTATGGCTGGTCGCCGGAACGATCAGGCAGGCTGGCAGATTCTTGCCTGCAGGCCATGATCGATTATCTTCACTGGAAGACTTAAGCCCGAGGGAGACACCGAACCGCCTGCATTCATCAGACTTTGTGGTAAAGCTTGCGCCCCTGCTCATTATACTCCTGCGCCATCGCAGCCATCCCTTTATCAATGGCCTGATGCACATCTCCCGCAGCATTCGAGTTTGCATACTCGCGAACCTCTTGGGAGATTTTCATCGAACAGAATTTCGGTCCACACATGGAGCAAAAATGGGCAACCTTACCTGATTCCTTGGGCAGCGTTTCATCGTGATAGGCGCGGGCCGTAGTTGGATCTAGGCCAAGATTGAACTGATCCTCCCAGCGAAACTCGAAACGCGCCTTAGACAGCGCATTGTCTCTGAGCTGGGCACCCGGATGACCTTTCGCCAAGTCTGCAGCATGGGCTGCAATTTTGTAGGCCATCAGTCCTTCTTTAACATCCTTCTTGTTTGGCAAACCAAGATGCTCTTTCGGCGTCACGTAGCAGAGCATGGCACAGCCAAACCAACCAATCATTGCTGCCCCTATTCCCGATGTGATGTGATCATATCCGGGCGCAATATCAGTCGTGAGCGGGCCGAGGGTATAAAAAGGCGCCTCATCGCACACTTCCAGCTGCTTCTCCATGTTCTCTTTGACCATGTGCATTGGTACATGCCCCGGTCCTTCAATCATGGTTTGCACGTCGTGCTTCCAGGCTAATTTCGTCAGCTCTCCCAGAGTCTCCAGCTCACCGAACTGCGCGGCATCATTAGCATCGGCCACGGACCCTGGGCGCAGACCATCACCGAGCGAGAAAGACACATCATAAGCCTTCATAACCTCGCAGATGTCCTCGAAGTGCGTGTACAGAAAATTTTCCTGATGATGGGCTAGACACCATTTGGCCATAATGGAACCCCCACGAGAGACAATGCCAGTAATGCGCTTGGCCGTCAGCGGCACATAGCGCAAAAGCACGCCGGCGTGAATCGTGAAGTAATCCACCCCCTGTTCAGCCTGCTCGATGAGAGTGTCGCGATAAATTTCCCAGGTCAGCTCTTCGGCAACGCCACCCACTTTTTCCAGAGCCTGATAGATAGGCACGGTGCCAATGGGCACCATGGAATTGCGAATAATCCATTCGCGGGTCTCATGGATATTCTTGCCGGTAGACAAGTCCATGACGGTGTCAGCCCCCCACAGGGCCGACCAGGTCAGCTTCTCGACTTCTTCCTCAATCGAGGAACTGACCGCAGAATTTCCGATGTTCGCGTTTACTTTAACCAGGAAATTACGCCCTATGACCATCGGCTCGATTTCTGGATGGTTGATGCTGGCAGGAATGATGGCGCGACCCCGCGCCACCTCAGCGCGGACAAACTCTGCGGTGATTTCATCAGGAATCTGCGCGCCGAACGCCTCTCCCGGGTGCTGCTGGCTCGGCTGGTGGGCCTCTTGCAGCTGAGCGCGTGCCATGTTTTCGCGAATGGCAATGAATTCCATCTCGGGCGTGATAATGCCTTGGCGCGCATAGTGCAGCTGGGTCACATTACGACCCGGCTGGGCGCGCCGCGGCTGACGGATATGCTCAAAACGCAGATGCGCTGTTTTCATATCCTGCTGACGTGCTTGGCCATAGGCGGAACTCACACCCGCAAGCAGTTCAGTGTCTTGACGCTCTTCGATCCACGGCTGCCGGATTGCAGGCAGGCCCGCGCGCAAATCAATGGTGGAGTCAGTATCGGAATAGATGCCGGACGTATCGTAGACACGGATAGGTGGGTTTTCTTCAATACCAGACTCGGTCTGAGTGGCCGTTAGACTGATCTCTCGCATCGGCACCTTGAGATCGGCCCTGCTACCTTCAACGTATACCTTGCAGGAACTGGGATAGTGCTCTTGACCACTAGTGTCCAGTCGACTGATTTTTTCCAACAGGTGTTCAGTTTTTGCGTTCATAGGAGCGTCCTGTGCGCCGGCGAAAACAAGGTTATGCGCCGTTTCAGACTGTGCGATTCGATGTTCAGTCGTAAAGCGGGCCGGATAACCCTCGAAAACGGCGTGCAGNGGCGTATTATGCCCCAAATCCAGGACAAAGTAATAGGCGGCGGTGGGAGGCGCGCCCAATGCCCCGCAGCCAAAAGATTGGGGTCTGATTGAGGCAATTCACAGTAAAACCCCATCCGTCTNCCGCATTGGCAAAACCAAAATTGTCGCTTTTGGTTACACTGTGTAGAATCCGGAGCCGCTAAGAACAGCGGATTCAAACACACCGCCATTATCAGGCCCGGCTGACACCGGGCCTCTGATTCTGAAACCCATCAAGGTCAATAATATGAAACACCCTATCCGGAACCTTGGACTGATTTTTTTCAGCAGCCTACTCTGCTCAATAGCCCACCCTCAGGATCTGTATACGATCCTCGAGCTGGCGCTGGAGAATGACCCCGCACTGAGGCAAGCCGAGGCTCAGTATCGCGCAAATCGCGAGAACCTTAGCCAAAGTCGTTCCGCGCTGTTGCCGAGCTTTGGTGCAGGCGGCAGTACTTCACGGGTGACGTCGGGCCCGGCCGATGACGTCTTCCGAACTTTTCCAGACCCGCTGACCGGCGCACCTACCAACGTTTTGGTACAGCCGCGCCACAGCTATGGCAATGGCCTGAATAACCATGGCTGGGGAGTAAACCTCAGCCAGAGTGTGCTGAATCTCACCAACTGGTATACCTTCCAGAGCGCCAAGGCCAGCGATCGAGCGGCGGCGGTCAATCTTGCCGCGCAGGAGCAGGATCTGATCATGCGTGTGGCCATGGCATACTTCGATGTGCTGCGCGCTCAGGAACTGTTGGCCACTAACCTGCAGGAAGAAGAAGCCGCGCTTCGGTCGCTGGAACAGACGAGGCAGCGGGAAGAAGTTGGCCTAGTTGCTATCACTGACGTTTTCGACAGCCAGGCCGCCTACGATCTAGCCCGGAACACCACGATTCTGCAGCGAGACCTGCTTCGGGCCCGGTTTGAGGCTCTCGAAGCCATAACCGGAGAGCCTCATGGCGACATCGACGAATTACGGGCGGATTTTCCCATTCTTGAGGTCGACGGCAGCCTGATCGAATGGGAGGATCAGGCCGAAGACAACAGCTTGGCCATCACGGCGGCCAGACACAACCTCGAAGCCTCGCGCAAAAATTTACGTGCCCGCAAAGCCGACCGGCTGCCAACGGTAGACTTTCTGGGACAATATGGTCATAACGTAACCGCTCCGATTGTCAGTCAGGGCATTCAGATTGGTGGCGGCGCGTTTGACAGAACCTCATTGGCTCTGAGCATCAATATTCCAATCTACACCGGTGGCGCCGTCAGCTCGCGTCGCCGTCAGGCAGAACAGAATCTCGTTGCGGCGCAGGAATCGCTCGAACTGACAAGGCGCCAACTGACGCAGAATATTCGAAATGCCTATCGGCGTGTCAACACAGACGTTCTGGTCATCGCACAGCGGCAGCAATCCATTGATTCCGCGCAGCTGGCTCTAGATGCTACCGAGCTCGGCGCTGAGGTTGGCACCCGCAACATTGTTGAGGTGCTTAGAGCCCGGGAAAATCTGTTCCGGGCACTCAGACAATATGCCGATGCCCGATTTAACTATGTGCTGGACACGCTGCTGCTTAAACAGGTCGCCGGTATTCTCACCCCAGATGACATTATTGCCCTGAATGAGTGGTTGCAGTCAGAGGGCTGACGGTACTCAGTCTGACCGGTGCCTGCAATCGGAATAAAAGAGGGCCACTGTGTGGTCCTTTTTTATGCCCGCCGCTACACGGCAAGCCGCAGCGACTTACTCAGATTCGCGCTACAATTTTCGCCACACCGAAACCTGTGCGATTATGTATTCATACTTTCTTCGGTGCTCCCGGATCGTGAAGGGCAAATCCTCTTCATGCAGCAGTTCGAATCCGGGCAGGCACTCACCGAGAGCAGCAAGTGTCTCATCGCTGTCTGCACCATCCAGAAACCTCGCCGGATCGGTGTACTGGGCCATCCAAGTATTCGGCGAACTGATGACTAGAATGCCACCGGACTTCAGGTAGCGGTCAGATTCATTGAACTGCTGCAGGCACTGCACCGGCGCCGACAGGCGGCACATCAGATTACTGAGCAGAATGGCATCGTATTGCTCATCGTTCTGTACCATGGGTGCCCCGGCCAGGTTAGCCGCATCGCCCTGCACAAACCCGATTCGCTCTCGATCAATCTCCTCATCGATGCTCGCCTTAAGGGCGGTGTAATGCGTACCTGTGTCCCAGCGCTTGTATGCCAGAGACCGCCGTTGCCGCAGATGCTCCGCGGCATCAATAAACGCATCACTGTAATCAAGCCCGACCACCGAGTCGAAGGTTCTTGCCAATTCAAAAGTGGAGCGGCCTACCGCACAGCCAAGATCCAATGCCTTAATTCGCCGCGGCGCAAACTGGTTCATCAGTTCGACCGTGCGGTCGATGAGGTTAACCACTGCCGGAAATTCAATTCGCGTCGCCAGCGCCTCATCCTGCTGTTCTGCCAGCGACCCATAGTGGAACAGCAGATACTGATTGACGAGTTCGTCGGTATCATACTTGTCGCCCTTCTTGCCCTCGACACCGGTGTCGAGGACGACCCTGAAACCGGCATGCTGAAAGAAATGGGGCCGGAAATGAAACCGTGACCAGATGCTAGCCTCGTCACCTGTGCTGATAAAGGAGCCACCTAAAATCATTTGGTGCTCACCATCAAAGCAGGGTGTGCTGAAGTCGGTGTAATAAGGATGGATTTTAAACTCCGGCAGAGGGTGAAACGGATCCTCGCACCACTGCCAGACATTGCCAAATGTGTCGTGAAACCCCCGCTCGTTAGCATGGAGCGCGTCAACCGCGCCCTCACTACCATAACGCAGATTGTGGTTTATTGTAGGAGCCGAGCTAGGGGCCATTACGCAGTCAAGATCGATCTGTTCCGCTGCACCGGGCTCAAAATCGATCGCAGCACTCAGTGCCGGATCTCGGATCGCCAGATGCTCACTCTCCTGCAGCAGACGATAAGGCATCTTCGCCTCGTCCTGTTCGGTAAGCCAAGCACAATAGGCCTTTGCCTCGTAGTAATTGACCACGGCCGGCCAGCTCCACTGCATGGGTATCTCGCTGAAGGTTGTGCGGAGTTTATAGCGATGAGATCCTGCCGGGCCATCCTGCACCCAGAAAGTCGGCCACTTCACATTTCTGAACTGACGCCATCCCCAACCGGATTCAGACCAGTAGCGGCGCTGCTCATACCCTCCGGCCCTGACGAACCGGAAATACTCCCCGTTGCTGATGAGGAACTTACTAGCCTGAAAAGAGTTGACTTCACGATGATCCTGCCCGTACTCGTTGTCCCAGCCGAAAGTCGGCCAGCCATTCGGCTTGCCGAGACTGACGCGGGTAGGCGCTACCTCCAGCAACTCGTTGGTGGGGTAATCCGCACCTTCCACAGGCTCATAGTTCTGTACTGCCGGTGCGGTTAACCAGTCTGGCCAGACGTCCGGTTCCTTGACGTATTCCAATGGCAGCTCCCGAATCAGCACTGACGAGGTTTCCAGATGAATGCGCTCGTGTTCGAAGCCCATGGCCAACGACCAAGCCGAAGAGGCCATGGTGATCGGCTTGTCCAGCGAGGGGTGGGTCCGGATGACCTGCCGCACCAGTTCATAAACCGCATCGCGGTACTGTCTCACCTGGTCCAGTTCCGGCCAGACGTCCTGTTCACCGTCATGCAGATCGTCCCAGTTCATTTCATCGACGCCGGTCTCAAACAGCAGCTCAAACTCCTGATTTACCGGCTTGTCGATCAGGCCGCTCACCAGCATTTTATTCACGTAAAAGCACACTGGATGGGCGTAATAAAATACTAGCGGATGCCGTGTCTTGTGATAGGGCCTGACGTAGTAGGCTTCGTCGGTGGCCAGACTGGAAAACAGCTGTTCGGTCAGCGCCCAAGTATTCTCAAAATAATCCAGCACGGCCTCCCGGCCGGACGCAAGATTAAGCAACGGTAAAGAGCCGGCATCTGAAGAAGCAGCGGCGGATTGGGTTGCGGTTCGCGGCGGTTCCCGCAAAGCTTGTTGAGTCGACATGATTCACCTTCGGAATACTGGCTGAGTAATCTTTGATGCTCAGCGTGTGGAAGTGTCGCCAAACAAACTGCGACTGAAACTGCATCTATTCACTCAGTTAACACATACTATGCGCGGGCCATATTCGGTTAGAATGGCGCTCAGCGAGCCTATACTGCAGGCTCGGAGATAAGCACCATAGGGGATTCGCTGTGCAAAGTAAATTGCCTGACGTCGGTACCACAATCTTTACCGTCATGTCGAAGATGGCTCAGGAGCATGACGCCATCAATCTTTCTCAGGGATTTCCGGATTTCGATTGCCCCGAACGATTGAAGGATCTGGTGTCTCACTATCTTAACGACCGAAGAAATCAGTATCCCCCGATGGCCGGCATACCCGGTCTGCGCCAGGAAATTAGCCGCAAAGTGCATACGCTTTATGGCTTCGCTGCGGATCAAGAGACTGAAGTCACTGTGACCTCCGGTGCCACTGAAGCGCTGTTTGATGCGGTTCAGGCTTCTGTGCAGGGCGGCGATGAAGTCATCATGTTTGACCCGGCTTACGATTCCTATGAACCTGCCATTCTGATGGCGGGCGGCAAACCGGTGCGGGTACCTCTGCAGCTGCCGGACTATTCGATTGATTGGAACCAGGTTGCGGACAGCCTGACGTCACGAACACGACTCATCATCATCAATACCCCGCATAACCCCTGCGGTGTTACACTGGCGCAGAGCGACCTTGACGCTCTGGCCGAGCTCATCNAAGACACCGGAATTCTGGTGCTGTCCGACGAAGTGTACGAGCATATGGTATTTGATGANGAGCATCATCTGAGCGTGTTGAGCCANCCACTGCTCAGAGAGCGCAGCTTCGCCGTNTTTTCATTCGGTAAAACCTATCACGCCACCGGCTGGAAACTCGCCTACTGTATCGCTAGACCTGCCCTCACTGAAGAATTCAGGAAAATTCATCAGTTTGTCACCTTCACAACGACCAGCTTTCTGCAGTACGCCATTGCCGATTTCATGCAGGAGTGCCCTGAGCATGTAACCGAGCTGTCCACCTTCTATCAGGCCAAACGGGATTACTTCTGCACGCTCCTGCAGGATTCCCGGCTCCGCTTTACCCCTTCAAACGGGACCTATTTCCAGCTGGTGGATTACAGTGCAACCAGCAGCAAGGATGATATGGCTTTCGTAAGAGAGCTGACGCAGGAGAAAGGCTTGGCCGCAATTCCGCTAACACCTTTTTATCGCAAGGCGCCTGACACCCGAATCGTCCGTTTCTGCTTCTGCAAGGATGAAAGCACACTAGAGCGCGCCGCGGAAATCCTCTGCGCACTTTAAGGCGATGTCAGAACCGAATTACAAGAAGCTCGCCAAATCCATCAGAGCCTGGGGTTATGAGCTTGGCTTTGCGCAGCTTGCTATCACCGACGTCGACCTTAGCGACTATCACGACAGCTACCAACAGTGGCTCAGCGAAGATTGTCACGGCGACATGGCCTATATGGCCGACAACCTCGATAAGCGTCTCCATCCTGAACGCCTTCTTGAAGGCACCTGTCGCATCATATCTGTGCGCATGGACTATGCAAAAGTTATGGACAACTCTCTCGCTCCGCTGTCGAAGCGCAACACCGCCTATATCGCTCGTTATGCAAGGGGCCGGGACTACCATAAAGTCATGCGCAAGCGCCTGCAGAAGCTTGCCGATAAAATCCAGTCAGAGGTCGGCCGGTTCGGCTATCGCGCGTTTGTCGATAGTGCGCCAGTTCTGGAACGGGCACTAGCAGAGAAATCAGGGCTGGGCTGGATCGGCAAAAACACGATGCTGATTAACAAGCAGGCTGGCTCCTGGTTTTTCCTGGGCGAGCTTTTCACCGATCTGCCCCTACCAGCCGACGAACCCACGACAGACCATTGTGGTAGCTGCCGCGCCTGCCTAGATGTCTGCCCTACTGATGCTTTTGTCGCGCCTCATAAAATGGATGCGAAGCGCTGCATCTCTTATCTAACCATTGAGCTGCGCAGTAGTATTCCCGTCGAGTTTCGCCGGGCAATGGGTAACCGGGTCTTCGGCTGCGATGACTGCCAGCTGGTCTGTCCCTGGAACAAATTCACTCGCGTCAGTGAAGAGACGGACTACTCACCTCGACATGCGCTTGACCACTCAACACTGCTGGATCTGTTCATGTGGAGCGAGCAGGAATTTATGGCGCGCACCGAAGGCTCTCCTATCCGGCGAATTGGCTATGATTGCTGGCTCCGTAATCTGGCAGTCGGACTTGGGAACGCAGAGGGTTCACCGGATTTGCTTGCTGCACTGCGCGCCAGAAGAGAGTCTGCCAGCGATATGGTCAGAGAGCATATTGACTGGGCGCTGGCGCAGCACAACGATTCTGGGTCCTGAGCCTCAGGCTACAACGCCAGAAAATGCTCCCGGTAGTAGATCAGCTCGTTCACCGAGTCCTTGATGTCTTCCAGGGCCTGATGGGTGGACTTCTTCTGCAGCCCGGCCTGAATGTCCGGTTTCCATCGCTTGACCAGCTCCTTGAGGGAACTGACATCCAGATTACGATAGTGAAAGAATGCCTCCAGCTCAGGCATGTAGTTTGCCATAAAGCGCCGGTCCTGACAGATGCTGTTACCACACATCGGAGAGGCATTTTTGTCTGAGTAACGTGCCAGAAAGTCGAGCGTCTGCTGCGCCGCAGCCGCCTCATTCAGCGCGCTGTTTTTAACGCGCGCGATCAGGCCGGACTGACCATGATGATGCTGGTTCCAGTCATCCATCGCGGCTAGCCTCTCTTCACTCTGGCTGATCGCCAGCACAGGACCTTCCGCCAGAATGTTAAGATCGGCATCGGTGACCAGCGTAGCGATTTCAATGATGCGGTCAGTATCGGGCTCCAGCCCGGTCATCTCCAGATCAATCCAGATCAGATTATGAGATTTATCCATTCGTGAGTCCTCAGCCAATACTCATTGGGTTCAGTGTAGCAAGCCCGCCGGACAACCGCGATGACGGCCTGCCACTAAGGTATCGAGGGGCAGGAGTGTCCTGGCCAGAGACCCCGATCTAAGAATCTGTGCTGAGACCGATCCGCTCGGCTAGAGCCCGCGCTTGTTGCGGACTGACTGATTGAGGCCTTTTTTGATGAATTTCCCCTGACTTTTATCACCAACACGCCTCTGCGCCAGTTTTGCTGCATTTAACGCCTGCTCGCGCATCAACTTGGTATAGTTCTCCAGGCGCCGTGCTGCCAGCATTCCGGCAGCAATGGCGGCCTGCACTGCACACCCCGGTTCAGAATCATGGAGACAATCCTTATACTGGCACTGACGGGCGAGCGTCTCAATATCGGAAAATGTCGCGGCGACACCGGCTTCCATGTCAACCAGCTGAAGCTCACGCATACCCGGAGTGTCCAACAGCATGGCACCGCCCGCCATCGAAATCAGTGACCGGGCAGTGGTGGTATGACGGCCTTTACCATCGTTCTCGCGGGTCTGCGCAGTCAGCTGTCGCTGTTCGCCCAGCAAGGTGTTAGTCAACGTCGATTTGCCGGCACCGGAAGAGCCCAGCATCACCACAGTCTGTGACTGCCGGCACCACGGTGACAGAATCTGGCGCGTTTCAGGCTCAAGGCTGTTGACGCTTTCGACGATCAGGCTAGCTGACAGTGCCCGCACCTGCGCTGACAGTTCGTCCCAATCCTCGCGCAGATCCTTCTTCGTGAGCACCATCACCGGCTCCGCACCTGCATCGTGCACCATGGCAAGATAGCGTTCAATCCGGTTCAGGTTAAAGTCATCGTTGAGTGAGCAGACGATAAAAGCGGTATTGACATTTGACGCAATCAGCTGCTCCTGCTTCTGGTGGCCTGCCGCGATGCGCCGAAAGCAGGTGCTCCGGTCCAGCAGGCGCTCAAAGCCCCCTTCGTCGTTCACAAGCACCCAATCTCCGACAACCATCTTCGGCATCGAGGACAGCAGAGCAAGCGTGAAGCAACCCTGCTCTCCGATCAGCGTCACCTCATGACGGCTCTGTTCACTCAGCCGCATCGGTCGACACCGCTCAAGCTCCTCAAGAGTCAGTTGCTGGCGGAATACCCCCTGCCAACCCAGTTCGGTCAGGGAGTAGGCGCGCATGGTTTCACCGGTCATGACAATACCCCGATTCGGCCGAAATGAGAGGCTTCAGCCAACGGGCCAGCGCATGACAGCGGCTGAACGCGAAAGATCAAAACAGGGACGAGGCAGGCTTGCAAAGCACGCGCAAAACTGGCCGAGCACGCCGAGGAGCGGCTACTGCCAACCGCAAGCAGTGGGCATACTGACCTCAGAAGTTGAGTAGGGGTTTGCATAAGGGCTTGAGTAACAACTTACATGACCTCTTTAAAATACCTTTTTTTCGTACGGGTTGCGCGAGCGTTTGGTTGAAGTGAATTTAGCACTCCGATAATAACGACGCAGACAAATAGGGGTCAGCCGGGCGAGGCCTGTCGCTTTCGCCTATCAGTCGGGACGGCTGACAGAGTAGAATGGAACCTGCTGCCCATTAGGAAATCGGTTTGTCACAACTCTTTATATTTCTGCAATATCTGTCACCACACCATGGACTGTCTCGTCTAACCGGCAGACTGGCAGAAAGCGCATGGGCGAGCACGTGGCTGATCCGCTGGTTTATTCGCCATTACCGGGTCGATATGGGCGAAGCTGTGATTCGGGATCCGGCGGAGTTCGACAACTTCAATGCCTTTTTTACCCGCGCGCTGGTCCCCGGCACCCGCCCCATTGACGACTCTGACGGCGCCGTGGTGTGTCCTGCTGACGGAGCCATTAGTGAGCTGGGCCGCATTGACCAAGACAGAATCCTGCAGGCCAAAGGCAAGCACTATACCGTGGCGCAGTTGCTTACTGATAAGGAGTTCCATCGCTTTTTCGGGGGCAGCTTCGTCACCGTCTATCTCTCGCCCCGTGACTATCACCGAGTACATATGCCGCTCGCAGGCAAGCTACTGCGAACAATTTATGTCCCGGGCAGACTGTTCTCCGTTAACCGGCTTACAGCCGATTCCGTACCCGGGCTGTTCGCCCGTAACGAGCGCCTAGTGTGTGTATTCGAGACCTCTCAAGGACTCATGGCTGTGGTGTTGGTAGGCGCGATGATCGTTGCGGGGATTCAGACGGTCTGGTCAGGGCAGGTCTGCCCGGGGCCCGCGAAAGCCCGCCAGCTGGTTGATTATACGGGGGCAGCTCCGCCGGTGGAGCTGGCCAAGGGGGCTGAACTCGGCAGATTCTGTCTGGGATCGACGGCCATTGTGCTGTTCGAACCGAACGCAGTTCGACTCGACCCTTCCTTGCAGGCCCATGCGAGCGTGCGCGTGGGCCAACTGCTTGCAAATTCCACTAAACGCCCATAACCAACAGAGGCTACGATGACACAAGATGAACTCAAACAGGCGGTAGCAAAAGCTGCCTTCGACTATGTCAAGAACAAGCTGGAAGACGACATGATTCTCGGCGTGGGCACCGGATCCACCGCAAATTTCTTCATCGAGGAGCTCAGTAAAATAAGTGACCGGCTTGAAGGCACGGTCGCCAGTTCGGAAGAAACGGCCAAGCGACTCAAATCGCACAATATCCCGGTCTTCGATCTCAACAGCGTCGGGCAGATAGCGATCTATGTTGACGGCGCAGATGAGAGCAATGCGCACCTGCAGCTGATTAAGGGCGGCGGTGCCGCTCTGACCCGAGAAAAAATTCTAGCTGCTGCCACGAAAGAGTTCGTCTGTATTGCGGATGCATCAAAGATGGTTGGGGTGCTCGGTCAGTTTCCCCTGCCTGTCGAGATAATTCCAATGGCGCGCAGCTATGTGGGCAGGGAAATCGTTAAACTCGGCGGCGACCCGGTATACCGGGAAGGGTGCGTGACAGATAATGGTAATCACATTCTTGACGTGTACAACCTCGACATTCTTGACCCCAGACAGCTCGAGCGGGACCTCAATCAGATTACCGGCGCAGTCACCAACGGGCTTTTTGCGGCAAGGGGCGCAGACACTCTGTTGCTTAGCACAACAGATGGAGTAGAGACCCGGCGGGCAGAGCCTCTTTCCTGAGGTCGAGTACGGCTGTGGCGCGACTTCGGCGCCAGGTTCGCTGAGAGGGTTCTCTAAGCGCCCACGCTTGGGTCACTGCTGATCAAGCGGCAAGATTTACCAAAAAGTCAGAGCAGGCGGTTAACGCCTGCTGCATGGATGTAGCCTTAGCTGCTTGGGGGTTCTTGCGAAGAATCTAGTCGTTAAAACGGCTAGAGCGGATTTACATTTTCCGCTTGGGGGCCCTTTTGGCCTTGAGTAACTTCCATCGTTACTTTTTGGCCTTCGTGAAGCGTTCGTCTTCCAGAGCCGTTAATTGCGCTAAAGTGTACGAAAACGTCTTTACCACCTTCCTGCTCAATGAAGCCAAAACCCTTCTCGTCGTTAAACCACTTGACGGTACCCTCTACTAAATCAGACATACTATTCTCATACTTACCAAAACAAAAAACAGGTTCGGCTCGCGGCCGCAACCCCGCCAACAACCGTCGACATGTCATATTACGCCCTCTCTCGCCCAGATGGAAACCTTATTTATCAGGATTTAGCCGCTGTTGAGAGCGCACACCGTGGTAGTGCGCAGCGAATCAACTGGCTTTCCCACGCAGGAAGGCGCACCATCGGGTTGTGTCAATGCGAGAGCAGAGCTACAGATCGAACACCTTACCGGGGTTGAGCACGTAATTGGGATCGAAGGCCTGTTTGATCAGGCGCATGTATTCGATTTCCTGCGGGTCTCTGGAGTAGTTCAGATACGGCTTCTTCAGCAAGCCGACGCCATGCTCAGCGGAGATGCTGCCTCCGTATTGCTGCACGAGACTGAAAATTTGATTCGAGACACTGCCGCACTGTTCGAAGAATGTTTGCACATCGAGATTCTCCGGCTTCAAAATATTGAGATGAACGTTGCCATCACCAATATGGCCGAACCAGATGATTTCAAACTCCGGATATTGTGCACGCACCAGGCTGTCGACATCCGTCAGAAACTGCGGCACCGCAGACACGCGAACGGCAATATCATTTTTGTAGGGCGTAAACTGGGCAATGGTCTCGGAAATATCCTCGCGCAGCCGCCATAGACTTTCGGCCTGCGTCAGACTCAGGCTGACTGTGCCGTCGACAATCCAGCCCTGCTCGAGACAATGCTCGAAAAGTGCCATGGCGTCTTCGAGATCTGCCTCACTGCGCTGCTCAAATTCAAGCAGTGCATAAAAGTTCGAGGCCGTATCGAAGGGCCTGGCGAGATTTTTTTCCGCGATGACGTGTCTCAGCGCCTGCTCCGAGAAGAATTCAAATGCGGTAAGTGAGAGCTTTTTCTGAAAGACCTCAAGAACCGGCATGGTCTGAATCATGTCCTCAACACCCAGAACCAGCACAGCCGGATCCCGCGGTGGAGCAGAGAGGGCCATGGTCAGCTCCACGATAATGCCAAGCGTTCCCTCGGAGCCGATGAACAAGTGGCGAAAATCGTAACCGGTTGCGTTTTTGGTCAGACCCCGATTCAGGTCCAGTAAATCCCCACGACCCGTCACCACTTTCATACCGGTCACCCAGCTGCGGGTCATACCATACCGAATCACCTTGATACCGCCCGCGTTGGTCGCGACATTGCCACCCAGCTGACTGGAACCAGAGGAAGCGAAATCTACCGGGTAAAACAGCCCCTTATTATCGGCGAACTGTTGCAGCTGCTCGGTGACAACACCCGCTTCACAGGTCACCTGACGATCCGCTGCATTGAAATCAAGAATCTGGTTCATCCGGTCCAGAACCAGAACCACTTCGCCGTCAGTGGCAACTGCTCCGCCACTAAGACCGGTACGGCCCCCAGAGGGCACCAGTTTAAAGAGGGCCTCGTTCGCCAACTTGACCACCGCCTGAACTTCAGCAACGGTTTTTGGCATCACGATGACAGAGGGCGCCACAGGAAACTGCTTGGTCCAGTCCGTGCCGTAAGTCTGCAGGTCTGCGGGATCAGTTTTTACCCAATCTTTGCCGACAATCTCCGATAGCGCGGTTAACACGCTTGATGCTTCAGTACTCATCAGTGTTGTTCTGTCCTCAGTTACTCATGACCCCACCCGGGAACACACAACTCCGGAATAAGCGACTCGGGATTTAACCACCGGGGGTTTTACAATCAGACCGAGCGTGCGTCCCAGCAGGCTTCACTGGCACCGCGGCGCAGCGATCGGCATCGCTTTGCGATCTTATTTTCCCGGCGGCACGGCACGCGACTGGATGCGTTCCGACGCCAGATCGCCGCATCCTCGTGCCGGCCTGTTGCAGTCCCGAGGCCAGTACCGGCTCAACGCACATGTTGACCTTCCAGCCAGCGGCCAGCAAACATACCGCGATCTCTGAGAACTACGACAGGCACAATGATCTGTATCATCGGCCCGCCGTTTTTCGCGACAGTCGACGGCTCAATCTGCCGACCCTGTCGGTTCTAGTCTGACAAAGCACTGCATTTCTCATATTTTTCAGGATAATAGCTCTACAACCTCGAGTCATGGCTTTGACAGAGGCCCTTTTTCAGCGCTTACAGTGTTCAGCTGCCAGCAAAACACTGGCTAGCCACAAAACCCACCACGAAGCGTTGCTCTCGATTCTCGCCAAAGTGACTCTCTCAAAATTCACAAAAGCCTCACGGAGCCTCTCCGCCGGACCCGCGGGACACCCCAGCGGCTCAGCACATCGCGTCAGTTAAAGATCCTGTCCGCTACGTGCGACGTATTATTTTCGGAACCAAGGCTTCAGTCATTTTATCGGCATAACCTGCTCAGGCAGGTCGGGATGCCGCGACATCATGCCCTCTGCATTTTTGAAAGCAATTTCCAGATGGCGGCATTGGAAACAAGCCAGTGACGGACCGGCCGGCCGTATCGTCTCCAATCCGAGCCCAGCATGAGTGTGATACTATGCGCGCCCGTTTACAGCCCACACAGATTTTTCGGCGAGCCTCAGACCATGTCACTCACTCAGACCTCTCAACCGACTTCTTTCAAAAAGAGCAAAATCAAATTCCTGCTGCTCGAGGCCGTGCACCAGAGCGCGCTTGACACACTCCATCGAGCCGGCTACGTCAACGTTGAGCATCTGAAAACGTCACTGGCAGAGCGCGAACTAAAAGAACGTATCGCCAACGCGCACTTCGTAGGGATCCGATCACGCACTCAGCTGTCAGAGGAAGTATTCGCTGCCGCTAAGAAACTTCTGGCTGTCGGCTGTTTTTGCATTGGCACAAATCAGGTGAATCTAGATTCCGCACTCAGACGCGGCATCCCAGTGTTTAACGCGCCTTTTTCCAATACTCGCAGCGTAGCTGAGCTGGTAATCGGTCAGGCGATTCTGCTGCTCAGGGGCATTCCGGAAAAAAATGCGCTGATGCACCGCGGCGTCTGGCAGAAAGCCGCCAAAGGTTCTTTTGAAACCCGCGGCAAAAAACTGGGCATCATCGGCTACGGGAACATCGGATCCCAGCTGAGCGTGCTGGCCGAAGCCATGGGGATGGAAGTGTATCTGTATGACGTGGTCACCAAGCTACCGCTTGGTAACGCCAAGCAGGTTAGCTCCCTGACCGAACTGCTCAGCCTCTGTGACGTCATCAGTCTGCATGTACCCGAGACGCCCGACACCCGAAACCTAATTGGCCCTGAAGAGCTAGCGGCCATGAAAGATTCCAGCATCCTAATTAATGCTTCTCGCGGTACCGTAGTAGATATCGACTCGCTTGCTCAGGCTCTGGCAGACAAAGCTATTGCTGGCGCGGCAATCGACGTCTATCCCTCTGAGCCCAAATCCAACGAAGAGGAGTTCCTATCACCGCTCAAGGAGTTTGATAATTGCATCATCACACCCCACGTCGGCGGCAGCACCATTGAAGCGCAGGAGAACATCGGGATTGAAGTCAGCGAGAAACTGGTGAAGTACAGCGATAACGGCTCAAGCTTCACCTCGGTAAACTTCCCCGAGGTCGCGCTTCCGGCGCATCCAGGTCACCATCGATTGCTGCACATTCACAAAAACGTACCGGGTATCCTTTCCCAGATCAACAATGTCTTTTCCGAAACCGGGATAAACATCAGCTCACAATACCTACAGACCAATGACCGGGTTGGCTACGTTGTGATGGACGTTGACGAGCAGTATAGCGACCTTGCCCTGGAGCGTCTGAATGAGGTCAATGGCACAATCCGCTGCCGGGTGCTGTTCTAGGCAAACCTGCCCGAACTTGCCGACGGCTCAACCCGCGCGACCTAGGAGCTGATTATCCCGGCAAGCCGGGCAAAGAGGAGCTTCTGGAAGACTGCAGACTCATTCACCAGATGATGTTTCGCGTTTTCGAGCAGGTGAACGCGGCCGGCCGGAAATTTTTCCCTGATCAGTGGCAGATTTTCCCGCCAGTCGACAGTCCCGTCGTTAGTCCCCTGAATAATCTGACCCAGCACCTCGGACTGAGCCGCCTCAGCAAAGCGCTCCTGACAATCGGCCATTGCTGCGACCCAGGCAGTGGGCAACGTTCGGGCTTGCAAACAGTCATGCTCCCTGAGAAAGCGCAGAAAGCCGTCGTCGTGGCTGTTCCGCGCAAAGCTCCGATTGATTTCTGGTACGACAAATCGGGTCAGGTAAAACACATAGCGACTCAGGGACCAACCAGCCGGATAAAGCAGCGGACACAGTAGTATGTAGTGCGCTAATCCAAAGCGCTCATCCAGTTTCCGATTGAGTAGGCTGTCCCGGTGAGCCGCTACTTGAGAAAGATCATTTCCAAGCTGCCCCGACTTGGCAATAGTTAATCCTGTCTTTGGGGCCTTCTGTGCTTTACTAGATCTTTCTGTGTAATTTCTTTGTTCTTCCCTCTGTCTTAGTTTGCTCTCTCTTTAGTTTTGGGTTCGTCTCTCTGTTATGCCTGTCGCAGCTGTTGCTACGATGATTAAGGCCGAGAGTTACCTGAGTCTCTGCTGCGTCGTATTGTTTGTCTGCTGCGTTATAATTTCATCTTATCCGGCCTTTCTGTTTCTGCTGATTTTTGAGGCATGTCTGAACCGTTAGATTCTTCTTCCTCTGGCACCCCAATCTGGTTTTCAAGCGTTCCTGCTTACTTTCTGATTCATGCCTCCCCTTTCCTATCGGGTATTTCGGGCCTTGTGGGCTTTGCGCGTCTTTCAAACCAAAGCCTTTTAGGCTACAGGTTTAGATCATCCGCGGCTTTTCAGCATCGCCACCGCCGGCAGCTCGATGCCCTGAACGTACTCCAGAAAAGCACCGCCGCCAGTCGAGATATAGGATACCGACTCAGTAATCCCGAACTTGTCGATCGCGGCAATGGTTTCGCCACCGCCTGCCAGGGAAAACCCCCGACTATCAGCAATGGCCCGCGCCAACCGTCGGGTACCCCCGGCAAAGCGATCAAATTCGAAGACCCCCATCGGGCCATTCCAGAGGAGAGTGGAAGACTCGCCAATCAACACGGCAAGCGACTCACACGACTCGGGCCCGATATCCAGTATAAGGTCATCGTCAGCAAGGTCGGCCACCGATTTCACCGTTGCTTCGGCATCCCCCCTGAAGCTCTTGGCCACGACAACATCAGTCGGCAGTGGAATATGGGTGCGCGCCATCAGGGCAGTCGCGGTCGCAACCAGACCCGGTTCGCATAGCGATTGGCCGATGTTGAAGCCCTTTGCCAGCAGAAAAGTGTTGGCAATGCCGCCGCCGACAATTAGCTGATCGACGATACCCGCCAAATTGTTCAACACCTCTAGTTTACTAGAGACTTTAGCGCCACCGACAATGGCCAGCATCGGACGCTCGGGGCTGGCTAGAGATCGCTCCAGCGCGTCGAGTTCTCCTGCCAGCAAAGGACCGGCGCAAGCCGTCCTGGCGAATTCAGCGACACCATGGGTGCTGGCCTGTGCGCGATGGGCAGTACCGAAAGCATCCATAACAAAGACATCACAGAGCTTCGCGTACGCCTTGGCCAGCCCAGCGTTATTCGACTTTTCACCCAGATTAACGCGCACGTTCTCCAGCATGACCAGGCGTTCTGACCCGATGTCCATCGAGCCTCCAAGATAGTCGGAGATCAGGGGAATTTCACGGTTCAGCAGCTGACTGAGCTGTCTAGCTACCGGTGCAAGCGAGAACTCCGGCTGCTCTGCAACAGCCACGCCCTCAGACGGGCGGCCCAGATGTGACATGACGATTACCTGCGACGCCGTCTCCAGAGCCCGGGCCAGAGTTGGCAGTGCCGCCCGGATGCGGGTGTCGTTACTGACTTCACCTGCAGCCAGCGGCACGTTCAGATCTTCGCGAATCAGCACGCGCTTGTTGGTCAAGTCCAGTTCGCTCATCCGCAGAAAAGTCATGCTCCACCCTCGCAGTTCAGTTGATCAATGGTGGCAGGGCGACCCTGCAATTCTCTCAGCCCCGGCGCAAGACGGCGCCGTTCCGTTTACTGGTGGCTCATGAGCTGAGCAACATCCAGCATCCGATTCGCATAAGCCCATTCGTTGTCAAACCAGACCAGCAGCTTCACTAGATTATTGGGTGCGACCCGGGTCTGGTTGGAATCGACTACGGCCGAACGCGGGTCGTGATTGTAGTCACAGGACGCCAGCAATTCATCACTCACCCCCAGCACGTTAGGCGGCAGCTCTTTAGCGAAGTCTCGCAGCGCCTCGTTGATCTGCTCCGAGGTAGCGCTACACCTCAGGCTGACAGTCAGATCCATAGCGGAGACATTCGTAGTGGGCACGCGAATCGCCTGCGCCTCCAGCAGACCTTGCAGGTGCGGCAGAATCCGCTCAATCCCCAGGGCCAGCTCGGTGTCCACAGGAATGATGGACTGCATGGCGCTGCGGGTCTTGCGCAGATCGGAGTTGTGATAGCTGTCGTTCACCGGTTGATCGTTCATCGCCGAATGAATGGTTGTGATGACCCCTGATAGCACCCCAAAGGATTGATCGAGCGCCTTCAGCACCGGCACAATGCAATTGGTAGTGCAAGAGGCATTAGAGACGATGCTGGCCTCGGCGGACAGCAGTTCATGATTGATGCCGTACACCAGAGTGGCATCGACATCGCTTTCAGCCGGCTGGGAAAACAGCACCCGGCGCGCCCCTGCTTGCAGATGGCATTCGGCCTGGGCGCGGTCGGTAAACGCTCCGCTGCACTCCATAACCAGATCGACGTCCAGACCCTGCCACGGCAGAGCGTTCAGGTCGCTGGTCTGACTGACGGCAATCCGGTCGCCGTTAACCAACAGATCGTCGCTGGCTTTCTCGACTTTGACAGTTCCAAGAAAACGCCCGTGGGTACTGTCATAGCGGGTCAGATGGGCTAGCGTTTCCATGTCGGCAAGGTCGTTGATCGCGACGATCTGTAGGCCCGGGTAATCGGTGGATTCATAAAACGCGCGCAGGATTGAGCGCCCGATGCGACCGAAGCCGTTAATTGCAATTCGATAAGCCATGCGGACGGTTACACTCTCAGGTAGACAGACAGCACTCAGGCCTTGGACGCCGCGACGACCGCATCCGCGGTAAAGCCGAAATGCTCCATCAGCACATCACCCGGAGCGGAAGCACCAAAACTACGCATGCCGATGATCTGGCCATCCATACCGACCCACTTGTACCAGTAATCCACCGCACCCGCCTCTACTGCGACGCGATTGCGCACCGATGGTGGCAGCACAGCGTCGCAATAGTTCTGATCCTGAGCTTCGAACACATCAGCGCTCGGCATCGAGACCAGGCGCGCCGCAACCCCTTCCGACTGAAGCTTGGCGACCGCCTCTATACTGATCTGCACCTCAGAGCCGGTCGCAATCACAATCACTTCCGGCGTGCCGTCGCAGTCCTTCAAGACGTAAGCGCCGCGACTGATATTCGCAAGCTGTTCGGCATTCCTGGCCTGATGGGGAATCCCCTGGCGGGAAAACACCAGTGCCGTCGGCCCCGTATTGCGCTCCAGCGCTGCCTTCCATGCCACCGCGGATTCCACGTTGTCGCAGGGCCGCCAGACTGACATGTTGGGCGTAGCCCGCAGGGCAACCAGCTGTTCAATCGGCTGATGCGTTGGCCCGTCCTCACCCTGACCGATGGAGTCATGGGTATAAACCAGAATACTGTGCTGCTTCATCAGCGCCGCCATTCGCGCCGCGTTTCGGGCGTATTCCATAAAAATTAGGAAAGTCGCGGTATAGGGAATGAATCCGCCGTGCAGAGCAATGCCCGACGCGATGGCGGTCATGCCGAATTCACGTACGCCATAGTAGATATAGTTACCACCGGCATCCCGGGTTACTGGCGTGCTGCCAGACCAGGTCGTTAGATTGGACCCGGTGAGATCCGCACTGCCGCCGATTAGTTCAGGTAAAAACGCACCAAAGACTTCAATGCAGTTCTGAGAGGCCTTGCGGCTGGCGATGTTGTCTTCAGTTTCCTGGCACTGCTGAATATACGCCTCTGCTTTAGCGCTAAACTCTCCGGGCAGCTCACCTTTGATACGGCGCACTAGCTCCATCGCCAGCTCTGGATGTTCCTCTTCATATGCCACAAGCTTTTCTTTCCAGGCGGACTCCGCTGCAAAGCCTTTTTCGGTGGCGTTCCAAGCAGCACTAATTTCTTCCGGAATAACAAATGGCGCATGAGGCCAGCCCAGTTCCTCGCGGACGGCAGCCACTTCCTCCTCACCAAGTGGCGCACCGTGGGTGGCGGCGGTACCGCCCTTGTTGGGCGAGCCGAAGCCGATTACGGTCTTGCAGCTGATCAGGGAGGGTTTGTTCGGTTCGCCCTGCGCTGCCTCAATGGCTGCGGCCACGGCAGCCGAATCATGGCCGTCTGCGACAAGCACCTGCCAGCCGTAGGATTCAAAACGCTTGGCGGTATCGTCGGAGAACCATTCTGCCACCCCACCGTCGATAGAAATGCCGTTGTCGTCGTACAGTACAATGAGTTTGCCCAGCTTAAGGGTCCCGGCCAGAGAGCACGCCTCATGGGAAATGCCTTCCATCAGGCAGCCGTCCCCGGCAAATACATAGGTATAATGATCAATGACCTCATGTTCGTCACGATTGAACTGCGCCGCCAGGGTTTTTTCCGCAACCGCCATGCCAACTGCATTGGCCAGGCCCTGACCCAACGGTCCAGTGGTGGTTTCTACACCAGGTGTGTCACCATACTCCGGGTGACCCGGAGTGGCTGAATGAAGCTGACGGAAGTTTTCCAACTCAGACATGGGCAAGGCGTAGCCACTCAGATGCAACAAGGAGTAAATAAGCATGGAGCCGTGCCCGTTGGACAGCACAAAGCGGTCCCGGTTAAACCAGTCAGGGTTGCTGGGATTGTGGCTCAGAAAATCCCGCCACAATACTTCGGCAATGTCAGCCATGCCCATGGGCGCTCCGGGGTGGCCGGATTTGGCTTTCTGCACAGCATCCATGCTCAGAGCGCGGATGGCATTGGCGCATTCTCGACGAATGTCGGCGTCGGTCATTCAAAACTCCTGATTTGCCCTAACTTCTTGCCGGTCTTTCGCGCCGGCTCATAGGACAATTTGATCGATAAAAACGGTCGGAATATAGCGACTGACATTGTCCCTCACCTGCCAACAATAAGCTACAGCACTAACAGCAGGCGGGTGTAATCTATATCAAAATATTTTGATATAGATTGTAGTTGCCCCATAGAACTGCTATTGTGTCCGTTAAACAAAGAGTTAACCTCGAGCTCATGCCCGTACACGCACTGCAGCCTCAATCCGACACAGAGGGAAACGATCTCGATCAGTTGACCCTGCTCTACAAGGCGCTGGCCGATCAGCTGCGCCTGCAGATTCTGCGGCTGCTGCGCAATGAATCCTTCGGCGTCCTGGAGTTGTGCCGGATTCTTGGGATCAAACAATCAGCGCTCAGCCATCACCTAAAGATTTTAGCCACAGCTGACGTGGTCACCACCCGCCGGGAAGGCAACTCGATTTTCTACCGACGCAATTTCCTGCGGGACGAGGATCATTGCCGCGACATCAAGGCCACGCTGTTCGAGCAGATTGATCAGCGCGAGTTGCCGCCCGAGCAGGAGAAGAAGATCAAGCAGATTCAGCTGGAGCGCTCACAGCTGTCGGTGAATTTCTTCAAAAGGAATGCGGAGAAGTTTCGCGAGAAGCAGGGGCTGATCGTCGAACACGCGGATTACCATGCCGCGCTGCTCAACGTGATCGATGGGCTGGGACTGGAGCAGGCTGCCGGTGTATTGGAAGTCGGCCCGGGAGAAGGCCAGCTGCTAAAACTGCTGGCGGGTAAATTCAGCGACCTGACCGCCCTGGATAATTCAAGCGACATGCTGGAGCGCTCCCGGCAAGCAATCAAAACCAACGGCGTTGAAGGTGTAAAATTTATCCTCGGAGACACTACCATTGCCAGGAAGAAGCAGGTAAGTAGCGATCTGATTGTCTTTGATATGGTGCTGCATCATATTTCTTCGCCGGCCAGAACCTTCCGGGACTGCGCCGAGCTGCTGCGGGATAAAGGTTACTTGCTCTTGGTTGAACTCAGCCCTCACGATCAGGACTGGGTTCGCGACACCTGCGGCGATCTTTGGCTGGGCTTTGAAGAGAATGATCTCAATCAATGGGCACAAAAGGCCAGTCTGAAGACAGGACAGAGCTCCTTTCTGAGTTTGCGCAATGGATTTCAGATACAAATTCGCGTGTTTCAAAAAGAAACCCATGGAACTTAATAAAACGTAAAGGCAATACCCGTAAAAAAGGAAACCGTAATGGCAAAACCGCATTTATTCACGTCTGAATCTGTATCAGAGGGACACCCCGATAAGATGGCCGATCAGATTTCGGATGCCATCCTCGATGCACTCCTGGCGCAGGACAAGCGTTCACGTGTCGCCTGCGAAACCCTGGTCAAAACCGGCATGGTCATAGTGGCCGGAGAGATCACCACCGATGCCAATGTGGACGTTGAAAGCCTGGTGCGCGACGTAGTCGACGACATAGGCTATAACCACTCGGATAGCGGATTCGACAGCAACACCTGTGCGGTGCTGAATGCCATCGGCAGGCAATCGCCCGATATCGCGCTGGGCGTTGACGAATCTGATAATCACGAGCAGGGCGCGGGCGATCAGGGTCTAATGTTCGGTTATGCCACCAATGAAACTGACATGCTGATGCCAGCACCCATTTATTACTCGCATCTGTTGGTCAAGAAGCAGTCGGACGTGCGCAAAAGCGGAAAGCTGGACTGGCTTGAGCCAGATGCTAAAAGCCAGCTTAGCTTCCGATATGAAGACGGCAAGCCGGTGGGAATCGATGCCGTGGTACTCTCTACCCAGCATAGGGAAAGCATCGCCCTGAGTGATCTGCAGGAGGCGGTGATGGAGGAAATCATCAAGCCGGTCCTACCAGCGGCCTGGTGTAATGCAAGCACCAAATACTTTATTAACCCAACCGGCCGGTTCGTCATCGGTGGTCCACACGGCGACTGTGGCCTCACCGGCCGCAAGATCATCGTCGATACTTATGGCGGCATGGCGCGCCACGGCGGCGGCGCCTTCTCAGGAAAGGACCCATCAAAAGTGGATCGCTCGGCGGCCTATCTGGCTCGCTACGTAGCTAAAAATCTGGTCGCGGCCGGCATCGCAGAGCGCTGCGAGCTTCAGCTGTCCTACGCCATCGGTGTGGCCGAGCCCACGTCGATCAGCATTGACACCTTTGGCACCGGCAAGCTTACCGACAGCAGAATTGTTGAGATGGTACGCCAGCACTTTGAACTGAAGCCACGGGGTTTAATACAGATGCTGGATTTACTGCGTCCGATCTACCGCGAAACATCAACCTACGGGCACTTTGGCCGAGAAGAGCCAAACTTCACCTGGGAACAGACAGACAAGGCCGACGCGCTGCGCGTCGACGCCGGACTTTAATCACTTTTTATCATTACAAGTTCACTCAGGAGCACAACATGAGTACTGCAGTTGCACAAAACAACGTGACCAGCCTGCACGACTATAAGGTTGCCGACATCAGTCTGGCTGACTTTGGTCGTCGAGAGATCACCCTGGCGGAAGCTGAGATGCCCGCTTTGATGTCGCTGAGAAAAAAATACGCTGACCAGAAACCGCTTGCTGACGCCAGAATTCTAGGCTGCATCCACATGACCGTTCAGACCGCTGTACTGATTGAGACGCTAGTCGAGTTGGGCGCCGAGGTACGTTGGTCATCTTGCAACATTTTTTCCACTCAGGATCATGCTGCCGCATGTATCGCCGCGGAAGGCATCGCAGTTTATGCCTGGAAGGGACAGACTGAAGAGGAAGGCGAGTGGTGCATCGAGCAGACCATTCTGAAAAACGGCGAACCCTGGAACGCCAACATGATCCTTGACGATGGCGGCGATCTGACAGCCATGGTGCATGAGAAATACCCGGACATGCTGGAGAATATCCACGGCATCACCGAGGAAACCACCACCGGCGTGCATCGTCTGCTAGAGATGGTGGGACAAGGCTCACTGAAGGTCCCTGCTATCAACGTCAATGACTCGGTGACCAAGAGCAAGAACGACAACAAGTACGGCTGCCGCCACAGTTTAAATGATGGAATCAAGCGTGGTACCGACATGCTGCTGTCCGGCAAGCAGGCGCTGGTAATCGGCTACGGCGATGTGGGCAAAGGCTCCGCGCAAAGTCTGAGACAGGAAGGCATGATTGTGAAAATTACCGAGATCGATCCGATCTGTGCCATGCAGGCCTGCATGGACGGTTTTGAAGTGGTGTCTCCCTATGTGGACGGCAAAAATACTGCTAAAGCCAGCGCCATCCATGTCGATCTGCTCAGCAAGATGGACATGATTGTGACGACCACCGGTAACGTTAACGTGTGTGACAAGTATATGCTGGAAGCGGTCAAGTCCGGGGCGATTATTTGTAACATCGGCCACTTCGACAATGAAATCGACACCCAATACATGCGTGACAAATGGGCTTGGGAAGAAGTTAAGCCGCAGGTTCACAAGATCTACCGGGGTGACGGTCAAGATAAACAAAACTACCTGATACTGCTGTCGGAAGGGCGCCTGATTAATCTGGGTAACGCCACTGGCCATCCTTCGCGCATCATGGACGGGTCTTTTGCTAACCAAGTGCTGGCGCAAATGTTTCTGTACGACCGCAAGTTTGCCGATCTCGATGACAGCGCCAAGCAAGACGCCATCTCCGTCACTGTGCTGCCGAAGCACCTCGACGAAGAAGTGGCCGCGCTGATGGTTGCCGGCTTCGGCGGTGTTATGACCGAGCTGACATCCACTCAGGCTGACTACATCAATGTTCCGGTAGCCGGCCCGTTCAAGAACGACAGTTACAAGTACTAGTCACACCGAAAAGGCTGACTCCGGCATGGATTCCGCAAACGCGTCTCTTAGCATTGAGTTTTACCCTCCGCGCACCGCGGAGGGAGAGTCCAAACTGGATGTAGTGCACGCCGAACTTGCGGCGCTCGGCCCTGAATACTTTTCAGTGACCTACGGAGCTGGCGGCTCGACCCGCGCTGGTACCCGAAAGCTAGTGCTGAAATACCAGACGGCCGGGTCTGAGGTGGCTCCGCATCTTTCCTTCGCCGGCACCGATGAATTGGACGTGCGTGATCTGTTACAAAGCTATCGGGGCGCCGGGATCAAAAGGCTGGTGGCGCTGCGCGGAGACATCCCCTCCGGTGGCGGCGCGCCTACCCACTATCGCTACGCCAATGAGCTGGTGGAATTCATCCGTGAGGAGACTGGCGACTACTTCCACATCGAAGTGGCCTGCTATCCGGAAACACATCCGGAAGCGCGAAATTTCAGCCGCGATGTCGCCTATTTCAAACAGAAAGTGGACGCCGGTGCTAATGCGGCTATCACTCAGTATTTCTACAATGTGGATGCCTATTTCCGATTTGTCGATTACTGTCAGTCACAGGGAATCGACATTCCCATTGTGCCGGGCGTGATGCCTATCACCAACTTTGACAACCTAAAGCGTTTCAGCAGTAAGTGCGGCGCAGAGATTCCCCTCTGGCTCGGCAACCGGCTGGAGGATTTTGGGAACGACACCGATGGAATGCGACAATTCGGTATCGACGTCGTGACTGAGCTCTGTTTCGACCTGCTCGAAGGAGGCGCCCCCGGCATTCATTTCTACTCGATGAACCTAGCCAAAAGCGTGAGTCAGATCTGGAACAACCTGTCCCTGCAGCTGCAACAAAGAGATGCCTGATATATGCGCCTGACCCGGGTTTATTCGCCAGAACCGCTGGCCTCAGGCAATCATCTCAAACTGTCCAAAGACCTATCTCATTATCTTGCCAACGTGATACGGCTCAAGGCAGGTGATGCGGTGGCGCTCTTTAATGCCGTTTATGGCGAGTTCCATGGCGTCATCAGTGATGTCAAGAAAAACGTGCTGACGGTTACGCTGGGTGAGCAACAGCGAACAGCGCTGTTACCGGATCAGCAGGCAATGCGGCTCGAGCTAGGTCTAGGGCTGTCCAAAGGTGACCGCATGGACTACGGGGTTCAGAAAAGCGTCGAGCTGGGCGTTACCCTTATCACGCCGGTGAACTGTGAGTATGGCGACGTGCGCTTCAAGCAGGCCTCCAGGATTAAAAACAAACTTAGGCACTGGCGTCGCATTGCCGTCAGTGCGGCTGAGCAGTGCGGCCGACTGGACGTGCCGACCGTTGCCGAACCGCTGGATCTGGCCGACTGGCTGGAACAACAATCCGCGGAAACACGTCTGTGTTTCGACCCCCGGGGCGCCGAACGCCTGGGCGACACACCGCTGGCCAACTCTATTGCCCTGCTTATCGGCCCCGAAGGCGGACTGTCCGCTGCAGAGATAGAGCTCAGCGTTGAAGCAGCGTTCGTTCCAACAACGCTCGGTCCCAGAGTGCTGCGCACAGAGACGGCGCCGGTTGCTGCGCTCGCGGTCATCCAGCACTGCCTGGGTCACTAGTCACCACCCAACCCCTGCCCCTGCAATTTTCGATACCCAGCGCCAAACAATTTCTGAAAACAAAAAACGCCTCCTAGGGTCATTGGCGCCTACGTAAAATACGTCAAGGGAGAGAAACTAATAAGCTACCAGCTAATGCTAGCGTAAAATTTACGGCAGTCACCTCGGACCTAGATTAGATCCTGTCGCAACGCTTTGGATCAGTGCTTGCACTCAGAGAGACACAAGTTCCATATGGCAACTCCCAGTCTGTCAGATTCCCTACAAAGCATTCTCACCAGTCTCACCAGTACGGATACGAATTGCCTGTTCCAGGTCGGTGACGAATGTCTTGCCGTCACCAATCTTACCTGTGGAGGCCGCGTCGGCAATGATCTCTAGCGTGCTCTCGAGTAGAACATCGGCAATCGCCACTTCCAGTTTGACCTTGGGTAGAAAATCCACCACATATTCAGCACCCCGATAAAGCTCAGTGTGGCCTTTCTGACGACCAAAGCCTTTTACCTCGGTCACAGTCATACCGTTTACGCCTACCTCGGACAAGGCTTCTCGCACGTCGTCCAGCTTGAAAGGCTTGATTATCGCCGTCACAAACTTCATGCCGGTTTACTCCCTACCTCATTCATCCACTGCTTACTCCATAATGACCGTTAGTGGGTCACTGATTCAGAGTCTCCTGAACATGTCGATTAGCACTCTGAGGCGCGAGTGATGCAGGTGCCGTGCCAGCTTTTGTTTTGCTGCCAACCTTCCGGCATCTTTGCGCGAGGCGTACCCCGAGACCTAATTTGTGCCCGAATTCGGTGTTATGAACTGAAACTTACTGGAGCATAAACGCACTCTTATAGTGCTTAATTCTTGTAATTCGCCGGTCTTCTTGCTCTCGCCTGCCACGCGCTCCGGTTCAATTAAGGACGTTTTACGCCTCAAGGTTCTTCCTCAGCGCTTACTCAATTTCTAAAACAGGTCTCTCGGATTTCTTATCCTTTGTACTGTTCCACCGTCTTTTGTATCCCAGTATTCCAATAGGTCATCTTGGCTCTGCGCCTGACTAGTACCTGTGCCAGCGCAAGCGGTCCGATTTTGCTCACGGTCATAACGAACTCAAATCAGTAGCACGCGGATAGCTAGCTACTCCTGCATATTGCCCCGGCAAAAATGCTAGACTGCAGCGTCGGACCTGTTGAACAGAATCCCTTACAGAGGACCCAAGCATGGACAAGCGTCTGCTCGATGAACTAAGTGCCCACCTTGCAGGTCTGATGCCTGCAGCCAATGAGCTACGTCATGAGACCCGGTCGAAAGTTGAACAGACCCTGAAACACGGGCTCAAGGGGCTCGACATACTGACGCGCGACGAGTTTGACGCTCAGGCCCGCGCCCTAGACAGAGCACAACAGCGCGTCACAGAGCTGGAAAAACTAATCGCAGACCTCGAGTCACGGCTTGCTACGCTTGAGCAACAGCAACATCGGAACTGAGGCAGCTAACCATGCAGCAAATGCCAAGCTATCCCGCCAACTGCTCACCGACCGAAACACAATCGATTCTTTCCCGGCGGAACTTTTTCGCACGCAAAAATGGGCTCGGGAGAGCACATTATCTTACTAATTGGTAGCTTACTGGCTGGTTTCGAGCATGTACTCAACCAGCGCGCGGATATCGTCTGCGCTACAGTCAAAGCACATACCTTTTGCAGGCATGGCGTTCACACCGTTTATGGCGTTGGAGACTATTGCGTCAAGACCTTTCTCAAGACGAGGCTCCCACTCGCTCATCATCCCGGCGCCTACCTTAGGCGCGCCGGCTGCACCCGTGCTGTGGCAAGCAAGGCAGGAACCCATATACTTCTGCTCCGCATTGAAGCCGTCACTGACCTGAGAAGTGTCAGCGGCAGACCCTGCTGCGGTTTCGGCGACTTTAGCGTCTTCAGCCGCTTCGTCCGGCTCCGCAGAATCTGCCACGCTGGCTTCAGGACTAGCCTCGGCCATGGCGCCGGCAACGGTGCCGACACAGGCCTGTCCGACTAGGCAAATCGAGCCGACAGGACGAATGTTATCTGCAACATTCTGAGCGAAAACTAAACGGGGCAGAAGTGCTGAGGCTAGCAACACCAATACGCTGGTTACACAGCGTTTCACTAACGATTTGTTCACGACTCGGCTCCTGTTTGGCACCTTGCGGACGGGCATGCGTTGCATCGCGGGTGAACCGCCAAACAGGCAACGCTTATACGCGCCTTTGAGATTATACAGGAAATACGGCCCTCATGGCCCTGCGTGAGTGGCAAAATATTGTCAGAAACTTTGGGAGTCTAGCTGCCGTCTCCAGACTGAATTCCGACGATCAGATTCACCGGAGTCGTGTGGAAGTAGACCTCGTCAGGGTTGGCAGAGAGCCCGTAGCCAACCACAAAATTCGCCTCCAGCTGAAAGATGCCCAGGGGGCCGGGTACTAGGTCGTTCAGAATGTCTATCCGTTCGGTTTCTGCCAGCACTTTGCTTCGGTAGATCCTCAGCGGGGTGCCTGCGGCCGTAACATCCACAAACTGATTCTCCTCGTTGAGCATCAACAGTGCGTCCGGCAGCAGAGCTGCCACCATCAAAAAGCCCGGCTCGCCGACATGTATAGGATCCACTGTGATCTCAGCGATGATGTCCAGCGAATCCCATGGACTGAACACATTGCCGAATGATGCGCCGTCGTCGGCGCTGATGCCGCCGGTGAAACTGGCCTGGCTGAAAGAGCCCAGGAGACTGGTGGTCGGGCCCAGCCGGTATTGAGCCTCGCTCGTGAAATTGGCGGTGAGATCATAATTCCCGGAGAGGGCGCAATCGGCGTTAACCGGTATATCAAAAGTGTTCACCATCAAAAAGTAAGAACCTGCGTCCAGAGTCTGGGTCAAAGTCGAATTGCAATCGTCGGTAGAACCCGTCTCTACCGCCAGATACTCAAGATCAGTAGTCGCCAGCAGCAGAACCGTATCGAGCGTGTCGGAGCTGGCGGAGAACTCGAACTGGGCAGACTGCGACACTTCGAACTGGTACAGGTCGATGTAGCTGTCGTCCGAACCGCCAACGGTTAGTTCCTGCACCGTGCAATCGCCGCTGCTCAGAGATTCGGAGGAACTTCCAAAAGATAGCCGCTTGATCTTGCAATTATCAAGGCCACTGTAAAGCGCCTTGACACCGGCGATGTCATCCTCCTGCAGCTCAAAGACATCGCTGATGGTTGGTGCCATGATTGCAGGGTTGGTTTCCTCATGATCTAGCCCGATTACATGGCCGAGCTCATGCAGTGCGATTCGCCTGAAGTCGAGCCCTTTGTTGATCAAGCCGAACCTAACCAGTGGCCCGTCGAAAATATCATAGCGCTCCTCGCTATTGACCACGATGTCGGCTTCGATGATATTTGGAGAACCGAGCTCCTGATCAGCATAGCGGCGTGTCGCTACCGCTAGTGTGTTTGCGCCGAACTCAGAGCCACAGAAGTCCTTGCTGAAATCGATACTACTGAAACCATCGACCACGCAGGGGTCCTTGTATTCTTCCACGACCGTGAAATTGAACAGGGTGTTGGTGCTCCAGTTGTTCAGCGCATCAATGACTGCGCTATTCCAGCTGATCTCTGCGGAAGACAACCCGGGAAGGGCGACATAAAATTCCGCCTCGCCTCGCAGCCACTTGGTGCCGTCTATCAGATAGGCCAAGCTGGTCGCGGGCAGCGGGGCCAATGCTGCGAGCATCGCTAGCGACAGAATTCGCCGACGAAGGAACAGCGAGAGAAGAGAACGGTGGAAATCGAGTTCAAGCATCACGGCTCCATAACGGCAGGCATGCCATTCGGGTTATATCTTCCGCTCAATCTAGCACAAGACGAAGTAAGGCGCCGTTCTGAATAATCACGCTACCTTTCTTGCGCTAAGATGGATCCAACCGGCATGACGTTGGACCAAAAGCCATAGCGTAAATCTCGTTCAGTAGACAAGGAATCAATGGTTTAGAGAGCGCTGGTAGCCCGAGTCAAAAGTCAAGCGTATCCGCAATTGCCATTCGCTAATCCGAACGGCCGGTGCAGCGGTCCTGTAGCAAACAATCGGTGCGCCCAAATCAAGAGTCTCGAGGTAGCAGAGTAAACGATTATGCTCGCGCGCACCGGCGTTCGCCCAGCTGAACCAGAGCTACTCTTCAACCAAGCGGTCACCAAACGGCGTGGAAACCACCCGCATCCCGGGCGGCACATCTGCCGGATCGATCCTGCGGGGCTGAAAACGGCCGGAGCGCTCCGACGGTGGCTCACCATTCTGCGCCCGGTTGCGCAGGGCCTCAAACGGATTCGCCTGTATGCTCCGCTCTTCCTCTTGCTCGGAATCAGGCTGCGCCGTCTCAGCTCGCGTTTGGCCGGGCAGAATCGCCTTTGCGGCGGTGAGACTGAGCGTGGCTATATTGCGACTGGCATCACAGCTGACACCTTGAGACGCAAATCCCACGCAGGCAACAGACTGGGGATATTGGATAGAAACGCTGTCGCCGTCAGAGCCGACTACGGCGTACTGCTCATAGCCCGGAATGGGCATGCGCGAACGTTCGAGGGATACGCGGACTTTCTCTCCGCTGACGTGTCTCAGCATGACTGAGGTTTGGCTGCCAATCCGGGCGGATCCGATCAAGGAAAACTCGGCCTCGCTGGCGGTGGCATCCGCAGTCGCACGAGCGCCTCGGCGCCCGGGCGCAGACCTGGCCGCGTTGCCGGCGGAATCTACCGGCTCGAAAAGGGCAAAGTCAGAACTATCCTGCCCCTGCACAGCGCTAGCGCCCAGCCAGAGCAGTGCACTGAGGCATCCGGCCACTGCGACAAACTCTGGTTGCGCTCGTCCGTTCGCCGACATTTCCACTTTATTCTTTGTACTGATGCTCAATTTCGTAATTTCTCTCAGCTTAACTACCAAAGTTAATCTCGCATTTTCTTTTACACTTTGATGCAGCAGTTACTGTCACTCTCGATTCTGCCAATGCCTCGAAGACCGTGACGTCCCAGCTATTGG
>PBTW01000020.1 GCA_002729315.1 Gammaproteobacteria bacterium
GAGATGTGCTGAAGTTGATTAACTAAATCTGAGACCGAGACTAAAAAGCTGGGAGTTATGAATCATATAGTAACTGAAGGAAAAGCAGGTCAGAAACCCGGAGGGATTACCTCAGACCTGAATGATCTAAACATTAAGCCCAAGAGGGGAGGTAAAGGATATGCAATTTCAGCGTCCTATCTGCTTAACAGAGTCCCATGAATAGACTTCTAACGGCAGCAATTCTGCTTTGCTTACCTATTGCTGCATTTGCAGATATTTGGTTTTGTCAAACAACTCACTGGGCTGTCCTTGATCAAGAGGCAACGTTTGCGCAAGAGCACGAAGGGGGGTTTATCATCGACACAGATAAGGGCTTTAGAAATAGGGCATCAAATACGGGTTTATACGGCGGTTCGTGTATAGAAACCACTGATGTATCCGGTCTGCCTAAAATTTTTTGTGAGGAGGATAAAAACCTTCTAAATGGCACAACAAGCGGGGTGCAACTATTTATAGATATCCAAACGCAAACTTTTACCTACGTCAGAACTAATCTTTGGGGGGGGTTCGGCGTGGGTATTGAAACTAATATGGGGAACTGCACAAAGGCTTAAGCGGTGAGACCTTCAACCACGAAACTAATTCTTCACCTGCCTATGGCAGCAATGGGGAAGATTATATCTGACAGCAGCGAGAAATCTCTGCAACATTAAAGAAGAATGAGCCGTTTCTGCATCCGACTTGCGGTCGCTTGTTATTGACGCAAGCAGAGGAACACGCAGTCTTTAAGGAAAAGATCGAATATTTAGGGCGTAACGAAGAGTGGTTGTTTATGATCTGACGAGATTATTATAAAGCGACGTGGATTTATTAAACTTGAGGGCTGTTACCAAAGAATAGAGTGTGCTGTTGATTTGACGTAAATTTGGAACAAATTAATCTGGCCTCGGCTGTGGCCTGAAACTCTTGCTCAAAGCAAAGGCCCCGATTAAACTTCGCCCAGAGCCGCAAACGTCACCGACTAGGATGAGCAGAGTCAGCGAGGCTAATTATGACTATTATTTTTGCCAGATTACTAAACACTACTATATTTTTTTTGCTCCTATCTGCCATCTCCGGGCCGGCGACCGCTCAAAATAGAATCGAAATCGATGTACACTCGCTCGGGCCTCAAGTCGGAGAGCGAGTGCCGGGTTTTAGCTTGCCAGATCAGAATGGCCGGATTCAGACTCTGCAATCTATCATGGGGCCAAACGGTGCCATGTTGCTATTTCATCGTTCAGCCGATTGGTGACCCTATTGCAAAGCGCAACTCGTGGAGTTGCAGGACCGGGTGAAAGAGCTGACCAAGGCCGGTATCGGCATTGCAGCTATTAGCTACGATTCGGAGAACACTTTAGCCTTATTCGCTGAGCGCCGTGGAATTACATTTCCGCTTCTTTCAGATGATGAGTCCGCTGTAATAAAAGAATATGGCATCCTAAATACCGTTGCCGGCGAGGGCCTTGGGCCTAATGCAGATGACCCCGAGGTGGTGGCTGATATTCATCGGTATGTAGCTGCAGAGGTCTTTGATTCGCCACAACTGCGGCGTATGATCAATGGCACTCCGTTTCCCGGTACTTTTATGCTGGATAGAAATGGTCGGGTCACTTCCCGCTTCTTCGAAGAATTTTATCGTGAGCGTGTTTCTACTGCGACAGTTATGTTGAAAAGTGGTATCACGCTTTCCCCTATCGAAGCTATTCAGGGCACAACCGCACAATTGAGATTCACGGCTTACCCAAGTGACACTATCGTAACCAACGGCAAGCGTTTTTCTTTGATAGTAGAAGTTGTACCTGGCCCTAGTATGCATGTATACGCGCCAGGTGCTGAAGGAATGGGATATCAAGTTGTGGGTTTCAATATGGCGGCTTCAGAGTTTGTCGATTACGGGCCAATTGATTTTCCGGAATCTGAAGTCTACCACTTCAAACCGCTGGATGAATTTGTGCCTGCGTATCAAGCGCCGTTTACGCTTCTGCAAGAAGCTGTGATAAACGCATCGGCAGAAATAGAACAACAATTAGGGGAGGTTGACGCGATCACGCTATCCGGCACTCTAGATTATCAAGCTTGCGACGATGCGATCTGTTATCTTCCAGTGTCTGTTCCGGTTTCTTTCAACCTTGGATTTCAGCAGCTGGACTACGAGCGCGCGAAAAGATAAAGTTTTCGTTGATTTTAGAGTAGAGGAGACGTTATTTCCCCAATAACAAATCAGCAGAAAAAGGTCGCGTCTGGCGATTTTTGAACTCCATATATCAAACTCATCAAACAGACACGCCGTCACCTTAAGAAACGCCGTCACCTTCTTCCGCGCATGGCTAGCTAGTGAGCACTCGCTGGGCTTTACTGGTAACACCCGCATGTCAAAGAAATCACGGCAGTTATTCCAGCCATTTCCATAGGCCTTGAATTCACATTCTTGCTAGCGTTGGAGCTTCAAAGCTAAACAACCGCATCCACTGTCTAGGTCAACATGACGCTGCTCTGGATATCGTTTGAGCATTATTCAACGATCTCTCCGTCTGTCACTTTCGGCTCGCATCAATCGTGACTTTTTAAA
This sequence comes from Gammaproteobacteria bacterium, assembly GCA_002729315.1. Classification (GTDB taxonomy): domain Bacteria; phylum Pseudomonadota; class Gammaproteobacteria; order Pseudomonadales; family Pseudohongiellaceae; genus UBA9145. The sequence goes on from PBTW01000020.1 coordinate 2,594, forward strand.
TTTGGCTTTATCAACCTTCTTCTCAGAAGGCCCGATAGGCAGAAATCCGCCTATCACTAGCTTCCCGGCGACTGCTCGGTTCTTGTGATCATTATCCAGTGTAGCGCTAACGATCTTTTTAAACGCCATGAAAGCGGCTCGATGCTCAAAAGGAAATTGCTTTAACCAAAGTGTTTTTACAACGTAGAGTGTCGGAAGGAGATTGCTGCACTGCTTTGCACGCTATCAATGATAGCTGTTTATGCTGCAGTGCATTCTCGTTTTTCCCGTTTAAACGGCCACTTGAATGAGCAAACCGAACTTTAAGTTAGGACTCTAGAGATAGGAAAGCCAAGCGGGATTATGAAACATTTCCTTCGACTTTGAATCTGGGAGATTAAAATCTCAGATACGGAAGCTGTCCTTTACGGGATAATTTTCGCGCAGGTAATTGTCTTCCTGTCTTTTATACTGTGGTTTGGGACTGCCTTGCCTGATGCAAGCACTGGCTCCATATTTTCAATCGTGAACTATAGCTGGACCTATGTTGAGTCATCTGCAGTGATACCACTGACGCTTCAGTCGCTTACACGATTGCGCGAGATAACTAAACGCATTAATGATTTCTCGACTGTTCGCGAAAAAGCGCGAAGCCGAGAAGAAGAAATAGAGCACCGAATAAGTGAGCTACTACCGGCTAGATCAACCGATAAAAAAGATTCATAATCAGAGATAAGTCATTGAAAATATCGGTTGGAAGAATTGCAATTAATCTAACACTTCAAACTATCAATCAGATTGGGCTGTTCCTGGCGTCATATGCTCAGCATTCTAATCAGCTAATGAAAGTGATAGTTCGTTATCCATCGAGTTTAAGACGTGCTGACCTGAATTAATTAAATCTGTGGTCTTGAAGGTTCAATGGCGAAAACAGGCTTATTTAACAGTTGCTGCAAGGCTTCCGGATAGAAAAAAGGAAAAGATATGCTCAAACCTAATTTAATTCCAAAAAGTATGTTGGCGATAATCTCTTTGTCATTTTTGTTTTCAAGCTCTGCTAATTCTCAAGTTCTGACAGAAGTGCAGAAAAAAATAAGTAAGGCGATGAATAGCGAGTATCGCTCTCAGACGGAGCTTGATCGAGATGATGACAGAGACCCGATCGCTGCTATCGATTTTATGGGTATTCGAGACGACATGACCATAATTGAATTTTTGCCTGCAGGGCAAGCCTACTATACTAAATTACTCGGGCCGCTGATTAACGATAGGGGTCATCTCATGGTCATTGACACCCAAGCTACCTTCGATGCTTGGGGAGAATGGAAGAATCAGCCAGAATTTACGATGACACATCAAGTTGTAATCGAGAATGACTATAACCGTGCAAAACTTCTCTACGATATTGGGGATATTGATTTTGGGATAATGGCGGGGACTGCCGACAAATTCCTCTACATAAGGGAGTATCACAATTACAGCGTAGATGATAACGAGCGTATAAATAAAGCGGTTTTTGACGTGCTCAAGCCTAATGGCGAATACGTAATCATCGACCACACTCGCCGTCACATGGAGCAGGAAGATCGAACAAACTTTCGCCGTGAAGATCCCGTAGATGTAATTTATCAAGTTCAAAACGCCGGGTTTGTCCTTGATAGAGTATCGAATATGTTCTCTGAGCCGAGCGACGAATTAGATAAGGAGGTCGGCCAAATCCCTAACATGACTGACAGATTTTTTCTCGTCTTCAAAAAACCGTAGTCCATATCAAAATTGAGGTGACAAGAGCAAAGCCGCTCAGCAGGCACTGAGACTGCCTTGGCTCAGGTAGAGCCAGAGATGGATGAAAGTGTTACAACCAGAAAACAGGAGAGATACAATGATTTCCAAGAAAAACTGAGCTTTATCGTCGCTAGTCGATTTAATTGGAGGGGGCTGTGCTGAAAGAACTCGAAGCTTATCTAAGATCGGATTGGTGGACGATTGGAGACGCGTGTCAGATCTTTGCAGGATTTGTTCCCACACCAGAGACCAAAGACGACAACGGGCTACCGAAGTTCATAAGTATCTTTAGTGGCGAGGTGTATAGCAAAAGTAGTGTTTGGGACTCGGTGACCCAGGTAAAAAAGAAGTGGACTAATTGTTTTCATTGGTATGAAGAGCCCGGGAGTGTGAAATTTAAAAAAACTTATGGTGACGACCTCTGGCTCTGGCAGGTGTCGAAGACTTATGCAATCCTTTGGGCCTTGGACCAAAAACTGAACGTGCGGTCGTGGGTAAAAGAAGCGAACGACTTGGGATTGTTGGCTGAGATACCGTAGTGAAGCCCCGGCCGACTAGTACTTCGAGTGCTTGCCAGTATCCACTCTCTAAAGCCAAACAAGCGGCCGCTGTCTGGGTAAATGTAACGCTGTTCTAGATATCTTATGAGCATCAAATCTTCCAGGGTAAGAGAGATTTACCTCTCGCGATTATTAAGCGTGACGGCCAATAGATAACGCCTAGCCAGAAAGAATAAAACAGAATATTCATAACTATGTCTCTGTAGTTGTTGAAACCTAAAACTAATTCAGGAATATTCCGCAAATCAGAGGCACCATAGAGATATATAGAGATTGAGATTAGTCCGACCCAAAGGACTGAGCTTGAGAAACCAACCCAAGCAAACGCCCTTAAAATAGTCCGGCCCGCTTCTTTCATTATTAGCCTCCCGGATGATCACACTCTGCAACGGAGCGTCTTTTCAAATACGCTATAAAGTCGACAGTAGCCCATCGATCAAAAAAAGCTCTTTCCTCACATCTCTCAAACATCATAAGTGAACGTCGACTAACTTGCTCAAAGGTTGCTTCTGGTAAAAATCCAAAAACATGTTGCTGCCAAGCGTTATTTAGACTCGTTATCCTCCAAGCAATTATTTGCTCGAGTAATTTTCGATCCTGTGTATCTGTCATATTCTTTAACTCAGGGTTCTCTTGCTTAAGTATTGCAGCCTGAAAATTACCCTCCAGTGGCGCCATAAGAAATGCCATACCAGCATCGCTACGTGCTTGCACTTGAGCAGCAATAGCGATTCTTTGAGATTGCCTCATTTCCAAACCAACAAAGATCAATGAACCAATTATCCCTACCATGCCTGATAACTGAATCAAGTCTCGTTTGTTTATCTTCCTCATCACTAAATTACCTTCCCTCAGTAGCCTCTGTTTCAGGCCGTATAGTATTAATCACGATATTTATCTCTTCCCAGCTGTCTACTGCCTTCTCGAACGTGCTGATAGGCAGCATACGATAAATTAAGGTATTCTGAGCCGCAGTTTGATTCTTATGATTATCGTCCGAAGCGGTCCGTACCGCAGTCTCTATGACCTCAGGGGCGTCTGGATGCTCCAAAAGCGTTTGCTTTAACTCAAGCTGTCTCGCCCGCGTTCCTGCTAGCCTGCCACGTTTGACGGGTGTTTTACACATGATGTGCCATGTCCTAATATTCAATTAACTGATTGGGTTGAGTGATGAACAAGCGATTAATGCGACTACGAATCTTTTGGTTGCACACTATAGTCTTTGTATTAGTTATTGGTATTGGTGTGGTCAATTTCCTGTCTGGTGAAGATTTGAACGGAGAATATTGGGCAATCCTCGCGCTTATGCTGGCTACTCAACCAAGCTCAATTGACCTCTTACTAAAATCAAGGCAGCAATGAACTAAAACAACATGTTCCAATTTCTTAAAAAATATCGTTTCTGGGCATTAATGCTGCTCCCTGCTTTGATAATGTTCGCTGACCTGCTGCTAGGCTTAGAGGCCCATCCGCTCATTGATGGCTTAGGTTCTTTCTTCTTCATACTCGCGTGCATGTGCGTTCCTACCAACTTTGATAAAGAAGAAAAGCAGTCGTAAGCACCTATTCAGACTCACTCTTCTTGGGTACACCAGCCAACGGGTTCGGATATATCGGCTTACCGAACGGGCCACGTTCCTCCCGCAGCAGTTCTTCGTAGCAATCCCGATGTCGCCGCTTGGATATTGGAGGTTGGTAAGATATTTCTGTAGAAGAAATCACGCCAGCTGTTCCAGCCGTCTTCATAGGCCAGGACTTCAAGTGCTCGCCAGTATTCGCGCTTGAAAGCTAAACAATTGCGCCCGCTGTCTAGGTCAATGTGACGCTGTTCTAGGTATCGTCTGAGCATTGTTGCATCTCCCTCTCTCTAGATTTTACAATTCGATATCGTAACGGCATCCTTCCTTGAAGATGTGTATTTCTTAGAAACTACCTTCCGGTCAATGGCGCAATTTAGCAAACAAATAACCCTCCTTTTGCGTTCGATTTTTCTTATAAATCTTTTATGCATTTCTGGATATACGTTAGCTGATCCGGTTTGGGAGCTAGCGGACGAAGCAGAGTATGCTGAGATACTGTCCTCAATAGAGGCGCCGAATAATACTTTTGCAGCTTTGCCAATACAGATTTCTTCGGCATACCTTGATTCGCTCGAACAAAATGAGCAAATTGAAACCTTGCTAAGCTCTGTTCGCTCTATTGGCTTCAGGATTACAGACACCCTTAACTTTCCGAACGGTGATATCGGTTGGCATGCGACAGACAGCTCGAACGCTGCGCTTCAATCGATTTCCATGACCGCAGGTTCGGTATATTTCACAGCCTCAATAATTTCTGGAGATGAATCTTTCAGAGTAATAGCGAGAAAACATCCAGAGCAACCCCTCTATATCGGCTGGATTTACAGCGAAATTTGGCAATCACCTCCCCCGATTAATGACGTTTACGACAACGGCGAAGTAAGCAGTTTTCCTACAGGTCGATCTCGTTTTCCACTTAAAGAAGCTGCAGTTACTGTAACAATATCCGCTGACTTATTAGATGGCTACTACACTCAAATTGACAAAGACTTAGCCTGGCTAATTGAAATTAATAATCCTCTGGGGGCCGAAACGAATCCGTTAATCATTGATATTCTCGGACCATACGCAGATGAGACTTTGAACGTGGGTTCATATTTCGTGAGCCATTCAGATTTGATCGACTTACCGGGTAATTGTCAGGAACGCGTATTTCTAGATACAAATCCATGGAAAAGGCTGGGTTCGACTCGCTGCAATATAGATTCAATCGCCGGGTATTCAAAGGCAACCCTATCAATTAACAGTCGGCTAAAACCTGAAGTTGACTATGACGATCTTCCTTATGGCGGACTTTCGTACCCTAATCTTCAGATTTATGATTCGGTAACGAACGAATTTATCGACTACTCCTATTCTGGATATTTTACAGGACCAATTCCGGTTCTTGATGTCTTAATGGACTCCGACAATGATGGAATAGGCGATTTCAATGAAAACCTCCTAGGATCGAATCCTGCTGATAACAACTCTGGTGTCCACAGGGATGTGGAAATTGATGTAGCGGTTCTTTACACAAAGAATTTTAAAGAGGATATCTATATTGATCCTGATACAAAAATTAACAATATATTCACCATAGTCAATGAGATATTTGCTGAGAGTAAAACTGGAATACAGTTCAATGTTGTTCATTATGAAGAGCTAGACTACGAGAACAATTGCCTCGAAGATCGTTGCACCCCAGAGCAAAGGTGGAATGATACACAGACAGTCATATCTGAATATGGTGTGAAAGGGGAAAAGCAATGGAGGTTCAGCGAGAAAATAAGATCGCTGAAAGGTGCAGACTATATAGTAATCATCGATGGTGATGAAGGAGATGACCCAACAGCTGGCCAAGCGGTATCTGGAACAAATAACAGAGGATATTTTGGCTTTCAGAAAGATAAGAGAACCGCATTCATACATTATTCAAATTGGGGATTTGGCATAGACGAAGAAACCATGGCGCATGAGCTTGGCCATTTGTTAGGGATGAGCCACTCTAGGCAACAGGCCGTGGAAATTTGGGGAGAAGACGCACGGATTAGTGGCACATTCCCGTGGGCCACTGGCCATGCCCTGCTCGATAAATTTGGAACGATAATGACCTACCCATCAAAATTTGGAAGGGCAGTGGGCATAAGGAGGTTTTCAGATGCTTCTCGTTCTGATTGTGAATACACCGACCCGATTACTTCAGAGAAGATCTATAATGTTTACTGCGGAGTAGACCGGTCAGACCTTGAAAACGGAGCTGATGCGGTTGGAGCAATGAAGATAACACGCTACCAACATGAGAGCTTCTCACCAAGTCGCCCTGTGCTGCCTACAGCATCATCAGACGGCGAATACTACCCAGCTAAGATTCTCGCTGGAGCAATAAAAGATATAGAGTTGGGCTTCAAAACCACGTTTAAACCAACGGAATTGATCACGGCTGAGGGGACAATCAACATAGCGCGTGAGCACGTCGGAAAAGTAGGAGTAACTCATGTTGTTATAGATGCTGGCCCCCTCGGTGCTTTCCAGCTAAATGCTGATGGACAATTCGTCAGCTTAGACTTAGGGTCACTCAATCTGATCGGTTCCATTGAGCCTAGACCTCTTAAAGGAATCGAAAATCTGAGGGTATTTGATGAGCTTATCATGGAATCGTTAGGCGTAATGTCAGCAGACTTGAAAATTTACTTCGCTTACTCGGTCCTAGAGAGCGAATTGCTAATTTATTCAGGCTCTCCACTGTCCATTAAAATCTCGGAGTTTTAATCGTTCGATAACCTCGCCCTCCAATGTTTCGCAATTTTTACCTATTACACTTACATTTATTGTAATTTTTCCCCGATTATCAAACTGTTTCTCGAAAGTGATTATGGGGAGAATCCTCTCTATCAGTATCTTCTGAGCGACTGCTTGGTTTTTATGCTCATCATCCAGCGCTGCACTAACGACCTTTTCAATCACCTTGGGAATATCTGGATGCTCTAACAGCTTTTCCTTAGACCGTCTATGACAGATTAAGATTTTTATCCTTACGCGGTTATCCATTGCTTTTCGGAAACGAACTGCGCTTGTTATATTAAAGGATTAACAATGAGCGATAAGCGATTGAAAATTTGGTTTTGAATTACTGCTCTAAAAATAGCCGATTTTCAAGATAGGAAGAAGAAATCTAGGAGATAAAAGAATGAAAAAAACTAGTATGAACGCCTTCATTCAACTATTCGGTATTTTGGGTATCATCGGTTCTCTGCTTTTTGTTGGCCTTGAAATGAGACAGTCGCAACGCATTGCTCTCGCGGCGCAACAACAATCTAGGCTTGAAGTTTGGTCGGAAATGACCAATGTTTACACCGAACGGGGGTTGAGTATGTTTGAAATGATGAATGATCTACTAAACTCAGAACCCTATGATGATAATTACGAACTGGCTGCGCACAATTGGCTCTTTCAACGAATCTTAATATTTGAGTCAGATTTTGTTCAATACAGAGCAGGACTCATGGAGAGACCTGTTTGGGAAGCTAAACTTCAAGGTATTCAATCTGTTTATGCTTCGTGTAAAAATAAGCCAATATTGGACTTCTACATGCCGTGGGTTCATCAAGATCTACATCCACTCTTCATCGGATCCTCGAACAGGGCTTGTGATTAAGTTAATTCCAATCTTCAGTAACAAGTCCACTCAGTTATTTAGAACGTTAGGCTCCGTTATTTAGGGTCTTCTATCCAATCCGGTGCGAACAGGCTAAGTCAGGAGGAAAGCCCGATCGTGACTAAGGTTTTGCCTAACTTAATTTCTCGAAAAGTAACCCACTCTGTCACCGTTGTATGTGCCAACCCAAATTTTATCGTTTATTTCTATGGCTGTACTCGCGTTTTGCAGCGCAGCAACGCTGCTCATACCGCCAATGGTGTTGAACTCGAGCGTTTCTGAGTCTATTTCAACAACAGACCAACCGTCTCCGCTCGCATTAGCACCTGCGCTCAGTAATTTTCCGGGCCTTCCCCAACGAAGATTATCTGGGTTGCTATCGAGAACCCCAGAAACAGCACGTTCATTTCCTTGAGTTAGGTCAAACCGCGCAATAGTTCTTGTTCCAATCGCAGCGACATACAGGTATTTTTCGTCATCTGAAACTGCAATGCCGTTTGGTCCCGATAGTTCGGTTCCATCCATAATAGAAGGTGCTCCAGCAGGATGCCATTCAACAACGCTCCCTCTGGCCTGCCCAGAAACTACTGACTCAAGGCCCCCAGACCAAGTCATGAATTGCGTAGTTACAAAGCCCCCATCATTCAAGATAGCAACGCTATTGTGCATAATTGATTCATCCAAAGGCACGCATCCTGTCCATTTTAAACTGGCTGAGCCTGAAGATAAGTCCAGTTCGAACATTTCTATCGCCTCTCTAGCGCCATGACTTGTTATAAACAGGTCATAGACTTCCGCACTTTTTGTTTTAAGTGATAAACCGTGTGCAGAGTAGTTTTGGACGTTCAGAGGTCCTGGGCATTCAGGATAAAGTGCACCATTAAGTTCTTGAGAAAAGCTCGACTTTGAAACAAGGTCTTCCCAGCTGTCGTCCTCAGTATTTATTAGATAAATATGACCAGTCACCTCTTCATCATCTGTTAGTGCCGAGCTTGCCATGCCAGTTGTTATTATAAAATCAGTCCCAGCAACGCTAATCAGATCTTCTGCATTCATTAGCCCACATATGTAGGTAGTTTCTCCATCTGAAGCACACTCTCCGTCATTTCTATTGGCGGTAAAGTAATTGTCCTGGCTATCCGTGCACGACAGCAGAAGAATCGGTGATAAATGTACGATGATGAATTTTGCTAGAGTTTTCATAATTATTCTCTTAGTTCTTTATGTAAATGTACTTTGTTCGCCGGTGCTTTTCTTTTTGCGGGTTGCTCTACCGCCGTTGTAAGTCTCAAAGCCGATTTCAGGTCTCCNCGTGCCAATGAGCAGGCGTAGTAGCCACGACCTTGAGCCGCTTGGTTTTTCGCAACAATAAAGNTTCGGGCAGTCACCGACTAGCACCATGTTTTCANTAGTGTGCCGACTGGCTTCTGCTTGGGTCTCAGNTTTTCTNCTGCAAGTTCAGTGAGCGGTTTAACGANTTTCGGCATCAGTTTTACCATCAGTTCCACCANCAGAAATGTTTTTTGGCGGAACCACAGAGTTACNTTNCTATACCGAAGTATAACGTTTAATGCTGATATTTATTTAAGTTTTTGCTACGCGGAGTGTCGGAAGGTGATCGTAAGTTGGTGTCCCCGGCAGGGGTCGAACCTGCAACCTACGCCTTAGGAGGGCGTCGCGCTATCCAGTTGTGCCACGGGGACTCAAGCGAAGTATACCTCATGCACGATAAATAGCCGATTTTTGTTCTATCGGAGCGCTTTAGCTGAAGCCCCACAGGTTCTGACGGCCACCTAACTTGCAGTCACGGGACAGAGCCCCTAAAGTCTCAACATCACTGGAAACCCGGACAAGTTGTCATGCCAGAGTTCACCTGGACGTGCAAAACCTTTGACCAGCTCAGCCGCGATGAACTGTATGCGATTCTTCGCTTGCGCTCGGCAGTCTTTGTCGTTGAACAGCAATGCGTCTATCAAGACGTCGACAATTTTGATCAGGCAGCCCACCATGTCCTAGGCCCGACACGGGATGATATTACCTGTTACGCAAGGCTGCTCGCACCCGACACCAAATACCGGACCGCTTCTATAGGCCGGGTGGTTGCAAACCGGGCCAGCCGCCGCCGAGGCTATGGCAAGGAGCTTATGAGCTTCGCGATCAAACAATGCGAGGAACTGTGGCCAGGGCTTGGGATTACCATTTCTGCCCAGCAGTATCTGGAAGGCTTTTATCAACAGCTTGGGTTTGTCACGGCCAGCTCTCCATATCTGGAAGACGATATCGCCCACATAAAAATGATGAGGAGCTGAGCTCAATCAGCTCGTCGCAGGATCTCAACTACCTCAAACTCAGCAAGCACCTGCTCATTTTGCTCTGGCTTGAAGACACTGATTCCCAGTATCGCCAGAGAGGCAAACAAAAAACCCGGTACAATCTCATACAGATCAAAAACACCACCCTCAAAGTTTGACCAGAAGACTACCGTCAACGCCCCGGTCAGCATACCGCCAATGGCTGCTCGCGCGGTCATTGCCCACCAGAAGAGTGAGAATACGATGACCGGGCCGAACGCAGCACCGAAGCCAGCCCAGGCGTAGCTGACAAGGTCCAGTACCCGGCTCTCCCGATCACTGGCAATGATCAAAGCCAGAATCGCGATAACGATAACAGCCCCGCGACTCACGGCCAACAACTCTCGCTCGCTGGCATCCGGCCTGAAAAAGACTCGATAGATGTCTTCACTGATCACGCTTGATGACACCAGCAACTGAGAATCAATGGTCGACATAATAGCCGACAGGATGGCCGCTGTAATGATACCTGCAACCCATGGATTAAAGAGACTCTGGCTGAGCTCTATGAATACCGTTTCAGGGTTCACCAAAGGTGCTTCAGCGAAATACACGATGCCAGCCAAGCCCGTGGTTACCGAACCGAAGAGCACAACAACCATCCATGCCATAGCGAGGCGGCGTGCCGGCAGTAGCTTTTCAGGATTCTCTGCCGCCATGAACCGCGCGAGGATATGAGGCTGTCCGGCATAGCCCAGACCCCAAGAGACCAGAGACAGAAAAGCCAGCATCCCCATGTCTGCAAACATAGACATACTGTCCGGGTTGATGTGCTGCAATTGAACGGATACGTTAGAGAGGCCACCTGACCCTATTACCACTGCCACGGGGGCAATCAACAGGGCTAGCAGCATCAAAAAAGCCTGAATGGCATCTGTCCAGGCCACAGCGAGAAACCCGCCGATAAAGGTGTATGACACAATAATTAAGCCGCCCGCCAGAAGCGCAGTGGAGTACTCCAGGCCGAAGCTGTTCTCGAACAGGATAGCCCCACCCACCAGACCAGACGCCGTATAAAATGTAAAAAACAGCAGAATCACGCTAGCTGACAGGGTCCGCAGAACACGGGTCGTATCCTGGAATCGGTTTTCAAAATAATCAGGTAGCGTAAGGGCGTTGCCAGCATGCTGGCTGTAAAGTCGAAGCCGCTTCGCCACAAACAGCCAGTTCAGATACGCACCGATGGTCAGCCCGATGCCGATCCACACCTCACTGAGGCCGGACAGGTAAATCGCACCCGGCAGTCCCAGCAGCAGCCAGCCGCTCATGTCAGAGGCGCCCACACTGAGCGCCGTGACCACCGCACCCAGTTTCCGCCCTCCCAGAATATAGTCCCCAAGATCATGGGTTTGTCGATAGGCCTTGACACCTAGAACAAGAATCAGCAGCAGATAGGCAACAAAAGTGAGCAACAGAGGGGCATCGAATTCCATAAACAGGCTCGTCAGTTCGGCTTGATCATTGGCGACTGGTTTACTGTAATTTCCCTGTACTGCGGGGCCAAGTTTCGCCGTGCGTTCGGTGACACCCTACCCGTTAACCGCACGATAGTCCGAGGTCTTTAGCCTACATAAACTGTGCGGCTATTAAGTAAAGCATATAATTTACTATATATTCCAATATCAATAAAAAAGTAAATATTTTACTTATCCTGCCGATAGCAGGAGTATCGATCAAGCGAGCCGCCCCATGCCACATCCGAAAACCCAGCAAATCCTGCTGCAGCGCTTAAAAACGCGTGGGCCTCAATCAGTCAAGATACTCTCCAAACAGCTGGAAATGACCACCATGGGTGTCCGCCAGCATCTCAACGAACTCGCAGCCAAAGGCCTTGTGACCACAACAGCCGAAAATCATCAGACTAGGGGCCGTCCGGCGCATTACTGGCAGCTGACCGACGCGGGCCACCGGCAATTTCCGGATGCTCACGCCGAAGCCTGTGTAACGCTTATCACCCGCGTCCGCGATCAGTTTGGTGACAAGGCTTTGCAGGAGATCATCCATGACAATCAGGATGATGACCTGAACCGGTATCAAAAGGCACTGGAACAGACTGAGAGTGACCTGCCCTCCCAACTCAGCAAGCTGGCCGAACTGCGCTCGGAAGAAGGCTTTATGGCCGAGGTTCGCTTGATACCGAACGGCTGGCTGCTTATCCAAAATCACTGCCCTGTTTACAATGCCGCGCAATCCAGCAGGCACTATTGCCACAGCGAACTACTGCTTTTTTCGACACTGCTTGCCGGCCGGGCCATTGTTGAACGTACGGACTATCTGCTGGATGGCTCCCGCCGCTGTGCCTATATGGTAGCCGCCATCACCGATCGACAGGCAACCGCCTGAACTCAGGCCCTCTGCTTTCCGGCGAAAAAAAACTGGCCGCTGTTGCGGAAATCACTGAAAGGGCTCGGAAGGAAGGAATTGATCGGCAAGGGAAAAAACAGCCTCATTCCGCTAGCTAAGAAACCCAGAACAAAAGCACCGGTCCGCCGTCGCCGCTAGCGGGCGTAATCAACACAACAAATTGCCCGCACCGCTCTCGATGACTGAGCCACAGCATCGGATCGCGCGGTCCTTGGCCAGTTCCATGAATGACTCCATGCCGGGCGCGACCTCGAGGCCAGACTCGCCAGGCTAATCAGTCCTGCGGGTCTTGTATCTTGTGCTCAATATTAGTGAGAATTCCTCGAAGAATATTCATTTCCATTGCATCGATCCGGACCCTGCCGAACAATCTGCGTATCCTCTGCATGAGTTGGCGCGGATTTTCCGGATCATGAAAGTCTATCTCTACCAGCACCCGCTCAAGGTGTTCATAGAAATGTTCCATTTGCCCGACCGTCGCCCTCTCCTGATCCCAGTACTCGTACTCTGCTTTATCGGCTCCCTCTTCATCCCTGAGCACCGCTCTCCTGATTTCATAGCAAAGCACCATCACCGCAGCTGCCAAATTCAGGGAGCTGTATTCGCGGCTTGCCGGGATCTGAACGTGAAAATGGCAAAGGTGCAGCTCTTCGTTATTGAGCCCGGAGTCTTCTCTGCCAAACACCAGCGCCACCTGTGCAGACTGACCCTCCATAACGAGTTTCTCAGCACTTTGCTCGGGAGTCAGCATAGGCCACGGCAGACTTCTGGACCTGGCACTGCTGCCGATCACCAAAGCGCAATCTTCAATCGCCTCGCCGAGCGTTTCCACCACTTCCGCCTGCTCCAGCACATCAAGTGCGGACGCAGCCCTGCCCACCGCGACGCCACTGGGAAACTCCATTGGATTTACCAGAGCCAGGCGGCTCACGCCCATGTTCTTCATTGCGCGCGCCGTAGCACCGATATTTCCAGGGTGTGACGTATTAACCAGAACAATTTTGATGTCAGGAAGCGTATTCATGAGGTTTCTGTATCCGCGAAGAGGCGAAAGTATAGCAGCAAAGGGAATTAACACCGCGAATCGATAACCTGCTATCATCCTGCGCCTTATCGAGCCTCGGGCCACGGCACCAGAACGCGACAGCAGGAATTTCAATGCATCCACTCATAAACATTGCCCTTCGCGCAGTTCGCGACGCGGCGGGTGTACTTGCGCAGCAAAGTGCGCGCCCAGACCGCATCCGCGTTGTTGAAACTGAAGCAGGTCAGCAAGTCGCCTCAGTGGAAGCGGACGCGGACAAATCGCTGCTGTACCACATCCGCAGCGCTTACCCGAATCACCGCGTCAACTCCCGCATATCCGGAGAGCACCCCGGCAAAACTGGAGAACCAACCTGGCATTTGGATCCAGCAATCGGCCTAGACAACTTATTATATGGTTTCCCGGCGTTCGGGGTTGCCGTGGCGATCGAGCTGAATAACAAGATAAACCATGCAGCGGTAATTTGTCCCATTCTTCAGGAAGAATTTACCGCAAGCAGAGGAAGCGGTGCCCAACTGAACGCCAGACGCCTTCGCGTCCGAACAGAAGATGAAATCAAGAACGCGCTGATCGGCGTGAACGCCGCTGATCTGGATGCCGCTGTACTTACCGGTCTGATTCGTGAGTTAATGAACAAAGAAGGGCAAATCAGAGCGCTAGGGGACACTACTCTCGACATACTGCAGGTCGCTGCGGGACGGTTCAGCGGTGGCTGGGGACGAGCCTCTTCCAAGCACGGACTCCCGGCGGCCTTACTCGTTCTTCAGGAGGCCGGAGGTATCGTTGGTACTCAGTCGGGCAAACCTTCGCCAAGTGCATGCGATGAACTGCTGTTCGCCAACCCGAAACTGTTGAAGCAGTTGTTAAAACTGCGTAGCCAATTTAGCTGATCGCCATGCCCCCCCACTGGAGCAGAAACCAGACCTCAACCCAGCAGACTTAAATCACGGCGTCACATTTATCGCGTGCACTGCGGCGATTCCGTGTATGCTTGACCGCCGGGCCAGACATATCAGGTCATCCAAGCTCCGCCACCTCTTGGGAATGCGTTCTATTCAATGAGCCAAAAGACCGACAGCCGCAACAATCTTGTCGAAGGGCCTATTCGGCAGTCTCTTATCCGGATGACATTGCCCATGATCATCGGCATGTTCATGCTGTTTACCTTCAGCCTGGTCGACACCTGGTTCATCAGCTTCCTCGGCACCGACTCACTCGCTGCAATTAGTTTCACCTTTCCGGTCACGTTTACCGTCACCAGTCTCGCGATCGGTCTAGGGATCGGCGCCGCCGCAGTTGTCGGCAAATGCCTAGGCAGCTCAGCGTTTGATGCCGCGAAGCAGGCAGCCACGGTAATCAATTACCTCTCTTTCGGGCTGGCTGCCGTACTTGCTACCTGCCTGTGGTGGTTCATGGAGCCTATCTTCTGTCTCATGGGCGCCGATCTGGCGCTCTTCAGTGCGATCAGCGCTTACATGAACGTTTGGTTTCCCGGTAGCGTGCTCGTTGTCTGCATCATGTCCGGAAACAGTGTCTTGCGAGCCTGCGGAGACACTAAAACTCCCAGTATTCTGATGGCAACTGCCGGGCTGCTGAATGCCATATTTGATCCCTTTCTCATATTCGGACTGGGCCCTTTTCCCGAACTGGGAATCGCTGGCGCAGCCTGGGCGACGGTGATTGCTTGGTTGTTCGGCTTCGTTTACCTGATGTATCTGCTTGTGGTTAAACGGGAGTTAGTTTCCGCCAGCTTGCCCTCTCTTGAGGCTTTTCGGCAATCTGGCAGCGACATGCTGCGTATCGGCATTCCTGCTGCCGGTGCCAATATGATGACGCCGCTGGCGAGTGGCGTCATGACAGCAATCGTGGCTGGCTTCGGCGGCAATGCAGTAGCCGCCTACGGCGTGGGCGCTCGCCTTGAACCCCTAGCGACCCTGCTGGTCCTGGCCATGTCTTCATCGTTACCGCCGCTCATTAGTCAAAATTTCGGCGCCGGACGCCTGGACAGAGTCAGGGATGCGTATGACCTGGCGATCCGCTTCATCTGCTTTTGGCAGTTAGGAGTCTATGTACTTTTGGCACTTACCGCGCCACTGCTCGCGTCTGTTTTTTCTCAGGACGCTGACGTGACCAGAGCAATCACTTTGTTTTTGTGGATTCTGCCAATCGGATACGGCTTGCAAGGGATCGTAATTCTGACCAATTCAAGCCTTAATGCCCTGCATAAGCCCGCCTCTGCGCTGTATCTCAGTATTGCGCGCTTTTTTGTGTTCTATGTGCCCTTAGCCTGGGTCGGCAGTCTTTACTTCGGATTAGAGGGGTTCTTTGCAGGGGCGGTCTGCGGCAATTTTTTAATGGCCGCTATCTCATGGCGGACGTTCAATCGGGCACTTGCGGCAGAGCAGCGACTACAGGAAGCTGGTCCCTTCGCCTGAATCATCTGCCAAAAAAATTGATGACGCTTTTGACGAAGCCTTTCGACTGAGTAGCAGGCGGCACTCCGAACGGAAGGGGCTCTTCCTTCGACACCACCTCTTCTTCAACAAGCGAGAAACTCTTGTCGTCAACGCTCGCCTCACACATTCCATCTTCGGAGTCAGAGTATGTCAGGCGATTGTTCTTTTCCTGAAACTCTAGCATTTCCATACAAATTTCGTTGTACTCATCGGCGGTCAAGAGTTCAGGGCGTTCTTTCATATTAAGCGTGAACTGCCTGTCGTTTGCTGCCGAGAGATAATGGAGGTTCTTCTTGTTTTCCAGCAGCAGCCCTTCTTTTTTGGCGATGTTGTACAGGGGTGTACCGCGCAAGGGAATGTACGGGAAGAAGAAGAAGTGCTCAGGCGCAATCCGTTGGTTCAGCCTAAGGGTTTCGCGCATGTTGGTAGCCGTTTCAAGCGGGGCACCGACGATGTTAAATGTCAGCCTGTTGATGCCGGCTTTCTTGCAGTTGTCGGCCGCATCGATGATTTGCTGATTTTTCATTTTCCGACCGAGCATGTTGGCCCGATACTCTTCATCACCACTCTCGATACCAAACCAGATCGTGTGGCACCCGGCCTCAGCAGCAGTCTGGCAAAACTCCTCGTTCATCACCTCTACGCGGGAGTTGATTGAAAACGGAAGGCCGATGCGCTCTTTGTAAATTTCAAGAAAAGCCCTGACGAACTTCAGATTCGACAAAAACAGCTCATCCCAGAATTCGAAGTAGCCAACATCGTATTCGTCACGCAGACGCTCGAGTTCCGCCACCATGGCCTCCGGCTCATACTTGCGCAGAAACTCTTTCTTAGAGCGCCACCCTTCCAGAATTGGCGTGTTACAGCAGTAGGTGCAGCGATAGGGACAACCGCGGCCTGTCATAACCGGCAACACTAGTTTTCCCTTGGGGCCAAAAATGGAAGAGTTCACATCCTTGAACCCGTCTTCTTTGGAAAATACTTCGTAATCAGGAAATGGCAGCGCCTTGAGATCACCGATTTGATGCGCCTCAGTCTGATAGATTTCGCCATCCATCAGTTTTTCCCACATGCCGTCTGCTGGGCCATCTTTAAATCCCCGCAGATGCTGCACTATGTTACCGATCGCGTACTCTCCGTCACCGACACAGATGTAGTCAACGTTCGGGTTTGCAATCGTCTGTTCCTGCGACAGCATGGCCTGATACCCGCCAATGCAGATCGGCAGGTCCGGCATCAGCTTCTTTATTTCCTCGAAATAGGGCTCCATTGGATACCAGTGGGGGCTCATGATGGAGAACGCTATCAGGTCGGCGTCCAGCGTCTTTATGGTTTTCGCGTAGTTTTCCGGAGAGTATTGCTCAGCATCCCTGAGTATCAATACCGGTTCAAGAAGCACTTCCACCCAGGAAAACTCCTGCTTCAGGTAGGCTGACATACTCGCAATCGGCATGGCGATTTCGTTGCCATCCGGCGAGTAGAAGGAGAACACCAGCCGAAGCGTCTCCTTCTTCACGGAGCCGAAAAACCGTGACCGATCCTGCGGATACGGTACCCGTTCAGAGCTAGCTGCTATGACGTCAACTTTTGAATTCATACTGCGAACTTACCGCGGATTAGTGGCTTCGCGCCGAAGGCTTGGGTGTGCGTGGCTAGCCGGCGAAGCGTACGTAAACACACACGTTATCGGTGAATATAGTTGAAAGTATACCATCGTTTAGATGTCAAGCGCATAACAGAGAGCGACCAATTTCCATTACATTACGAATAGTTAGACCCCAAGCAGCGCTTCGTTTCCTCTCACTGTCACTTTCCTATATCCTTTCGCCCTGAAATTGCCTGAACTCCTCCAAGCAGAACCCCTTCCGGAGAACACACATGAATGCGCTAGAGGCTCTACAGTATCGTACGTCGTCACCCCGCCTTATGGATCCTGAACCGACCCCAGATCAATTGGACCATCTGTTCAGGGCAGCGGTCAGGGCAGCCGATCACGGTCTGCTGCGGCCCTGGCGTTTTCTGGTCATCCGAGGACAGGCCCGCAGTCGGCTAGGCGAACTGTTGGTAGCCGCAGCCAAACAGGAGAACCCTGAGATCAGCGTCGCTGAGGCTGACAAGCTTGCAGCTAAGCCGCACCGAGCGCCGCTAATTATCGTGACTGTTGCCTGCCCGACACCTCATCCGAAAATCCCGGAATTGGAGCAGATACTATCAGCGGCGGCAGCTTCTCAGAATATGATTAATGCGGCCTTCGCTCTCGATCTAGGCGTGATTTGGAGGACCGGTTCGCCTGCGTACCAAAGCATTGTCACGCAGGGACTTGGACTGGAAGAAAGCGAGAAAATCATCGGATTCCTATATCTTGGCACCAAAGCCGGGCCGGAGAAACCGAGGCCCGAGACCAATTATTCTGACCTCGTTAGCGAATGGGGTCAGAATGGCTAGCCGCAGTGTCGACATGCAATGTTGGAAATGCGGCGCAGAGCTGAAAAATATGCTCCTGCTATTTTCCAGAAATGAAGAATTCGGCAAGTGTCGCGCTGACTTACACGCATGCCTTGGCCGTGAGTATTATGACTCCGCCTTCTCAGACTCCTGCCGCGAAGACAGAGCCGATTTCACTCTCGATAAAGATAAAGCGAAATTTTGCGACTCTTTCACGGTGCACATACAAGCCTGCAGACACAAGGACAATGCCCCCGCCCGAAAAGCCCGGGTGGCACTGGCTGAAAAATTCGGAGAAGACCTGCCGGCCGACAACGTGGATTCCATTCAGGCGGCTCAGACGGAAGCGGATCGGGCTCTGGTTGAGTTAGAAAGACTGGTCGGGGAACGCGAGTAGGCCATGCGTACGACGGTTTTTTCAACCCCCGTACTGACGCCCTTTCTCAGACTGCTGTCTCGGATCATACTGAAGCTTATCGGCTGGTCGACGCGCGGCGAGCCCCTGCCTCACCAGCGCTGCGTATTGATCGGTGCTCCACATACCAGTAACTGGGACTTTCCCCTGATGTTGATGGTGGTACTCAAACTCGAGCTAAGGGTATTCTGGATGGGTAAGCACACCCTGTTTCCTTTCCCGGCTGGATGGCTCATGAAATGGCTCGGAGGTATTCCCATCGACCGTTCCGCTTCCCACAACATGGTCAACGAAACCATCCGGCAATATGCGGAAAACGATGAGCTGATTGTACTAATTCCACCTGAAGGAACACGCAGCAGGGTCAAGCATTGGAAGAGTGGCTTCTATTATATAGCCAAAAACGCAAAGGTTCCGATTTTGCTGGGCTATGTCGATGCCAGCAAAAAACAAGCCGGGTTTGCAGACTTCTATACGCCAAGCGGAGACTTCGACAAGGACATGGCGGAAATCAGAGCATTCTACGCCAATAAGACCGGCTTAATCGCAAAAAACACCTGATTCCGGCCGAATTATCGACGATGGTTCAGACACAGCATAAGATTCTCAAAAATGTGCTCTGCGTACTCTTCCATGCTGACTTTTTGAAGCTTGAATTTCCATTGCTTCAGGTGCCACTGCTGAAGCTGAGCGGTAATCGATGCCGCGAGCAGTTTCGGCTTTTCGCAGGAGAACTGGCCCTGTTTCATTCCTGCTCGGATGGCATCTACTAAAAGGCCGTCAAATCGCGACTCGAGATCTAGCGCCTGTTGTTGCTGCTCCCGATCAAGCCCTTTCAATTCCATGTAGCAAAAATAGTACCAGGGGTTCAGGATCTGAATCATGAACACCTCACCGAAAACGATCGCGCGCAGACGGGCGATCGGATCAAGATCCTCGTTTATCAGTTCACCAATAACCTGATCGATATAGGTGCGCAAAACGCCTTCAATGACCGAGGCTAATTCATTCTTGCTGCCAATATAGGCGTACAACCCTCCCATGCTAATCCCTGCTTCCCGACTGAGATCCCGCAGAGTCATCGCCTGGAAACCTTTCGCATTCGCCAGCTTGAACGTGGCTTCAAAGATCTTTTGCAAATTAGCAACCGCAACTTTGGGGCTCTTTATTTGCATTTTTTCCTGATGCATCGAAAACACAGTGGCCCAGAAAGCTTCCCCTTCCAGGGTCCATGCTCTCTTGAATGCAGCTATGGTAGTTTCCTGCGGCCAGTCTGCCATCTTCACTCCGTCATCGATTTCCTGCAGGCGGCCGCTTTCAGATACATTGAGTCGGCCTTGAAACCTGATAACTGACCGGAAGAATCAACCGAACTATTAAACAAACAATCACCAGCAAAAACCGCTTAACTCATAACCAGAAGGACATCACGGCGCTGCATCCGGCAATCCCACACAAAAGTAGGGATGCTGTCCTCAGCCGCTGATGAGAAATTAGACGCAANGTTTTCATNGCGACCCAATAACCCAGCAAGGTTGCCGGAATCAAGGGCAATGAAACCTGGATNTGCGGCCAGGCGAAGCGATCNACGGTTGACAGCATCGCCAGAGACATCAGGCAGCTGACAATGAAGAAAGCCGCGAGATTAGCCCGGATGAAGTCATTTTCCTCATGCTGCAGCACCAGCGCCATCGGCGGCCCTCCAATTGAGGAGCTGGTCCCCATAAATCCCGAAAGGAATCCGGCTGAAAACATGGCGGGCGCAGTGGGTCTCAACATGATATTTGCTAGGCTCAGACTGACGGCAACAATAACTGAAAGACCCAACCATAGAGCAAGCGAGCGCTGATCAATCCAAAGCAACAGAAGTCCTCCGGCTACTGTCCCCGGAATGCGACCAAGTATGGCAAATCTTAGACCGGCAAACGAAATGGATTTCCAGAACTTTGCCGCATTGGCGACGGACAAGGTTAAGGCGCAAATTGTGATNGGCGCAGGCACGTACAGAGGGTCGATGAAATACAACAGCGGCGCAGCAATAATCGCCAAACCGAACCCAATGGAGCTCTGCACATAAGAGCCCACAAAAATCACTAGTACAGCAGTTAAAAGTTCCACTTCGTTATCTTAGTTACTTGAAATCAGTATTCACANTCGANACGTCGCGGCGGATGATAACCGCCCTTGACTGCGGGCTCCAGCATTCCNGGCTACGAGAATCTCTCGACACAGCNGGTCAGACATTGCCNTNCTGCGCAGACCCTCTTACAGNCAACTGATGANGCGCTCGCCCACACAATACCATTAGAAGTCATCAATCAGGCATTTGATCTGATGCATGCCGGTTAGAGCATCCTATCGATGATGATTTACTAGCTTTGCAATACGGCAAAGTCGCCAAAGCAGAAGGCCGGGCTGNTGAAATATCTACATACGATGGTCAGAGTGAGCGACCTAGAAAGCTCACTGGATTTTTACTGCAACAAGCTCGGCCTCGAAGACCTGCGTCGATATGACAATGAGCCGGCGCATATCGCATTGGTTTTTCTCGCCGCGCTCGGTGATGAAACAGGTCAGGTAGAACTGANTTATAATTGGGACCCTNAGGACCACGCAGAAGGCCGANATTTTAGCCATCNGGCTTACGCTGTGGACGACATTTACGCACTCTGTCAGCGTCTCTTTTACCACGGCGTAACGATCGCTCGTCCTCCTCGTGACGATCGTATTGCGTTTTTCAGGTCTCCTGACAACATCTCCANCGAATTACTGCNTCAGGGAGAACCTATATCCCCCGCGGAACCCTGGCTGTCCATGGAAAACTCAGGACACTGGTAATACTCAGCTTGAGCTGCACCAGCGCGTCATTTAACATACCGGCCTCGTTAAATGCTCGCTAACTAACGTATCTGTCTGCGCGTCTGCCGGGCAACCAGACTCCATGACTTCACTTGGATTGACCACGATGCAGCTACTCGACGGAACCGCATGTTCTCAACAAATACGCCGGGAGATCGCCCTGGAGGTTNAAGCCATCGTTGCTGCCGACAAGCGCCCTCCTCATCTTGCGGCAGTGCTAGTCGGTAATGATGGCGCTAGTCAGAATTACGTCGGCATGAAAGTCCGCGATTGCGAAGAAGTTGGTTTTGGCTCAACGATAGTCAGGATGAAGACAAGCATCACGGAGGCGGAGTTGCTGGAAAAAATTGGCCAACTCAACAGCGACGACGCAATTGACGGATTCATTGTTCAACTGCCTCTTCCCCCACAGATTGACGAAAATAAGGTGATCCTAGCGATCGATCCAAAAAAAGACGTCGATGGGTTCTGCCCCGAAAATGTCGGCAATCTCAGCCTCGGGCTGCCGACGTTTGTCTCGGCCACGCCCAACGGCATCATGGAATTACTTAGGCGCTACGAGATTGAAACGGAAGGAAAGCACTGTGTGGTATTAGGCCGCAGTAACATCGTCGGTACGCCCATCGCAGTTCTGATGTCGCGCAACACCAACCCCGGTAACGCGACGGTCACCCTCGCACACAGCCGGACGAAAAATCTCAAAGCACTATGTGCCAGCGCCGACATTCTGATCGCGGCCATCGGCAAAACTGAATTTGTCACTGCCGATATGGTCAAGCACGGCGCGGTCGTTATCGACGTGGGCCAGACCCGGGTACCGGACAGCACACGCAAATCTGGATTCCGCAATGTCGGTGATGTCGACTTTGAACAGGTTAAGGACAAATGTTCTCATATCACTTTTGTCACCGGAGGTGTCGGACCGATGACTCGCGCCTCCTTACTTCAAAACACCCTAAAAGCCTACCAACGCAGATAGAGACGCCAACATGTTCCAATCACTTCAGCCGCTTCCACCGGACCCTATTCTTGGCTTGTCAGCTGCCTACCGCGCCGACACCAATCCCTCTAAAGTCGACCTGGGCGTCGGCGTTTACAAAGATGCTAACGGCAAGACACCAGTGATGCGCGCGGTAAAAAAAGCAGAAGAAGTTCTAGTTGCCTCGCAGGACAGCAAGGCCTATGTCGCACCTACTGGCGCTGCCGGATACAATGAGATCGTTGCCAGCCTGATGCTGGGTGACACGCTTAAGCGATCACTCGCCGATCGTCGAGTCACTGTACAAACTCCCGGAGGTTGCGGCGGACTTCGCATTGCCGCTGAGTTCATTCGTCAGGCCAACCCAGATGCAACTGTCTGGGTAAGCGATCCGACCTGGGCGAATCACATCCCCCTGCTTGGCTCAGCCGGACTTCAATTCAAGCAATATCCGTATTACGACTACGAGACCCATGCTGTTAAGTTTGACGAGATGCTTGAGTGCTTACGTAAGGTTCCTAAGGGGGATCTGGTGTTGCTGCATGGATGTTGCCACAATCCAAGCGGAGCTGACCTGACCACCGAGCAATGGCAGGCCGTAAAGCATGCAGCACTGGCTCAGGGTTTTACAGTATTAATCGACTTGGCTTATCAGGGCCTGGGGGACGGCCTCGACTCGGATGCCTTTGGAGTCCGCTTACTTGCAGAGTCTTTGCCAGAACTGATCGTCGTAAGCTCTTGCTCAAAGAACTTCGGTCTCTATCGCGAACGCACCGGAGCCCTAACGCTTATCTGCGATACCGCCGATGCCACTGCCGCTGCAACCACGCTGCTGGCAGCAGCAGCGCGCGCCAATTACTCCATGCCACCAGACCACGGCGCTGCCATCGTTCAGACCATCATGGAGAATCCTGACCTCGGCAGTGACTGGGATGCCGAGCTCAAAGAAATACGCGACCGGATCAACAGCCTGCGTGCGCTTCTGGTCGCAAGACTTCAGAGCGCCGGAGTTGACCGGGACTTCAGCTTCATCGAACAAGAGAAAGGCATGTTTTCATTTCTGGGCGTCAGCAAAGATCAGATTCAGACCTTGATCAAGGAGTACGGTGTCTACCTAGTGGGTTCCAGCCGGATCAACGTGGCTAGCATAAATAACGAGAACATTGACTATCTGGTTGAAAGCATCAAGGCGGTTCTCTGAGTCGCTGTCTCAGCCCCAGAGCACTTGTTGCAACCCGAATGGCTGAGCCCTAAGCCACTAAACGAAAAGAGAGCGCATGCGTGCGCAGTCAGACCGCTCGTGCCTGTAGCGAGCTGCGAATGGCTTCCGCAAATGCCCTCAGGAGTGTCTCGGTCGTCGTCCAGCTGATGCAAGCGTCAGTAATGGAGACGCCAGGGCGCATTTCTGCCAGATCGTCAGGGATAGGCTGATTGCCCTCCTCCAAATTACTTTCGAGCATTACGCCGATGATGGACCGGTTTCCCTGAGCAATCTGATCTGCGACCGAGTTGAGAACCTCCTGCTGTCTGGCCGGGTTTTTCTGTGAGTTCCCGTGACTACAATCGATCATGAGATTTTCAGCGTGACCCGCTTTTCGCAGCTCAGCCTCACATTGCGCCACAAACGCAGGTTGATAGTTGGGGGTCTTTCCACCGCGCAAGATGATATGACAGTGCGGATTGCCTTCCGTGCGGAATACCGCCACGCGCCCCTCACCGGTAACACTGATGAAACTGTGATTCGCTGATGCCGATCGAATGCCGTTGATCGCCACTGAAAGTTCACCGTCTACGTTATTTTTGAAGCCGATAGCAGAGGAGATACCGCTGGCCAGCTTGCGATGTGTGGGCGATTCCGTAGTACGGGCACCAATTGCCGTCCAGCTCACGAGGTCTTGCAAGTACTGAGGAGAGATCAGATCCAGAGCTTCAATAGCGATGGGCAGGCCCAGCTCGGCTATTTCCAGCATGAGCTTGCGACCCGTACGGAGCCCTTGGTCGATCCTGTGACTACCATCGAGAAACGGGTCGTAAATCAACCCTTCCCAGCCGATAGACGTCCTCGGTTTTTCGAAATAAACCCGCATCAGGATTAACAGCTCATCAGACAGCGCGTCCGCCAGCGGCTTAAGTAAGCGGGCGTACTGCAATGCTTCATCTGGGTTATGGATCGAGCACGGACCAACAACGACGATCAGGCGCGGATCTGTGCGATCCAGAATGCCTTTCACTGCACGATGACCTTCTCGGACTGTATCCAAAGCCTGACCCTGAAGCGAAAACTCTTGCCGCAATTCATCAGGCGTGGGCAGGTGTTCAAATCCTGTGATATGCAGGTTATGAACCTCATTGCTCTCTGCGTTTGCCATAGCTACTCCGATATCGAGGTGGCGTGGATTATGGGGTAAATCATGAACCAACTCAAAGAAATTCCAGATTCATCCTGTTGCCATTGTGCATCAGCGGGCTTTGCTTTAACTTTCGCACTGCTTCGGGCCAACGCGAACGTGGCAATTTTCATGGCCTGATAGACCGAGACAAAACGAGGAAAAGCCATGCCCAAAGCGAGTGATCTGAAAAAAGGTATGATAGTGGAAATCGATGAATTTCCGTATATCGTAAAGCAGCTGGACGCCAGATCGCCATCCTCAAGGGGCGCTTCTACTCTCTATAAAATTCGCTTTAACAACCTGAAAACGGGCCAGAAGCTGGACTGCTCTTTTAAAGGTGAAGATCATGTAAAAGAAGCAGACTGCTCAAGAATTACAGTCCAGTACTCTTATCGTGATGGTGAAATCTATTACTTCATGGATATGGAAGATTTCACCCAGTACGGCCTAGAAGCCAGTCAGATGGATGCGCAAATTCCGTATTTGATCGAACAGCAGGAAGACATCATAGCACTCATTGTTGACGGCAACCTTGTTGCCATCGAACTGCCTCAGTCAGTGAGTCTTGAGGTTATCGACACACCACCAGCTGTAACGGGCTCCTCAGCGACCAACCGGAGCAAGACAGCAACTTTATCAACCGGTCTTGAAATTCAGGTTCCCGAATATTTAGCGCCGGGTGAAACAGTTAAAGTGAATACCGCCACAGGAAAATTCATGTCCCGGGCCTGATGGCAGGCACAAACAATCTCTAGTCTGGTGCCGCCTGAAGCAAATTCCGTGCGCACCGTGACACAGAGCCGATGGCAATGATTCCTGATTTACTCCGTTACCCCGGTAGCTGGTTCTTTTGGCGCGGCCTGACAGTTCCAGCAAACCGCAAAAGAGCCCTCGACCTCTTCGTGACACACATGACAGACCCAGGCAT
The DNA here is from genome assembly GCA_002729315.1 of Gammaproteobacteria bacterium. Lineage (GTDB taxonomy): Bacteria > Pseudomonadota > Gammaproteobacteria > Pseudomonadales > Pseudohongiellaceae > UBA9145. Next base: position 28,367 of record PBTW01000020.1, read on the forward strand.
CGAATTCGGCCAGGCTGGCTAGCTCCATTTCGCTGATCATTCGCTCAGCTGTCTGATAATTGAGCGCGTTAACCACCCACACCTCACCCATGCATTCGGTCACTGGCAATTCCCCGGCTACGGAATACAAGCTGCCATTTCTGGTTTTTGCCTCAATCCCCTGATGCTCAAGCATGTTTTTTACATGCCAGACCAGAGCGATATTATTGTTAGAGTAAATTTTTTTCACCTGTTAGATAACCTGCTTACGGATGCCGTGGCTGACCACTTTTTGCGGGTTGGTTTATCCATTCGTAAATAATCTGTCCTGAATCACAGCCTGCTTCGATAACTCATACGTAACGGGTCTTTTTGAATCCCTACCGATTGAACTGCGACCAACGCATACCTGTTGCAAAAAGAACAGTGAGATAAACCATGATTCCGGGAAACACCAGAAAGATCAGCCTGACAATCTGCTCGAATACAGACCATTCTAGCCAGGCAGACCAGGAGCCCAAACCATAGAAAACAAAAACCACCATGATCACGTTTGCCAGCATAATCTGGAAAAGAAAGCGCGGCCAGCCTGGGTGAAACCGAAACACGTCTGCCCGCTTAAGCATCAGCAACAACCCCCCGGCGTTGAGATAAGCGGCAAGGCTCGTGGCAAGCGCCAGACCGATATGGGCCCAACCACCGAGGTAAAACAAAAGATTGAGGACCATGTTGGCTGACATCGCAATCATCCCGATGCGCACAGGCGTCGCCGTGTCCTGCCTGGCGTAGAACCCCGGAGCAAAAATCTTCACCCCCATGAAAGCTAGCAGGCCAACAGCATATGCCCGCAAACTCCCGGCCGAACTGACAACATCCTCGACTGGGAAGTTCTGATTCTGAAAAAGGGTGATCAGCAGCGGCTCTGCCAGCAACATTAGTCCGATGGTTGCCGGCAACGCAATCAGTACTACCAACCTCAACGCCCAGTCCAGCGTTTCAGAAAAGGCTTCAGGTGAAGATTCGGCGTGATGCCGCGACAGACTCGGCAGAACAACTATCGCAATGGCAATGCCAAAAGTGCCTAGCGGCAACTCCATCAGGCGATCGGAATAGTACAGCCATGAAACGCTGCCCGTGACCAGTAAAGATGCGATCATGGTATCAAGCAGCAAATTGATCTGACTGACGGAAACTCCGAACAGCGCCGGCAGCATCAGCTGCTTGATTCGCGACACGCCCTCTGTGTCACGGTTAGGCCGGGGTACCGGTAATAGGCGTAGACGAGCCAAAAGAGGCAGCTGAAACAATAACTGAGCAAAGCCTGCGATCAATACCGCCCATGCCAGAGCCAGCTCCGGTTGCCGTAGATAGGGGGCAAGCAGGAAAGAGCAGCTGATCAGTGAGACGTTCAGCAGCGCCGGAGTCAGGGCCGGCACAGCGAAGCGGCCGTAACTGTTGAGTACAGCACTGCATAGAGCGGTCATGGAAATCAGTAATAGATAAGGAAAGGTGATTCGCAGCATCTGCACAAAAAGGGCAAATTTTTCCGGTTCATCCGTAAAACCGTAGGCAATCAGTACCGCCAGATTGGGCGCTATGACTATAACTACCAGCGTGATGATAAGCAAAAAGCCACCAAGACTCGCAGCGGTCGCGCCAATCAAATTCTGAACGGCTTCGACTGGCTTGTGACTTCGATATTCCGACAATATCGGCACAAAGGCCTGGCTGAATGCACCCTCGGCAAACAGCCTCCGCATGAAGTTCGGAATTTTATTCGCCAGAAAAAACGCATCCGTCGCATCGGAAGTGCCAAACAACCGCGCAATCACGATATCCCGGCCCAGTCCCAGAAAGCGGGAAATCAGAGTCATAGAACCAGTTACCCAACTCGAGCGGAGCAAACCTTCACTGGAAGTCTGTTCGGATGACTCTGATGGCCCGGTGGCTGGCTGATCACTGCTCATATGCGGAATTGGTTCCATGCATGAATCGTCTCCCTGCAGATCCAGCAGACTCCTTGCTCAGTTAACTTAATCTGGTTAATTACTGATTTTATTATATATTTCAAAAATTGAGAAAAGCCATTTAGAGTATCCGAAATATTGACATCAATAGCTGAAAACGGCATATTGGCGACCCGTCAACGCGACGTCCGACTCTGCCGCGCTAAACCATCAGTTTAAATCCGCTCGATCGGAGCAAATTTTAAAGACAGTAACAAGGAGCTACACTTGGCCAACTCTCCACAAGCCCGCAAAAGAGCCCGTCAGGGAGAATCGCGACGTCGACACAACGCATCCTTCCGTTCGATGGTGCGCACCTTCATCAAGAAAGTTGACGCGGCCATCGCCGACGGCGACCAGAGCGCTGCGGTGAGCGCCTACAATGCAGCAGTTCCGGTAATTGATCGAATGGCGGAAAAGGGCATTATTCACAAAAACAAGGCCGCGCGGCACAAAAGCCGTCTAAATACCGCCGTAAAAGGCATGCAGTAAGTAGTAATCAGACGAAAAAACTGGCTTGCCGCCGGGTTCTTTCGCCTGTCAGATCAGGATGAGGTTGTCACGGTGGATGACCTCTTCCTCACCAACATAGCCGAGCAGACCCTCGATCTGATCACTGTTCTTGCCGCAAACACGGGCGACTTCCACCGCATCATAATTAACTAACCCGCGAGCGACTTCCACGCCTTGGAGATCATGGCAGGCCACCACGTCGCCGCGGAGAAAGCCGCCGGATACACTTTGAATCCCGACCGCCAGCAGACTGCGGCCCGAATGCCGCAGCACCTCAACAGCCCCGGCGTCGAGAACCAAGGTCCCTGCCAGGCTCAGTTGACCAGCCAACCATTGCTTTCGAGCCGTCATAGGCTCGCAGTTAGCGTATAGGTGCGTGCCTAGCTCCTCGCCCTCAGCAAGTCGCATCAGGATATCTGTTATCCTGCCTCTAGCTATAACCGTATCGGTACCAGACCGTGCTGCCAATTTCGCAGCATTCAGTTTCGACTGCATGCCACCCCGCCCCAGACTTCCGCCAGCGCCCGCCATGTCGGCCAGACTAGAATCGTTCGCCGCAGCACTCGGAATGAGGCGCGCATCAGCAACCACGCGGGGGTCTGCAGTAAATAAACCCTCCTGATCGGTTAAAATAACCATGCCATCGGCATTAATCAGATTCGCTACAAGCGCCGCCAATGTGTCGTTATCACCGAAGCACAGCTCTTCCGTGGCGACCGTGTCGTTTTCATTAACCACCGGCATTGCACCCAGTTCCAGTAGTGTTTGCAGAGTGCTGCGAGCGTTGAGGTAACGGGTACGATCAGACAGATCCTCGTGACTCAGCAAGATCTGGGCAGCACGCACCTCATGCTCCATGAAGCAGCTTTCATAGGCCTGAATAACACCCATCTGTCCTACAGCCGCAGCAGCTTGCTGCAAATGAATTTCACGAGGGCGCTCAGCCAGACCCAGACGGCTTACACCTTCTGCCACCGCACCACTGGACACGAGAACAAGTTGTGTACCGGTCGACTTGAGGCGGACCAACTGCCTTGCCCAGTCTGCGATAGCCATTCGGTCAAGCCCCAGCCCATCATTGGTAACCAGTGAGCTTCCGACTTTGACTACCCAGCGTTTGCCCTGAGTGAATTTTTCTCTGTTCATAACCTTTATTCTTTCTGACTGCGCATGTGCTCACTCTCAGTCACACCAGTCGTTCAATTCAAGTTTCCCTTCAGACTCACTGCGGCGGTGGGCACGAGAGTTCTCAATACTGCGTTTGATCTCAAACGCCATCGCCTGTTCGCATTCCCGATGAAGTTCACGATAGGTTTCGTCCGCTTTTATTCTTGCTCGGTGGGTTTCGATGGAATCCATAAGTTTAGTGCAAAGCTGATCGCAGCCCTCACTGCTCAAAGCAGAAATCGCCAGGATCTCCCCATTCCAGTTCTGCCTGTCACGGAGTTCGCGGATCAGCGCGTCTCTGTCAGACGGCTGCAGCAAGTCAATTTTGTTAATCACCAGCCATCGCTCTTTCTTTGCCAGGGTCGGACTGAAGTTCAGAAGCTCCTCGAAAATAACTGCAGCATTGCTTACCGGATCGCTGTCATCGTCAGGAAGCGCATCAATCAGATGCAGCAGAAGCCGGGTACGAGACAGATGCTTCAAGAAACGAAAGCCCAGACCGGCCCCCTCAGAGGCGCCCTCAATCAGGCCGGGGATATCTGCCATGACAAAACTTCGCTCAAGACCCAGACTTACCACCCCGAGATTTGGCACCAAAGTGGTAAACGGGTAGTCAGCGACTTTTGGCCGGGCGGCAGATACTGAGCGAATTAGCGTTGACTTGCCGGCGTTAGGCAGACCCAGCAAACCGACATCTGCCACCAACCGCAGCTGCAACTGTAGGGTGCGCACTTCGCCCGCTGTCCCTTCAGTTGTTTGCCGCGGAGCCCTGTTCATGCTCGATTTAAAACGGGTGTTCCCCAGGCCATGAAAACCGCCCTTCGCCACCATTACCCGCTGGTCGACCGTCTCCAGATCGGCAATCAGCTCTTCGGTGTCGATATCGATAACGCTGGTGCCAATCGGCACCTTCACCAGCAGATCTTCACCCCTTCTTCCGGTACGGTTGCGGCCTTGGCCAGGCTGCCCAGCTTGCGCCCGATAACGCGGCTGAAACCTGAAGTCGACTAGCGTATTCAGGGACGCATCGGCTTGCAGAAAGACACTGCCCCCATCCCCGCCATCGCCACCGTCGGGCCCGCCTTTCTCGATATATTTTTCACGACGAAAGCTCAGACAGCCATCCCCGCCTTTTCCAGCCTCGACCTTGATCTCTGCTTCGTCAACAAATTTCATAACCTGAATACCGGCCAACTCCTGATGAGTTCAGCACAAACAAAAAAGCCCCGTCGATTGACGGGGCTTTCTGAAAACTAATGACGTTTTAAGCCGTCTCGACGCTGACGAATTTCCGGTTGTGCGGGCCCTTCTCCACGAATCGAACCACGCCGTGCGCCTTGGCAAAGAGTGTGTGGTCCTTGCCACAGCCCACGTTCTCGCCCGGGTGAAACTTAGTGCCCCGCTGTCGAACGATAATGTTTCCGGCTTTCACTTCCTGCCCACCGAACCGCTTGACGCCCAAGCGTTTGGATATGGAATCGCGGCCATTATTGGTGCTACCGCCTGCCTTTTTATGTGCCATTGTTCACTCCTAGTCCCGTGTCAGCCTAGCCTTTTATGCCAGTGATTTTCACTTCGGTGAAACTCTGGCGGTGGCCCTGAGTTTTCTGAAAGTGCTTACGTCGGTTAAATTTAACGACCTTTATCTTGCTACCGCGGCTCTGTTTCAGTACTTCAGCAGTAACCTGTCCACCTTCAATGTACGGTGTGCCAATTTTGACCGATTCCCCTTCGCCGACCAACAGAATTCGGTCGAAGGTGACTTCATCACCGGCACCAGCTTTCAACTTCTCAAGCTGAAGTATCTCGCCTTCCGTCACTCGGTGCTGTTTACCACCGCTTTCGATCACCGCGTACATAACTCCCTCCGGTACCTATCGAGAATGGGTTCGCTCAACTTTATAGCGGCCGGAATTCTACGGGATACCCCTTCCAGAGGCAAGTGCTATCGCATGACGTTTGCTTGCTCTGGGTAGCCACAGAGCCCACGAAATTGCTCGACTTTTTGCGCAACGACTGCCTTGACAGTCATCCTCAGGCTCCCTAGCATGCATCGAATTCTTCAAGCCAACCGATTGACGTCATTCACCCTTTGAAACGCGCCATGTCCGAACAACTCCGATCAGTCGTCTCGGCCGATTTTAATGCCGTCAACCAATTCGTGATCGATCAACTCTACTCCGAGGTCGAACTGGTTGAGAGTATAGGCCACTACATCGTCGACGCGGGTGGGAAACGACTGCGCCCGTTGTTGGTGCTATTAACTGCGAAAGCCTGCGGTATTAAAACAGATCAGCACATTCCTATGGCAGCGGTGATCGAATTCATCCACACCGCAACCCTCCTACACGATGACGTAGTGGATATGTCCACCCTGCGCCGCGGCAGACCAACTGTTAATGCCGCCTGGAACACCCCTTCTAGCGTTCTGGTCGGAGATTTCATTTACTCAAGGGCATTTCAGGTTTTGGTCAGCATTGGCAATCTTAGCATTATGGAAATCATGGCCAACACCACCAACAAGATTGCCGAGGGTGAAGTCCTACAATTGCTGGCAAAATCCAACCCGCAGCCCAATGAGCGTGATTACATGCGCGTTATCGAAAACAAAACCGCTATTCTGTTCAAAGCGGCCGCTGAATGTGGTGCGATACTTGCCAACGCGGAGGCTGCGACCGCCGAAGCTTTGGCACGCTTCGGGATGCATGTCGGCACAGCCTTTCAGCTCATCGACGACGTCCTTGATTATCAGGGGGAAGCTGAAGCCATGGGCAAAAACCTGGGAGATGATCTCGCCGAAGGAAAATCTACCCTGCCACTGCTGTTTGCGATGACCCATTGCTCGGCTGACGAAAAAGTGCTTACTCGGGCGTGCTTAACCGCAGAATCACCTAACGCTGAACAACTGCAACAGGTAATCAAGATCGTACTCAAATCAGGGGGCATCGCCTACACGCTGGACAAGGCCGAGCAACAAGCGACACAGGCCAAGGCTTGCTTGTCTTTATTGCCAGATTCCCGGTATCGCGAGACGCTCGATCAGATGGTCGACTTCGCTCTGCACCGTAGCAACTAATCAAAACCGGATATCATATGTCAGACTGTTGAAAAAAAGGACATTTCGCATGACCCCCCTGAAATACAGCCTTTTACTGCCCTTAATCGTGACCCTGCTCAGCTGCACGGCAACGGGCCTCGGGGACGCAAGCCTCAAACAGCGCCGCCAGAATGTGCTCAACATGCGTCAGGAGGTGCTGACTGAACTCTACGCGCTCAAGCCTGATACCAGGGTACAGGTCGACAGCGCCGCGGGCTACGCCGTGTTCACCAACGCTAATATCAATCTGATCCTAGCGAGTTTCGGCGGCGGGCTGGGCGTCGTCAGAGACAATAAAACCGATATTGAAACCTTCATGCGCATGGGCGAGGTCGGGATTGGTCTAGGCGCCGGAATCAAAGATTTCAGAGCAGTTTTTGTATTCCATGACCGTGCAGCACTTGAGCGCTTTCTGGATGTTGGCGTTTCCATTGGCGGACAAGCTGATGCCGTGGCAAAAGCAGGCGATTTAGGGGCCGCGGTTAGCGGCGAGGCAATCGTGGACAATGTCACAGTGTATCAGCTGACGCAGTCTGGCCTGGCCTTGCAGGCGACCATCAAAGGCACTAGATACTGGCGCGACCCGCAGCTCAACGCGGGCTCATAGGTCATAATGTCGGAAATGACTGCAAATTTTCACCAGGGCTGATTTTTCAACTGAACCAGCTTGATCATGTTTCCGGCCCGGCCTTTCCCGATAACCCCTGAAGAATCAATCAAACGTAGCTTATCTGAACTCGGCCGATAGATTGCTGCATCGCTTACCAGCACAGCTTCGGCTTTTTGCCGCAGCTCGGCGGCCCTCAGCTCTTCGCCCATCTCGGCGTGCACCTTTGCTAGCGCATTGTAAAAATCTGGTTCAGTTCCTTTCAGCCGCAGGGCATTCAAAAACGATTCCCGCGCGAGCGGAAGATCCTTTGTCTCAAGGGCCACCTGCCCCCTACTGAAATGGTAATACGGATTGCGCTCATTGAATTGCTGGATAGCCAGCTCGTATCGTTCCGCAATATCCAGCGCGCCAGCATTTCGATAGTGCTTGGCTAGGTTATTTACCGCCGTGGCATTATTTTTTTCGTACCAAAAGGCCATGTGGTAGCTGTATTCAGCCAGCTCGCGGTCCCCCTCTCGATTGAATGCAGCTCCTATGTTATTCCAGGCGATGGCCAAGTCGGGCTTAAGAAACAGAGCATTTTTAAAATATTCTAGCGCTGCCTCCAGATCTTCAGACACCAGCGCTTCAGCTCCCAGATTGTTGAAAAACAGCGCCCGGGCGTGTAGGTCACTGACAATTTCAGCGGTCAATTGCTGGAGTTGAATCTCTGGCGTGAAATCCACGATGTATTTACGTTTATAACCCAAACTGCCTGAAGCATTGATATGCCGACTCAGAATCAGCAACTTTCCCCGCTTATCCCATTCAGGCCTCACCGCAACCGTTTGGAAAGCCGCATCTATGCCCGCATAGCGCGCCATGGCAATATATAAGTTCATAGCCGAAAGACAATTTCCCCGGCGGGATCTGAACACCTCATCGGCTGTGAGAGTCTGGGATTCGGAATACTGAAGATTCAGGTAGCCCTCGTTGAACAATAGTGTCTGAATCTTGGCAATACGCAACGCGGGACTGTCGTTCTTCGAAAGAAGCCGATCGAGCATCGCTGTGATGTCAGCACTTATGTAGAGGGGATCGATTTCAGGATAGGTGTCAGTGGTCTGAGAAATAATCTCGGATTCTATGCGCCGGTCCCTGACAAATCCGGTTTCGAGATCAATACTCGAACAGGCTGTAGTAAGCATGACAAGAGCATGGAGCCAGAGCAGTCGTTGAAAACCACGATTTGCCATTTGCACCTCAAATCATTGCAGAGCCCGGAACGTTTCAAGGCCACGGTGGTCTGACCGACCACTCCCAAGTGAAGCCATGAAGTTCAAGCGACCAAAATTTCTTTCACGAGCAGCTATAGAATAACTCATCATAGAACCTACCCAAGTCGCAAACTGACGCTGCTTCACGTTTTTACGATCATGCCCCTGCGTTAAGAATCACATACCAGGGTAGCTCGGACCACCCCCGCCCTCAGGAACGACCCAGGTAATATTCTGGGAAGGGTCCTTGATGTCACAGGTTTTACAGTGAACACAGTTCTGGGAATTGATTTGAAGTCTACTGCCGCCTTCTGCTTCTTCAACTATCTCGTAGACGCCGGCTGGACAGTAACGCTGCGCAGGCTCATCGTATTTCGGCAGGTTAACCTCCAGCGGGACGAAGACATTCGCGAGGCGCAAATGGCAGGGCTGATCCTCGGCGTGATTCGTATTGGACAGGAACACTGATGACAGCTTGTCAAACGTAATCACCCCATCCGGTTTCGGATAGTCAATTCGGGGGCTGTCTGACGCCAATTTGAGTTGGGCATGATCTTCAGACTTGTCATGCACCGTAAGAGGAAACTTTCCGAAGAAGATGTTCTGTTCAATAAAGGCAAGGGCGCTTCCCAGCCAAAATCCGAATTTGTGGAATCCAGCGCTGAAATTTCGGGTCTGGTGCAACTCGCGGTACAGATTGGAGCTTTTGAATCTGGCTGTGTACTCACTGACTTCGGCTGCAGGATTATCTGCACCCAGCGCCTCAAACAGTGATTCGGCCGCCAGTATTCCTGACCACATGGCAGTGTGACTGCCCTTGATTTTGGCGGCATTCAAAGTGCCGGCGTCGCAACCGATCAGCAAGCCGCCGGGGAAAGTCATCTTCGGCAACGAATTCAAGCCACCTTTAATTATCGCCCGCGCGCCGTAGCTCAGACGCTTACCGCCTTCAAGGTACTGCCTGATCACCGGATGCTGTTTGTACTTCTGAAACTCGTCGAACGGGCTAATGTGCGGGTTGCTGTAACCTAGATCAACAATAAGCCCGAGCGATACCTGATTACCTTCCGCGTGATACAAAAACCCGCCACTGCTCCCTGCATAGGAATCATCGATCATGGGGTAACCGGCAGTGTGAACTACCAGCCCGTCTTCGTGCTTCTCTTCTGGTATTTCCCACACCTCTTTAATGCCGATACCATAGTGTTGAGGGTCTGAGTGCTCGTCAAGGCGGTAGCGCTTGATAAGTTCTTTGCCCAGATGCCCTCGGCAACCTTCAGCGAAAATGGTGTATTTAGCATGAAATTCAAACCCGGGCTCGAAGGACGCTTTCTGCTGACCGCTGGCAGAAACCCCCATATCACCCGTGGCAACCCCTTTGACGCTACCGTCTTCATGGTAGAGGATTTCAGCGGCAGCAAAGCCCGGGAACACTTCGACGCCTAACTCCATGGCCTGCTCGCCCAGCCAGGCACACAAATTCCCGAGAGAGATGATGTAGTTGCCATGGTTGTCCATGGTACGGGGAACAAGCGAACTCGGAAACTTAAAAGAAGATTCGCTACCGCCGAGGTAGTAGATCGAATCCTTGGTGACGGCCGTTCGCAGAGGAGCACCTCGCTCCTTCCAATCCGGGAATAATTCAGCTAGCGCGCTGGGCTCGAAAACCGCTCCAGATAGGATGTGCGCGCCAATTTCTGACCCTTTTTCTAGCACACAGACCGTTAGCTCGCGCTCACCGGTCTGTGCCAACTGCAGCAGTTTGCAGGCAGTCGCAAGACCCGCTGGGCCTGCCCCAACAATAACTACGTCAACTTCCATTGATTCACGTTGCATGATGTTCCTCAATTGCAATTTAGGAATACTTCAGACGGGCAGGCACCGATGGAGTCCGTCAGAACACTCGGCTGGGCCGCTGCCATTTAGAACCCCAATTATCCTCTTTTCGGGAATTGCTCGCAAACAGCGTCCAAAGCTGAAGGCTGGAGTGTGAGTATGATCAAAGCAGCCTATTTAAAAAGCGCAGCGGCGAGCTTTTGACGACTTCTGGGCAAGCCGGACAGCCCGGATAAAACAAGGCTGCGGCACATACAGGGGATGGCTTATCCTCGCTTGGTAAAAATCATCATGTGCTGCCAAGGCAGAAAATCAAGAGTCTCTGTCCATTCCAGACCGAAAACACTCATCTCTTTCACGACCTGCTCTTCGGTCATCTTGTGCAAGGGCCGGATCGGTACAGAGGGATCCTCGCCCCGATATTCGAGAAGGAAAATCCTGCCGCCCGGGCGCAGCGCCTGATAAATGCCATTGATCATCTCGAACGGATGGGAAAATTCATGGTAAGCGTCAACCATGATTGCCGCGTCGATAGATTCAGCCGGTAAATTAGGATCATCAATCTCACCGAGCACCCCAACAATATTTTCGACTCGGTTTTGCACTTTCTGCTCCTCAATGAGCTGCAGCATTTCTGGCTGGATGTCTACCGATAGCACCTTGCCCTCAGGAACCAGAGCCGCAATGCGAAATGAAAAATAACCTGACCCTGCGCCAATGTCAGCGACCACATCATCCACTGATAGTCCCATGTTCGCCACAACCTGATCCGGCATTTCTTCCTGAATCCGGCTTGGCCTATTCAGCCATTGCGCAGCCTGATGCCCCATGACGAATGAAATCTCACGACCCATGTAGAACTTACCGATGCCGGTGGTTCTGCGTTCGGGCGCAACTTCATAGCCCGGGTGGGCAATGCCCTGCGCAAGCGCCGAGCTGGCAAAAAAGCACAAAGCAACTGAAGACGAGAAAAGGAAGATTGCGTTAAAGCGTGAAAGATGCTGAGTCATTTAATGGTCTCTGAATGATTGAGTCACAGGCTCCGCGGCATGTCTCGGGCTATCTGCGAGCAGCCAGCGATGCAGTCGCACACTTGCCCGTTCTGCCCATCTGCGATGGACGCAAAGACACCAGCTTTCTTGGAATAAAAGGGTCGCGATGATCACTCAGAGTACACCGCGCCCTTGCCGGGCTCAAGGACCCTCAGAAACCCCCAATTGATTGGCCGCCAAAGCTGGAGCATCGGTGACAATCGGCGCGGCTCGGGGTGCACAGGCGCTTATGGTAGACTCAGAATCCAGGGCAGAGATCACCAAACGTCCATTGCTACAGTTTTCAACAGGAATTACGCACATGAGCAAAGTGTTAGAAGGCATCAGGGTATTAGACTTTGGGCGCTATATCGCGGGCCCTTACTGCGCGACACTACTTGCAGATCTCGGTGCCGACGTCATCCGCATCGAAAAAGTTGGCGGCTCTGAAGACCGCTTCGTCTCTCCGGTCACAGAAACCGGCGATGGCGCCATGTTTCTGCAGCTTGGACGCAACAAGCGAGGCCTGACGCTGAACCCTATGAAGCCTGAGGGGCGAGAAATTGTTAAAAAATTGGTTGCGACAGCGGATGTGGTAGTCGCCAATCTGCCACCTGACACACTATGCGCTATGGGGTTAGACTATGATAGTTTGACCCAGATTAAACCCGACATTATTCTGACCATGATTTCCGCTTTTGGCCGCGGCGGTCCTTACTCTAATCGAGTCGGTTTCGACGGACTAGGTCAGGCAATGTCGGGGAACATGTACATGTCAGGCACAATCGACCAGCCAGTCAAAGCCTACGCGCCGTTCATCGACTTTGGCACTGCTAGTCTGTCAGCCTTCGGCACGCTCGCAGCCCTATATGAGCGGCACAAGACCGGCAAGGGTCAGATTGTGGAGGGGGCGCTTTTTAATACCGCCCTGACGATGATGAATGCGACCGCGATCGAACAGCAGGCGCTACAGGTCAACCGGACGGCAACTCTTAATCGCTCGCAAACCTCGGGCCCGGCTGATACTTTCAAGACAAAAGACGGTTGGATTCTTATACAGACTGTGGGTGGCCCGCTATTTAAACGATGGGCAGAACTTATGGGAGAGGAACACTGGCTGGAAGACCCCCGGTTTAAAGACGATATCAGCCGCGGGGACAACGGTGAAATCATCAGCAATAGGCTGGCCCAATGGTGTGCTGAACGCACAACCGACCAGGCACTTCGGGAGATGGAAACCGCCAGAATTCCAGCAGGCCCGATACTCTCGCCTCAGGATGTGCTGAATGACCCACATATCGCCGCTAAGGGTCTGTTTCAGCCAGTTGAATTTCCCGGTCTGCCCAACGCCGCCCCAATTATGCAGACGCCGGTGGAGCTTTCTGACACCCCGGGGGCAATACGCCATCGGGCCCCGACCCTTGGCGAACACACTGACGCCATATTGCAGGATCTCGGCTACACGGAGACTGAGATCGCGGGATTCCGCGCTCAGAGAATTGTCTAATAACAGAGTACAGCAGATCTCAGTCCGAGCAAGATCTGTTTGGCTAAACGGACTGAATTGGAGGACACCATGCTGAAACCGAATCGCAAAAGCAGCCGGCGGGACTTTCTGAAGAAAGGCTCGGCAGTTCTGGCCGCTATTGGAACAACTCCCAGAGCACTCAACGCTCAATCAATGGACGAGGAAAGATTCTGGCTTCAGGTTCGCAACCAGTTTGCCTTTACAGAAAACGCAGTGCCCATGAACGCCGCGAACCTCTGTCCGTCTTTTCGCTCCGTGACCGACAGCATCGAGCATTTTACTGCCGACGTTGATCGGGACTGCTCTTTTAATAACAGAGCAAAGTACACCAACTTACTCGAACGGTGTCGCAGCAGAATCGCTTCCCAACTGAACGTCTCCGCCGACGAAATTGCTCTGGTTAGAAATACCAGTGAAGCTAACAACATGATCAATAACGGACTGCCACTCGAAGTCGGCGACGAGATATTGCTTTGGGATCAAAATCACCCCACAAACAATGTGGCCTGGGATGTGCGCGCCGAGCGCTTCGGACTCAACATTAACAGAGTGAGCACCCCAACCGCGCCCACGAGCGAGCAGGAACTGCTGGAGACTTTTACCCGAAGGTTTGGACCCAACACGCGTGTCCTGGCGATTACGCAGATTTCCAATGTCAGTGGGATCCGCTTACCTGTCGCCGAACTGGTCTCAGCAGCACATGATCGCGGAATTCACGTTCATGTAGACGGCGCCCAGTCCTGGGGAGCCCTCAATCTGGATCTCGCGGCCCTGAATGTCGACTCGTTTAGCGCGAGTGCTCACAAATGGTACATGGGACCAAGAGAGGTTGGATTGCTGTACGTCAAATCAGAGCACATCGCAAAAATCTGGCCAAGCGTCATCGCCCCCGGATGGGGTGGTGACAGCGAAACCGATCTGATTGGCGCGAGGAAATTTGAGTCGCTGGGTCAGCGTGACGATGCTGCGCTGGCGGCACTTGGCACCGCCGCAGAGCTTCACGATCAACTCGAACCAGCGCGAATCGAAGCGCGCATACAGTTTCTGGCGCAGCGCCTCAAGCAGGGGCTTGTGGAGGCCAATCTGGAACTGGTGACCCCGTTGACAGAGCAGCTCAGTCATGGCGTTTGTATTACCAAAGTTGCGGGCAACAGGGGCGGCGAGATCAGCAACAGACTGTATTCAGACCATGGTATTGCCGCCGCTCCTACCGGAGGCTTGCGATTGTGCCCGACGATATACAACACCACTGAGCATGTAGATCGCGCCATAGAGGGAATGAAAACACTGCTGGCCTGATGTTGCTTGCCGAGTTACCTCCGCAATCACGTTGGGGTTGGCAAGCCTCGCGATCAACCCGCCCTATAAGCCCTCAAGGAATTGCAACATGGCCTGGTTGGTTTCTAATGGCGCCTCCTGCTGAACCCAGTGTCCGATGCCGGGCAACAGAACAACCTCCCTCAGATCATCAACCACCCGTTCCATAGCACCCTGCAGACGACCGCGATTGGCGCCGGCAATGACCACATCCTGTTCACCAGCGATAAAAAGCGTCGGGACAGTTATACGTGCATCCTGTAAATCGGCGGTAATTTCCCAGTTTCGGTGAAAGTTTCGATAGTAATTCACGCCGCCCCGAAAACCAGACCGTTTGAATTCACTGACAACGTAATCAAGATCAGACTGATCCAACCACTCTGGCAGATCAAGTGGCTCTCCGAGTCGCGGAATCCAGCCTCCGGCAGCTCGCCTAGGATCAGTCACTTCGGGTGCATGCCGCGGCGAATCAGGGGACAAGTACAGTCTGCTGATGAGGCCATCGGGGTCATTGTCATACTCCTCCTCAGCGACACCTCCGGGCTCATTGTGGTAGAGAATGTAGTAGAAGTTATCGGCAAAGGCTTCTCTCCAAGAGACCAGCGGCGACTGCTCGGGTCTGCCACCATAAGGCACGCTCATGGCTATCAGCCCGGAGAATCGCTCCGGATACATGAGCACTGTATTCCAGGCAACTATCGACCCCCAGTCGTGCCCGACCATAATTGCACGCTCTTCACCAAGGGCATCGAGGATCCCCACCATATCGGCTGCCAGAATTTTGATATCATAAGCCTCAATCGCATCAGGGGCATCAGTCGAACCGTAGCCACGCATATCCGGAGCTACCACGCGAAATCCTCTCTGCGAAAAAAATGATAATTGATGGCGCCAGTTGTACCATGATTCAGGCCAGCCATGCGCCAGCAGCATCAACGGACCTGAATCGCCTGCCACAGCAATCCTGAAATTCAAACCGTTTGCCGTAATCTGTCTGAAATTTACACCGGAAACAGGTGATGGCTCAGTCATAGAAGAGCTCCCTTGTGCTGCGAACGGAGAGGACAAAAACACATAAAAAGCGATCAGGCAGCCAAGAACAACCCCCGAAACGCTGAACTTGAGTTTGGTCAAAATGATCATGGTACTTTGATCCAGGCTAGGGTCTTTGAGCAAAGCTATCACGCCCACGAGTCAACATTCAAACTGGCGCTTCGGACCCTAC
The DNA here is from genome assembly GCA_002729315.1 of Gammaproteobacteria bacterium. GTDB lineage: Bacteria > Pseudomonadota > Gammaproteobacteria > Pseudomonadales > Pseudohongiellaceae > UBA9145. The sequence goes on from PBTW01000020.1 coordinate 43,932, forward strand.
TGAGACCAAAAATGCGCAGCTTAATGGACTGATGCTTGAATTGGCGTAGCGATCGCCCTGCTATGCCTCTTTTTATTGGCCGTATTTGTCGCTATCCTTACACCTCAAACAGGAGCGCAAGCGAAGTGATGTCCCCCTACGACGTACCCTATATGGAACGCACCCGCCTCTATTACGAGGCTCAAGGATATACCATCCCTTATCAGTGGGCGCACCACGACTATACCCCCTTCAGTAAGCTGACCAAACCGCTGCCTCAATTACGGGTAGGCCTAGTAACTACGGCCATGCCAGATACTGAGCAGGGTCGTGCCGAACGCAAACTTTATTCAACCCCCTCGAGGCCTGTACCGGATTCCATGTTCACGCTGGGCCTTTCCTGGCACGATACGGTGACCCACACGCGCGATGTGGGCAGTTTCCTCCCGATCGAAGCTCTGCTCGCAATAGAGTCGGAGGGTGGTATCGGCAGCCTGGCTCCGCATTTCCAGTCAGTCCCCACCGCCTACAGTCAGCGGCAAACCATCGAAGAGGATGCGCCTGTCATTCTCAGCCATATGAAGAAAGACGAAGTGGATGTCGCCATTCTGGTACCCTTGTGACCTGTCTGCCACCAGACCGTGAGTCTGGTTGCCCGCCACCTGGAAGACAGCGGCATTCCTACAATCGTCGTCGGCAGCGCGCTCGACATCATTGAGCATGTTGGGGTTCCGCGCTACCTACATACAGATTTTCCCCTGGGAAATCCGTTGGGCACACCCTTTGACCGCGAAATGCAACGACAACACGTCGACATGGCACTAGATCTGCTGAATGAGGCCTGTCAGGCCAATACAGTGTGCCGCTCTCCGTTTTCCTGGCAGGGGGACACTGGCTGGCGGGACGACTACTCAAGGGTGACCGATGCCAATCGTGCAGCACTGGCCGCTGCCGGAGAAGCCCGCCGCGCTAAACAGATTGTCATGAAAAAAACCAATCCAAAACAGCAAATCCCGATGCCTTAAACTTACCGTTAAAGCCGTAAAGCCTTGAAGTGAGCGCATAATGAAAATGACAGGACTCTTCCACACCCTTATTCTCACCACAGCATTGCTCAAGGCTTGGTCTTCCTCGACCGCTCAGGAAGTTCGAATTTACAACACAGTTAAAAGCAAACTCATCGCGGGTCAGCAAGTCGTTGGTGGCACCGTCGATACCGCGGATCCGGAGATATACTGTGCCATGGCTAATGCGGGCTTCGATTTTATTTGGATCGAAATGCAGCATAGTCCCCTCTCCTTCAGCGAGGCAGCAAGGATGATCTGGGCTTGCCGGGATGCACCTGCCATACCCTTTATCAGAGTCCCCGATGCAAGCGAAGGAACGATTCAAAAGGCCACAGATATAGGCGCGTTAGGCATCATCGTTCCGATGGTGGACGGCGCAGGGAAAATGGCTGATGCCGTACGTTATGCCAAATATCCCCCACAGGGGCGCAGAAGTCAGGGTGGAGGACAATATGGGCGATTATGGGGGCGTGATTATCGACAAACCTGGAATGACAATGTGCTTATCATTGCCATGATCGAAACGCTGGAAGGCACTGCCGAGGCTGACAGTATTGCAACAGTTGAAGGAGTAGATGGGGTATTCGTCGCCAGCGGGGATCTTGGCAGCTTCAGTGGCAAGCGCCAGGGAGAGCCTGACTATGAGCACCTGGTTGCGCGCATCAAGGAAGAGACTGAAAGCGCGGGCAAGTTCCTCGGGGGCCCCTCAGCGTGGATGTCCGAACGCGAAGGCTATCAGTTTTTTCAGGCACCCAGCACCAGCAGTCTGATTCGGATTGGAGCCAGAATCACCCTCGAAGCAGCGGATCCATGCCGTTTCCTGCCTTCGGGCGCCACACCTGTAGACGGAGAGAACCCCTGCCCCTGATGCATTTACGCTGACAGATTCAGTCAGTCAGCTACCCCCTGCTTTGAAACCTGTCAATTTACCCGCCGCGGCCAGGCTTTCGGCGATCTTCTCGGCAAGCTTTAGGTAGGTCGCAACCTCCTTCATGGTCAAAATCTTATCATCTAGAGCATACAACATCTCCATGCTACAAGAGAGAAGAGGGTGCACGGGAGAACGGCAGTGATCTCCCTGCCAAGATTGCATGTATGTGGTACGTACACATCTTGCGGTCGTCCTTGCCACCGTTTTCTCTCGATTTCAACATCTCAGTTCGTAAGGAATTTTGCTAAGCACATGCGGCAAACCGTCTTGCAGTGATAAGCTCACTTTTGCTGACAGATTGGCAAATGTCCGTAGGGAGGGTTTTCAAACCCCTGAAACCACCGAGCCTTTCAGGGCGTTAAGCTTTTTGATGATGAAAACAAAATGGCGCACCCGGCACGATTCGAACGTGCGACCCCCTAGTTCGTAGCCAGGTACTCTATCCAGCTGAGCTACGGGTGCGCAAATCAGGTCCGGCACGCCCGGACGAAAGTTGCGTATTATAGCGAAATTCCTGACTATTCCTAGTAATCACTGAAAAAGGGCCAGGGGCACATTTGATGAACAATCGCGATACGCTACACTTCTGGAAACCGGCTCATTTACAGTCGGGGTGTTAGTCCTGATTAAGCCCTGAGAGCCTGCAAGAACAACTCAGCAAGTTTGAAAATTTATGGAAAGCCCGGAATAGAAGATGCGTTATTCAAGCTGCCGCGCCAGAAGGGCCCACTGGATCACCCAATTTATAGGGCTCAGCCTGTCATTTAGTGCAGTGACTGCCAGTGCGGATTATGAGGATGGCGTGAACGCGGCTTTTGCCGGTGACTACGACATTGCCTTTCGCGAGTTCAGTCTGGCTGCCCAGCAGGGTCTGGACCTAGCGCAGTACAATCTGGCCATTCTTTACTTTACCGGACAAGGCGTTGATCAGGATTATAGGCAGGCTTTCCGGTGGACAGAGGCGGCAGCGGTGCAGGGGCATATTAACGCACAAGCCAATCTGGCCAGTCTGTACCTAGAAGGCACCGGAGTTATTCGGGATGTCGATCAGGCAGTCAGCTGGTTTTCTGCCGCGGGTCGCTCCGGCCATGCCAGTGCGGCGATGACCCTGACCGTGATGTACCGCGACGGCGAGCCGATCGGGCAGGACTTTGTGCAGGCGCACGCGTGGGCACAGGTCGCTCAACGGGAAGCGCATCCCGAATCAGAAAAAGTTTTATCCGGTCTTGAAGCGCGCATGAGCAGAGAGCAACTCAGATCGGCGCGGCGCCTGTTCGCTCGCTGGCAAATTGAACCAGTAAAGCTCCCCTGGCCGCCTGAACAATGAGTCAGAGCCAAGGCGGATAAATGATAATCGGCAGAAACGAGAGGCAGCGGCCTCGCTGCGCACTCGAAGTCAGTGTCAGCGCCGACGCCTAGTTGGCCAATTCCCGCTGTTGCTGGAGATAGTGCTCACCACGTTCCAACCAGAGCGCAAGGAAGTTGCTCCATCCCTCAGGGTCAACAAACGGGTGGGGGTCACCCTCAGCACGCTCAGCAAGGCGGTCACGACGCTCGAAAACGTCAGCTACCGAGGGATGGTTCGGAATGTTGACTTCAATTCCCTGAAGCGCCTGCAGGCGTCTGACGCTTTCTATATAACTTTGGGCCTGTTCTACGCCGTTGAAATTCAAACCCACGCCCCCGAACATAAAAGCGGTATGAGGATAGCCATCGTCATAAACTGTGAATCGGGTCGACAGCACACCTGGCGTATGACCGGGCGTTTTCATGAATTGCAGGCGCGTCCGTCCCAGCGTGAGCGTGCTGCCATCACTTGCCGACAAATGTCGTATCGGCCGTGGATATTCCCTAAATCGAGCCGCTCCCTCCGTCATCAACCAGTCTTCCTCGGTCATCATCACCACGGCCCTGAACTCCTGCTGAAATCGGGCCGCACCACCGATGTGATCATAATGAGCGTGTGAACCGATCAGGTAGCGGATGTCATTGGGATCAAAACCCAGACTTCTGATGTTGCGGATAGCCATGTCCGTGAGCTCGTCGTAAAGCGCATCGAACACGATCAGCCCCTGATCAGTCACCAGCAGCCAGGAAGCCACCCAATCTGCGCCAATGTAGTAGAGGTTATCGAATACCTGAAACGGTTGAACATACTGTAGTTTAGGATCGTCCCGTTCACTTTCCTGAGGGGAAACATTAAGAGCGAATAAACTGGCTGCGATGCCGATGCCTCGGATGATAGGGTGTTTCATGGGCTGTCTTCTTTATTGTCTCAATATCGTCACTAACTGCTTGGGATCGGTTACTTAGAATCTGTCAGTAGGAACGCGGCAATCCCAGTTCGTGTTCCGAGATAAAATTCAAAATCATTTCCTGAGAAATCGGTGCGAGCTTCATCAGACGGGCCTCTCGCCAATACCGCTCAACGTGATACTCACGGGCATAACCAAACCCCCCGTGGGTCTGCATCGCCGCGTCCGCTGCGTAAAATCCCGCTTCGGCTGCCAGCCACTTAGCCATGTTTGCTTCGGTCCCACAGGGCATCCCTTGATCCAGCTTCCAAGCGGCTTTTTGTGCCATCAAACCGGCAGCGTCTAACCGGGTTCTGGCCTCAGCCAGCGGAAAAGCAATCCCCTGATTTTTGCCAATCGGTCTGCCAAAAACCACCCGCTCATTGGCATAGGACACCGCACGCGCTAGCGCTGCACGACCAATTCCTACTGCTTCTGCGGCAATCAGTATTCGCTCGGCATTCAATCCATCCAGCAGATAGCGAAAGCCTTTACCCTCTTCACCTACCCGATCGGATTCAGCAACTTTTAGCTCATCGTAAACCACCTCACAGGTCCTCACGGCATTGCGACCAAGCTTCGCAATCGGGGAAATAGCTACCTCGGGACGTTTGAGTTCTGCGAACAGCAGCGTCATTCCGTCAGTTTTTCGTTCAACTTCCTGCTTGCTCTGTGTTCGAACGAGAAGTAGCACCCTGTCTGACTCAAGCGCCTTGGTGGTCCAAACTTTCCTGCCGCTCACGACATAATGACCATCCACCAGTCTTGCCCTGGTCTCGATTGAAGTCGTGTCGCTACCGGCGTTAGGCTCAGTCACCCCAAAGGCGACTTGGAGCTTGCCGCTGGCAATGTCCGGCAAATATAGTTTTTTCATGCTTTCTGAGCCATGCTTGATCACCGGGTGCATTCCAAACATGGACAGATGCAAGGGGGTTGTACCATTCATCGCCGCGCCCGATGCTGCTACCTGCTCCAGCACCACGGCGGCTTCCTGCACGCCCTTGCCGGCACCACCATAGGCTTCAGGAATCGCGATACCAATCCACCCTGCCTCGGCCATGGCATCATAAAACTCCTGCGGGTACTGCCCTTCGCGATCTTGCCTTTCCCAGTACTCATCGGAAAAATCCCGGCACACATTGCTGACCGCCTCGCGAATCAGCTTCAGGTCAATCGGCTCAGAAAAATCCACGGGTCATTCATTCCTGTTTCAAACAATGGAAGAGACAGCCCTTAGTCGCAGGCTAGGCCTTCCATTGTTGCTTCAGCTTTTCAGCTGAACATCAATTTGTTCAGCAATGGCGAGCACCTTGCGGGCTCGTTTCAAATGCGGCACATCAACCATCTGCCCATTGAAGCTGAACGCCATCTTGCCTTCAGACTGGGCTTCAGCAAACGCCAGAAGTAGTTCCCTAGCAGCTGCGATCTCCTTTTCGCTGGGCGTAAAAGCCCCGTTCACCACGTCAATCTGAGTCGGGTGAATCGTCAGCTTACCCATAAACCCCATTGAAGCCGCCTCAGCACACTCTTTAGCCAGCGCGGCCTTCTCTGTAATTTCGACAAAGACTGTGTCAATGGGATGTACCTGGTTTGCAGCAGCCGCCAGCAGGCAGGATGAGCGAACAAAGCGGAACACATCAAGATAAACCCCTTCGGTATTTCGCTTGGCGCGGGCGCCCAACTCCCCGGCGAGATCCTCTGCCCCCCAGGTAAGACCGTCAACCCTGCCGTTCCCCGCCATATCAGCAAGACAAAACACCGCCTCAGGCACTTCAGTGCCGATAAGCACCAGAGAGGTTGCGCCAGGTTGCATATTATTCCGTTCTTCAATCGAGCTGACCACTCGGTCGACTGCATCCACACTGGCGCGACTACTCACTTTGGGGAGCACCAGTCCATCCGGATGTGCCCCAGCAATCTCTTCGACATCATCTCTTCCCCACGGCGTGTCCTGCGGATTGATGCGAACCAGACACTCTTTCGCGCCAAAGTCTGCCTGTTCAATCCAATCGCAAACAGCCTTTCTAGCTGCTTCCTTATTATCTGGCGTGACCGAATCTTCCAGATCAAGAATCAGAGTATCCGCATTCAGCGTCAAAGCCTTCTCAAACATTCTTGCATTACCGCCCGGTACGAAATGCAGTGATCTGCGTGGCCCCTTCGGCCCTGGAGTTGGAACCACTGCCATGCTCAGTTTCTCTCAGAATCGCCCGCAGTTAATTTAAGCATCATGCCTTTGCGCAAGCATTCACACACGATTTCGCCTCGCTGATTACGGGCAAGGTGCTTGAACCAAACTATCCCTCGATCAGGTTTTGTTCTGGATTCCCGCTTGTCCACAATCTCTGTCGAAACGCTCAGGGTATCACCGATGAAAACGGGGTTCGGGAACTCAGTACGCTCCATACCTAGATTGCCGATTGTAGTCGCGAGAGTGGTATCAGCAACAGACAGACCCACTACCAGTCCCAGCGTATACAGACTGTTGACCAGGATTTGGCCGTACTGAGACTCCTTCGCGAACTGAGCATCCAGATGCAAAGGCTGCGGATTGTGGGTGAGCGCGGTAAATAGCAGATTATCGGTCTCAGTGATAGTCCGCGCCGGTTGGTGTTTATACAGCGCACCCACTTCAAGTTCTTCAAAGTATTTTCCGCTCACATCCGGTTGTCGTCATCAGTCAGAAAAGAGTTGTACATTGTAGTGGCAACCGACAGGCGCATCCATTAAATTCTGATGCAAGTAGGTAAGAGCAACAGCTAGGCGCCTTTAATGAATAAAACGCATGCGCTCGGATGGATTGGCAAAACAGAGACACTGTCAGACACCCTGAACCCGGTTCCCTGCAAGGCTTTAGCCGCCACCTTCAATCGAGCATGGGATCCAAAAGAAGGAGACAGGTTGCCTCCTCTTTGGCACTGGCTGTATTTTCTCGAGACGGCTCAGCAGGATGAACTCGCTGCTGACGGCCACCGCAAGCGGGGGGGGTTTCTTCCCCCCGTCCAGCTGCCAAGACGCATGTGGGCAGGTAGCCAGATTCAGTTTCATTCCCCGATCACTTTGGGCGAGACACTGACCCGCCAATCGACCATAGAAAACATCAGGGAAACTACGGGACGCAGCGGCGCACTGACGTTTGTCAAAGTCCGCCATGAAATCGGGTCAGAGCAGCGTCCTGCAATTACGGAAATTCAAGATCTTGTATATCGCGAGGCCGCAAAACCCGGCGTTGCTCCCCCCGCCCCGGCGGCTGCTGAGTCGTCTGGCGACTATCACCTTAAATTAATCGCAGATTCACGTCTGCTGTTTCGCTACTCTGCCTTAACCTTCAATGCACACAGAATCCACTATGATTATCAGTATGCCACGCAAACAGAGGGCTACCCGGGCATCATTGTTCACGGGCCACTGCTGGCCACTCTGATGCTGGAACTGTTGCGCTCAAATTTCCCGGAAGAAGTGATAAAGGCATTTGAATTCAGAGCCTTAGGACCGATTTTTGGGGACCACCGGTTCAGTGTTCACGGTACCAGACCCGACCCCGATGGCAATGTTACCCTGTGGATTGCGAATCATGATAGTCAGCTATGCATGCAGGGAACAGCCAGTATTGAGCGCTAGTCGATGCGTCAGCCTGCTAGCTTGTGATATGATTTTCAAACGTTTTTGGGGCATGTCCCGAATATCGGAGAGTTGGCCGAGTGGCTGAAGGCGCGCCCCTGCTAAGGGCGTATAGGTTAACCCCTATCGAGGGTTCGAATCCCTCACTCTCCGCCACTAGTCAAGGTGATTCGCCAAGACCTGCGTGCACCTAGAGCTCTTAAGTCGGCCACCAGACCCGACGCTAGTGTTCCTTCTCGCCAGAGTTCTCTGAGGGTTGTTCGGTCTGGATGCGTTGGTAGATTTCCTCGCGGTGAACGGCAACATCTTTTGGAGCATTCACTCCGATTCGAACCTGGTTACCCTTAACACCCAGGACAGTGACGGTGACGTTGTCTCCGATCATGAGGGTTTCGCCAATGCGGCGCGTCAGTATCAACATTTCCTATCTCCAGTAGTCATTCCATTGTGTAGTTCCTGCAAGGCAGAATGGCGACGCAAAGAGAACTGCATACTGAGGTCACGATCTCACTGAATAATTGGCCCTTCCTTCTTGCCCAACTCAAGAGTGAAGCTTCTGCGCTTTGCCAGACTTTTGCTCGGATCAAAACCACTGGATTCCGAGATGACACTATCAGTCTTCTCCTAGTATCTGCTTATCTCGGCAAATTGCCAACCCATAAATCAGTCTATGTGCCGGATACGCCTTAGACGCAGATCAGGCGCTGCTGTGTTCACCGTCCGGATTACCCAGTTCAAAAGCACTGTGTAACGCGCGCACGGCTAATTCGAGATACTTTTCTTCAATGACCACTGAAATCTTTATTTCGGAAGTGGTTATGATCTGGATATTGATGCCTTCCTGCGCTAACGCCTTGAACATTTTGCTGGCAATGCCCGCATGAGACCTCATACCCACACCCACCAGAGAGACTTTGCAGATCTTGGTATCCAAATCCACCGCCCGCGCTTTTAGGGAACTGGCAATGTTGTCCAGAATTGATTTGGCGCGCTCACTTTCGCCTCGCTTAACGGTAAAAGTGATATCGTTCGTACCATCAGCAGCCGCGTTCTGAACGATAACATCCACCTCAATGCCTGCTTCACTCACCGGCCCTATGACGTTATAGGCGGTTCCTGGCAAATCAGGCACACCGGTCACGGTCAATTTGGCTTCGTCGCGCTCAAACGCAATACCAGCAATGCTCGGATCTTCCATAGCCTCATCTCCTTCAAAACTGATCAGAGTGCCCTCACCCTCCTCAAAACTGGAAAGCACTCGTAATGGCACCCTATATTTCCCGGCAAACTCGACCGAACGAATCTGCAGCACCTTAGCGCCCAAACTCGCCAGTTCAAGCATCTCTTCAAAGGTTACTGTTTTTAGCAAGCGGGCTTCCTCAACCACGCGCGGATCAGTGGTGTACACACCTTTGACATCGGTATAGATCTGACACTCATCTGCCTTGAGCGCTGCCGCGAGTGCGACCGCGGTCGTGTCACTACCACCCCGACCAAGGGTTGTGATACACCCGGCCTCATTAACCCCCTGAAATCCGGCCACCACCACTACATTCTGCTGCTCTAGTTGCGCCAAAATCCGCGTGCTGTCAATCTCGCGGATCCTAGCTCTGGTGTGAGCATCGTCGGTGAGAATGCGCACCTGACCGCCAGTGAAGGATCTCGCCCCGTATCCCCGCTTTTCTAGAGCCATACTCAAAAGCGCAATAGTGACTTGCTCTCCCGTAGAAAGCAGCACATCCATTTCCCTCAATGTCGGCTGCCCCATCATTTCCTGAGCCAGCGCGGTAAGTCGGTTCGTCTCGCCGCTCATCGCAGAAACCACGACAACTACATCATATCCGTGATCCCGGAACCCAATAATCTTTTCTGCGACGGCCTCTATCCTTTCTACAGAGCCCACCGACGTTCCGCCGAATTTTTGTACTATCAATGCCATTTCAGATTATCTCTAGAGCAGGCGAGCCTCCAGCCACGGCTGTACACTATCAAGCGCTACCGACAGATTTTCTGGCTGGCTGCCTCCTGCCATCGCCATTTCTGGGCGGCCGCCGCCTTTACCTCCGACCTGCTCGGCGACCATGTTCACCAACTCGCCGGCTTTGACTCGGTCAGTGACCTCTTTACTGACACCTGCCACGAGGTTCACTTTACCCTCCGCCGCACAGGCAAGCACAATCACCGAGGCACCCAACTTATTTTTCAAATGATCGACCGTATCGCGCAGAGACTTTGGATTGAAGTCTTCGAGATTGGCGACCAGCATCTTAATTCCTTCCAGCTCGACAGCGCCCGACCCGAGATCATCGCCGGTACTTGCCGCCATTCGAGCTTTAAGCCGAGCGAGCTGTTTCTCGAGGGCCCTATTTTGGCTCAACAGGCCGGACAGCTTGTCCAGCAGACCCTCGGTTCCGGTTTTCAGCAGCGCCGAAGCCTCACGCAGGACATCCTGCTCCCGCTCGATCAGTGCTAGCGCACCGCGCCCCGTAAACGCTTCGATACGTCGAACTCCGGCTGAAATACCGGATTCACTGACAATCTTGAACAAACCGATGTCGCCTGTCCTATCAACATGGCAACCGCCACAAAACTCGACAGAATAGTCTCCCCCCATAGAGACGACCCGCACCTCTTCGCCGTATTTCTCTCCGAACAGTGCCAATGCTCCCTTGCTTCTAGCCGCTTCAATTGGCATGACTTCTTTGCTGACTTCGGAATTAGCCAGAATTTCGGCATTCACCTGCGCTTCAATGCTCCGAATTTCTTCAGCAGACAGAGGGGCTCCATGGGAAAAATCAAACCGCAGTCTGTCCGCCTCAACCAGAGAACCTTTTTGCAGCACATGATCACCGAGCACGCTGCGCAGGGCCGCGTTCATCAGATGGGTGGCCGAATGATTCAGCGTAATCGCTGACCGTTCGTTACCGGCCACCAGCGCCCTCACTGAATCCCCAATTTTCAGATTTCCACTGGTCAGCCTGCCCCTGTGGATAAAAATCTCTGACTGCTTCTGTGTGTCCGAGATCTCGAAGCGCGCATCACCACTCTCCAACAAACCGGCATCACCAATCTGTCCTCCCGATTCAGCATAGAAAGAAGTGGTATCGAGGACGATTAGCACCTCACCGGTGGCCGGAACAATATCAAGCTTTTCGTTGGCCGGAGAAAATATCGCGACGATCTGCGCGTCTGATGTCAGACTGGTATACCCCGTGAAAACTGTTTTCTCCAGCCCTTCAAGATCGAGCTTCTCAACCGCAGAAAAGTTGCTCGCTGCCCGAGCCTGGTCGCGCTGAACCTCCATGGCAGCCTCAAAACCGGACATATCCAGAGTCAGATTATGTTCGCGCGCAATATCCGCAGTGAGGTCAACCGGAAAACCGTAGGTATCATACAGCTTGAATACCGTTTCACCGGCAATCACAGCACCTGACAGCTCCTGAATGGCTTTTTCTAGAATATCCATTCCATTATCCAAAGTGCGGGCAAACTGTTGTTCCTCTTCATTCAGCATCTTCTCGACGTAAGTCTGACGCTCTAGCAATTCAGGATAGGCTTCTCCCATCACGCGCGCGAGAGATGCCACAACTTTGTGGAAAAAAGCCTCTTTGACACCCAACCGATATCCGTGTCGCACGGCGCGCCGAATAATCCGCCGCAGAACGTATCCGCGACCTTCATTAGACGGAGTCACTCCATCGACTACAAGGAACGCACAAGAGCGAATGTGGTCGGCAATCACACGCAAGGAATTATTCTGTAAGTCACTAGTCCCGGTAATCTGCGCAATATCACTGATCAGTTCAACGAAGAGATCTATCTCGTAGTTGCTGTGAACTTGCTGAAGAACCGCTGCGATACGCTCAAGGCCCGCACCGGTATCAACAGACGGCTTCGGCAGTGGCGTCATGCTCCCGTCAGCTTTCCGTTCAAACTGCATAAAGACCAGATTCCAGATTTCGATATAGCGATCACCATCCTCATCGGGACTGCCCGGCGGGCCTCCCGCCACATCAGAGCCGTGGTCATAAAAGATTTCAGAGCAGGGCCCGCAGGGACCGGTATCACCCATCGCCCAGAAATTGTCTTTCTCACCTAGGCGCGAAAAGCGCGCTGGGTCGACTTTGACCTCGTTCAGCCAGATGTCAGCCGCTTCGTCATCATCCTGATAAACAGTGACCCAGAGCCTGTCAGCTTGCAACCCAAGTTCTTCGGTGAGAAATTCCCACGCAAACTGAATGGCCCCTCGTTTGAAATAATCACCGAACGAGAAATTGCCCAACATTTCAAAAAACGTGTGGTGCCGAGCGGTGTAGCCCACGTTCTCTAAGTCATTGTGCTTGCCACCTGCTCTCACACATCGCTGAGAACTTGTCGCCCTGACCCTTTCCCGTTTTTCATCTCCAAGGAATACGTCCTTGAACTGTACCATGCCCGCATTGGTGAACAGCAAAGTGGGATCATTGGCAGGAACCAGGGAACTGCTAGGCATTATTTCGTGATCACGCGCCGCAAAGTAGTCGAGAAACTTTTGTCTTATTTCAGCAGATTTCATGGGTTTGGATGCCGCTGGGTTGAATAATTTGGTAATAACGAGTCGCCAATTAACAAGGCGGCGATTATAGCGCCATATCCACTGTGGTTGCAGGGAAAACTCCAACTGAATGAAGCTTCAGTAGCTCCACAAGGATCGCGGAGAAGGAAGCCCAGCCGCGGCTAACGAGTTGGAGACAGCTTATTTAAAGTCAGTTTTACCCTTGTCGACCAGCAACGCAGAAACTGTCGGATTAAGACTCACATTATTAATCGTCTTATCTTCCGGCACCCTGAGATTGCCATCACTGGACAACATAATCGCGACCGATCGGGTCTGAGGAAAGTGGCTGAGAACTATCGCGACTATGATCAGGAAAGGAACACACAGAAACATACCCGGTATTCCCCAAATTGCATTCCAAAGCGCAAGATTCAGCAAGATAACGACGGGGCTGAGATTAAACGACGAACCCATGAACCGGGGCTCGAGAATGTTTCCAATGCAGAGTTGCAGCATGCCAATGCCCAGCAGCACAAGAACGAACAGACCGTAACCGTCCGATTGGGCGAGCGCAATCAGCGCTGGAAACAGGGTCGCTGCAATGGAGCCAACTGTCGGAATAAAATTGAGCAAGAAAATCAGCAAGCCCCACAGACCGGCAAAATCTACTCCTACCGAAAGCAAATAAAGATAACTGGCTAGACCCGTCAGGGAACTGGTGAACAACTTGATACTCATGTACTTCTGAATGTCGTCGCGGATTTGCGTGATGATTTGCTGTGCCTCTGCTTCCTTTTCAGGATCCGCTACCAGTGCAGCAATCTTGTTACTGAAATGCCCCTGCTCGAGAAAGAGAAAACCCAAATAGATCAGTATCAACCCACCACTGGCAAGAATACCGGCTAGAGAAGAAGCAGCCGATGTCGCGTAGGACGGAATGTCAATCCATTCGACCAACAAATCGCTGAGCGGTCGCTCTTCGAACGCGGTAAAATCGACAAAGGGCAAATTTTGTAGGCGATTGGTCAGATTTTCCTGATAAACAGGTGCCACTTCCAACACTTCATCAGCAGAAGCGCTCAAGAAATTAATCAGCACCCATATAAGAGAAAGAAATATGAAAACTGCAGCCGTGCGGCAAAATAGAACAGGCAGCCTGTAACTGGCCACTTCAATCCGATGAAGAGACTGTGCCAAAGTGTTGATCAAATGCCAGAGCGCAATGGCTATTACCAGCGGCAGCAGCAGTGGTTCGCCTACAATCAAAAGATAAAACACCAGCACTACCAGCACGGCTGATGCGGTAAAGTGGAGAACTCTCATAAACTGGATTCCCTTGGGCGTGTAGCGGCGCCGAAAGCATATTCAGCAAACGGCCGGGCGCATTTTTGAATCAATACGAACGTCTGAGCGGTTTTCGGACTGACCATACTTGATTTCTGCAATCCTTGCACAAGTCTTTGCAGACTAGCATTATCCATCGCGCTTTCATCAGGTCAGTCTGTCACGCTGCAGGCCCGAATCGGATGGCACTGACTGCCAGTAGCCCCTGCTTATCAGTATCCCCGATAACGGATAAACCGGCTAGATCGATTCAAATGCGTCGGCGACTACTCCGGGCGTGAGAATTTGGGGAAGGATAACGGGCTCTTTGTCTGGCTGCCCCGGAAATAGAACGTAAAGCGGCACGGATGGCCGATTGAACCGCTCCAGAACAGCAGTGATCTCCGGATCTTCGTTAGTCCAGTCACCCTTCATATAGGTTATACCCCGGTCAGCCATCACCGTTTTGACACGCTCCGTGCCGAGCGTGGTCTGCTCATTAGCCAGACAGGTAATGCACCAAGCCGCGGTCATGTTGACGAAAACCGGTTTACCGGCGGACTGGAGCTCTTCCAGACGCTGAGCACTGAAAACCTCATAATCCTGCGATGCATCCTCTTCATTAGCTGCCACATCAGAAGTCGCCGGCACAGGTTGCAGAAATGGCGTCTGAACCAGATAAACTGCGAGAACCAGAGTCGCCACGCTTATTCCGTAATTCAGCGTGCGCAGGGATGGCCCCATAGTGTAGCGGCGCTGGTAGAGCCAGGCGGCAAACGCCATAACCACGCATATGCCCAGCACCAGCGACATCCCCATCACTCCCACCTGATTACCAAGCACCCAGAGAAAAAATAGCGCAGAGGCATACAGCGGAAAGGCCATGAACTGCTTGAAGGTCTCCATCCACGGCCCGGGTTTGGGTAAAAATCGAAACAGCGCGGGTGAGTAACTCAGCAACAGAATCGGAAAAGCCATACCCACTCCCAGTGAGAAAAATACAGCCATGGCCACCAGCCAGGACTGCGTCAGCGCAAAACCGATCGCCGGCCCCATAAAGGGTGCCGTGCACGGCGTTGCGACGGTAGTGGCCAGCACACCGGTAAAGAACGATCCCTGATAGCCACCCTCGGCGGTGAGAGAGCCGCCGGCTCCCATCAGGCTGGTCCCTATCTCAAAGACGCCTGACAGACTCAGGCCCATCAGGAAAAACAGATAAACAATGAACGCCAGAAACCAGGGCTGCTGAAACTGGAATGCCCAGCCCACTGCTTCCCCTCCCGCCCTGAGCGCAATCAGCACCGACGCCAGCGTGACGAATGCCACTACCACACCGAGCGTATAGAACACGCCGTCCATACGCTGCTTCTGACTGGATTCACCCACATTCTTTGCAAAGCTCATCGCCTTGATGGACAGCACCGGAAAGACGCACGGCATCAGATTGAGAATCATGCCACCAAGAAAGGCAAACCCCATAAACATGAGTATCCCGGAACTTCCGCCTGCGTCAAACCCGCTATCTGCAGACGCAGAAAATGGCAAGATGGTGCTGGCGTCTGCGGCCGGATTGACGAAATCAAAGGCCACGCGTTCTCCGATTTCATTTTCCAGCACAAGCACTCCGAACACTTCCGACAAATCCTGCAGCATGCGCCGGGGTTGCTGGTGCGTAATCTGCAGAAAATTGGCCTGCATAGACACATCACGAAGAGGTCCGGGCTTGATTATCCGGCGCTGTTCCGGAAAAAAGTAGGCATCAGAATATCGGTCGAACAGTGGGCCAGAGGATTCAAAGCCAAGGCTGACCCGTTGACCGGCCACGGCAATGATCGAGCGAATGTCGTGGACAGCTTCAGGCAGCTGTGCGCGCGCGTCGGCGAACAGGGCTTGGGTTCCGGCATCGAGCTCGGCGACTTCACCGACGGGCAGTTTTATGCTCAGCCTCTGCTCACCGGGTATGCAAACCTGATCGCACACATTCCAGTAAGCCAGCGCGCTCAATTCTACCTGGTCTGCACTGAAACCTGCCGGCAGGGTGACGGCAACAGGAAGGACGACTTCCTGCTCATAACCAAAGTTCACAAGGTCCGTCTCATAAAACGGCAGCCAGTGCGGGGCCGGCCACTGTAGCTCGCCAACCTGAGTCCCTCCCGGAGCCTGCCACTCCGTCAGGGTAGTAGGCTCCCCGCTGTCACCCCCCATTTTCCAATAGGTGTGCCAGTGCTCAGCCGGGTCGAGCCGGAGCGCCAGCCAGGTGGTTTCACCGGGCAAAATGTTGGTGGTCTCGGACAGCAATTCGACTTCAATACTGTGATCCCAGGCCGCGGCACTGCGCGTTGCTGTGAGTTCAAAAGCCCGCAGTTCACCTTTATCGTCTCTGACCGAGAGCAGACCTTCCAACTCGTTACGCGCGTCATCGTACCGGCGGTGCTGTTCGGTTGATATCTGGACTCTGCCACCGTCCAGCATGACCTCTCGATAGGGTGCGTAACGCATAATGCGACGCTCCGTCGGGAAAAACCACGCCTCATCAATGTCGGTAAACGGCGCTTCCTCGCCCGCGATCATGACATTGACCTTGCCATCGTGATCATTGAATTCAGCGACCAGCTCGTGCTGACCCTCTGGAGTCGGGAGCAAACTGCGGGTCTCAACAAACGCCCCTACCCAGCGGGCATCTGCTTCGAGGGTGGAGCTGACCGGAAGAGAAATGGCAAAGTCTGCCTCCCCCGGGATACAGATTTCATCGCACACCTGCCACTCGACACGCGTGCTCGCCTGAAACACATCCTCTTGAAAGTCCTCAGGCACCGTCAACGCTATCGGCAGGAAGACCTCGCGCTCGTAAGTAAAGGTCACCAGATCGCTGCCAAGAAAGGGGGTCCACTCGGGAATCGGCCACTGGATCTGCCCCACCGCCGCACCAGCCGGCAGCTTCCAGTCCACCGCCCGCGTCGCTTCGCCACTGTCACCGCCAAATTTCCAGTAGGTGTGCCAGTGATCAATAGGATCAAGGCGGATTGCCAACCAGGTAGTCTGGCCGGGCACGACATTTACGGTCTCCGAGACGAGCTCAACCTCGATCTGATCGGTTTGATGCACCTGTGCGCTGACAGTCATCGCGAACAAAGAAAACACGATGAATATCAATAGCCTGGTCTTATTTAGGGCCATAAATAAATCCTGTAATCGGGTACACGTTCCTTACCCGCTAAACCTGCTATACCGGGACGAAAGGTACCAAAATCGCCCTCTGCTGTCATGAAGCTGTCGGCCGGCCCGCACGAACCCTTCAGTGCCCCTCGCATTTGTTAGCCTGAGTCAATCACACTCCTGATCCAGAAAAACGCGGTTCGCGAGAAAACGGACTCGCCCCGGCCTGAATATTATCGCCTCCGGCTATTGGCTCCGGAGTATTTTTTCCACCATCAGCTGTAAATTCAGCGAATCCCGGAAGTCGTTTACTGCCAGACGGAAGACTAGCTCTATCTGGGTAGCCTGTGTGTCCGGCCAGGTCTCCTCAGGCACGTTGAACGCGATGGCGTCGACCATTTTCCCCGGTTCAGATTCAGGGCTCAGCACCATTTTTAGATGCTTGCCACCGAGTCTGCGCTGATCACGCAGAAGGAACCTGCCATCAAACTGGGGCTCGGGGAACGCCTGCCCCCAGGGCCCTGCAGCCTGAATCAGCTGCGCAGTTTCCAGCGTGAGATGGTTGGCAGCAACCTCGCCATCACTTTCGATAACGGCCTGCAGCTGCGATCGGCTCAGCCGTTGACGCGCCTCGGCCTCGAACGCCGATCGAAAAGCGGTCAGCTTATCAGGCGCGAGGCCAAGACCGGCGGCCATTGCATGGCCCCCAAATTTAGTGATAAGCCCCGGATTTTTGGTGGCCACAGCATCAAGCGCATCGCGGATGTGAAAGCCGCCGATAGACCGGGCAGAGCCTTTGAGTTCCTTGCCTCCCTCAACCGTTGCAAAGGCGATCACCGGGCGATGATATTTTTCCTTAATGCGTGACGCGAGGATACCCACCACACCCTGATGCCAACGTTGATCAAACAAACAGAACGAGTTGGGCAAGTCTGACTTATTGATTTCAAATTCCTCCAGAGACTCAAACGCCTGCTGACGCATATCCGCTTCGATTTGCTTTCGATCCTGATTCATCGCATCCAGTTGAAGCGCCAGTTGGTAAGCCGTATCGGCGTGCTTAGACAGCAGGCATTCAATCCCCGTAGTCATGTCATCAAGGCGACCCGCCGCGTTAAGCCGGGGACCGACGCCAAAGGCCAGGTCTGAAGCCGTAAGCGCGGTCGTGTTCTTGCCGGCCACCTGCAACAGTGCCTGAATACCAGGCCTTGCTTTGCCTGCTCTTATCCTGCGAAGCCCCTCCGCAACCAGGATCCTGTTGTTATGGTCAAGCGGGACGACGTCAGCGATCGTACCCAATGCGATCAGATCAAGTAGCGCGGCCATGTTAGGTTCGGACAGGCCGCTTTCAAACCGCCCCAGTTCGCGCAGTCTGCCCCTGAGCGCCAACATCACGTAAAAAATCACGCCCACGCCGGCAATGGCCTTGCTTTTGAAAGAACAGCCTCGCTGATTAGGGTTCACAATAGCGTCAGCCTCTGGCAGTGTTTCCGGGGCAAGGTGATGATCAGTGATGAGAACCTGACTGCCGATTCGCTTGGCTGCCTCAACACCGGCAACACTCGAAATCCCGTTGTCTACGGTAATGATTAGATCCGGCTCCTTTGCCTTAGCCAACTCGTTAACAATTTTTGGCGTTAAGCCGTAGCCGAAGTCGAATCGATTGGGAACAATATAATCAACGTGACGAAAGCCGAAGTCCTGCAAGGCACAGGTTGCGAGCGCACAACTGGTTGCGCCATCTGCATCGAAGTCGGATACGATCAGAACGCGACGCTGATGATCCAGCGCCGCGACCAGCAAATCGACGGCAGTCGCCATCCCGAGCAATTCATGAGGGGGAATAAGATTCACCAGTGCCAGGTCAAGTTCCTGCTCACCGGTGAGGCCGCGCTGGCGATACACCCGCTGCAGCAGGGGGTGCATCGCTGCTGGAAGTGTTAAGCCTTCATCAGGGCTTCGCCGCTGCAGTCGAGTCATGGTCGCATTTAAGCTTGCTGGCCGAGCGCTGTGCTGATGAAGGCGGAGACTTCTCCAAGATCATTGGCGATCACCGAATACCGCTCTTCCCGCTCAAACAAATCGGCAAGGTGAGCGGGCAGTTCCGGCAGATCCAGCCCGGCAACTGAAATGGCTTCGCTGAATTTTGCGGGATGCGCTGTCGCCAGGGTAATCATGGGCACCTGCGCGTTTTTTCGGGTCAAACGCCCGGATTCCACGCCGATTGCTGTGTGAGGATCAAGCAGCTTATCCAATTCAGTAGCAGTTTCGCTGATGACCCGACAGGTGGTCTCATCGCTGACGCTGGCACTGTCAAAAATCTCTTTAACAGCCTGCCATTGTGATTCACTGACGCTAAGACGTTCCTTACTAGATTTGAGCATAAAGTCAGTCAGCTTCGCCGAATCGCGCCCAAACAGATCAAACAGGTAGCGCTCAAAATTACTGGAAACCAGAATGTCCATACTGGGCGAATAGGTCTTGCTCAACTGCGTCTTGCTGTAGTCGTTGTTGCTTATGAAGCGATGCAGGATATCGTTTTGATTGGTCGCGACCACGAGCTGGTCGACCGGCAACCCCATCTGCTTGGCCAGATAGCCAGCATAGATATCTCCGAAATTCCCGGTTGGCACTGAAAAAGACACCTGTCTGTCCGGCGCGCCCAGCCTGAGCGCCGCAGCAAAGTAGTAGACGATCTGCATGAGGATGCGCGCCCAGTTGATCGAGTTAACGGCAACAAGCTGACGATCATCAGGCAAAAACGACTGATCAGAAAAGGCAGCTTTGACAATGCGCTGGCAGTCATCAAAATTTCCTTCGACTGCGAGATTGAAAACATTTTCACCCGGCACCGTTGTCATCTGGCGGCGCTGCACTTCTGAGACCCTCTGATGCGGATGGAGTATAAAGATATCAACCCGATCTGAGTGACGGCATCCCTCCAGCGCTGCCGAACCGGTGTCTCCCGAAGTCGCCCCCAGAATCACCACCCGCTGGTCGTTCTTCGTCAGAACATGATCCAGCGATCGACCAAGCACCTGTAACGCAAAGTCTTTGAACGCAAGAGTCGGACCATGATAGAGCTCGAGCAGATATTCATTGTCCCTAAGCGCAGTCAGCGGTGCCACCTCCGGGTGACTGAAGCCTGCATAGCTTTCGGTAATAATCCGTTGCAGTTCATCGGGATGCAGTGCATCTCCGATAAATGGCGAAATTACTTCAAGGGCCAGATCAACGTAGCTGAGATCACGCCAGGAAGCGATCTGCTCCGAACTGAACGACGGCAACTCAACGGGGACATATAACCCACCGTCCGGAGCCAGACCGGTCAGCAGCACCTGTTCGAACGACTGCGGTGTCCCGCCGCCACGTGTACTGATATATTTCACTCTATTGACAGGCTACGCCTCTCCATCAAAGGGCTCAATCCTAATACGGGTGACCGGGCCGGCGACCTCATCAAGCTCATCGAGCGCGTCCAGCGCGGCGTTGAGTTCCTGTTCCCGGACCACTTGTGTAAGAATGACAACAGGCACGATTTCAGAATTTTCAGATTCTTTCTGAATAATGGCCTCGATACTAATGCCCCGCCCCTGCAGAACAGCAGAGAGTTTCGCCATTACCCCAAGCTTATCCAGCACCGGGATCTTCAAATAATATCCGACCTCAATCTGCTCGATCGGCAATACGTCAAGGGAAGAATCAGCCTGGGTAGAGCCCAGCGCTGGGCGTATCGGAGCTTTGACGCCAGCCACCCGGTCTCTGGCAAGGTCAATTAGATCAGCGACCACCGCTGATGCTGTTGCCTCTGCTCCGGCGCCGAGGCCGCTGTAAAGCGTCGACCCGACAAAATTTCCCTGCACCATAACTGCATTACCGACGCCGTTGACGTTTGCCAGCAGGCGAGTGTTGGAAATCAGCGTGGGATGCACTCGCATCTCCACTCCCCGAACGGTTTTTCTGGCAATACCGAGATGCTTGATCCGATATCCCAACTCTTCGGCAAAGCTGATGTCGGCCGGTGAGATGCCGCTTATGCCCTCGGTGTAGGTCTTTTCAAACTGTAGCGGTATGCCAAATGCGATAGCGCTCATGATTGTCAGCTTGTGGGCCGCATCAATGCCTTCCACATCAAACGCCGGATCTGCTTCGGCATAACCCAAGTTCTGCGCTTGCTGAAGCACCTCTGAAAACTCACTCTGCTTGGCCGACATTTCGGACAGAATAAAATTCCCCGTCCCATTGATAATGCCTGCGAGCCACTCGATATCGTTTGCTGCCAAACCCTCTCGCAAGGCTTTGATTATCGGAATTCCACCAGCCACGGCGCTCTCAAAGGCGAGCGTGACTTCATTGGCGCTCGCCAGTGCAAACAGTTCGTTGCCCCTCTCCGCAATCAGGGCTTTGTTTGCTGTTACCACATGTTTGCCGTTGCTCAATGCGCGCTTGATCACCTCGAAGGCCACATCGTAGCCACCCAAGGTTTCAACCACCACATCAACCTTAGGGTCTGACGTGACTGAGAGCGGATCTGAACCGGTCTGTGCAACCTGCCCGCAGAGATCGGGCTTCGGTGTCCGCGTCGCAACATTGGTGACCCTTATTGGACAGCCAGCACGCGCCGTGATCAATGCAGCATTGCGCTCCAACAACGACAGCGTACCACCACCCACGGTGCCGAGACCGCAGATGCCGACTGAAAAAGTTTCTTTATTTTTTTCGCCCAAGATAGTGCCCGTCAATTGTGCTTTTTATTCAGACCACCGCCTGCTTCTCAGCAGTTTAAATCGGGAAGTACGGAGCGTGACCAGATGACTCCCCTGCCTCGAACCGGGAAGTCGATGGCGTAAGCGGCGTTCTCTCAGGACAAGTCCTGACTAATTCTACCGTACAAGCGGGCTTAGTTCAGACCTAGCATGGCGGCCAGTCTTTCACTGTCCATATACCCGGGTACCAGGCGACCGTCAGAAAATACCAATGCTGGCGTACCGCTAATACCAAGCTCGTTACCTAATTGGTAGTGATCTAGAATCGGCGTCTCGCAGCTGGCTGCTGGCAGGTCTTCGCCCTCCTTGGCAAGGGTTAAGGACCGCTTGCGATCATCAGAACACCAGACCGAGATCATCTTGTCGTAGGAAGTCGCTGCCTGCCCGCCGCGTGGGTAAGCTAGGTACCGTACTTCAATACCGTAAGCCATCAGATCTTCTAGATCCCCGTGCAGAGCGCGGCAGTAGGTACAGTCCACGTCGGTAAACACCGTTATGCTTGCCTTCATGGCATCCGGTGTGAACACGATCATTTCGTCTTCGGGGATAGCATCAATCTTGTCCAATGCGCGCTGTTGCCGCGAATTCGCTGAAAGATTGGTGAGCCCGCCCGGGCTCGTCGCATACATGTCACCCGCAAACAGATAATCACCAGAGATATCGCTGTAGAGCACTTCTCCTGTATTGAGCTCAACCTCAAAAATATTTGGCAGGGCTGTTTGATTCAGGGACACGATCTTCAATTGATTCTGAGAAGCCACTTCGATTGCCTGTTCCAGCTTACCGCGCAGAGACTGGTCACTCTGTGCTGAAGCAGGGCCGATCAGAATCAGACTCAACAACACTCCTCCCAGCAACCGAACCTCTTGGATTGTCATTCGCATAGCGTTCTCTCTCCCGACCGGGCCAGGCCGGCGTCACGGTTAATAAGCAAATTGTTCAGGGTGTCGGCAGGCGCAATCAATGATTGACGACCACCTGCTTAATGCCCGGTATGTTACCAAGCCAGAGCCCGAGTGTAAGGTTTTGCGGGGCTGGAAACAAAAATGAGAAGGATGCCGAAGCAGCCTTCTCATTTTTGTGGGAAATGCCATGCTCCACCTGCCGAAGCGCGGCTTTCTAGGCCTGATCGCCGGTCTTTTTGTCGAGTTTTTCAGAAATTCGCGCCGCTCGACCGGTCAGATCGCGTAAATAGTACAGTTTTGCCTGACGCACGTCACCACGACGCTTCAGCGTAACGCTGTCTACCAGCGGGCTGAAGTTCTGGAAAGTTCGCTCTACACCCACACCGTGCGAGATCTTACGAACGGTAAAGGAAGAGTTTAGGCCGCGATTACGCTTACCGATGACGACTCCTTCGAAGGCCTGCAGTCGCTCGCGATCGCCTTCCTTGATCTTGACCTGGACTACCACCGTGTCTCCGGGGCCGAATTCGGGAAGCTCCTTCCCCATCTGTTCGGCTTCGATCTTTTCGATGATCTTGTTTTTGCTCATATTGCTCAACTCCTGACCTGAATGCAGAACCGGGTCACGCTTTGTCCGCACAGTACTCTTGTTTAAATTCTTCCAATAATGCCTGCTGTTCCTTACTTAGCTCAAGCTGGTCCAGCAAATCCGGACGCTTCAGCCAAGTCACCCCCAACCGCTGCTTTTTGCGCCAGTGCGCAATTGCAGCATGATCTCCGCTAAGTAAAACCGACGGTACAATCCTGCCTCGATACTGCTGAGGCCTGGTATATTCCGGAGCGTGCAATAGCCCGTCCACTAAACTGTCCTGAGTCACTGAGCCCTCATCGCCCAGTGCGCCCGGCTGAATCCTGATCAGGGCGTCAAGCAAAGCCATGGCCGCAATCTCTCCCCCGCTGAGCACAAAATCTCCGAGCGAGAGCTCTTCATCAATCTCAGCCTCAATCACTCGGGCGTCGATGCCCTGATAACGGCCGCAAACCAAGGTAATAGACTCAAGTGCTGCAAGCTCAGTCACCTTGTGATGATTGATCCGCTGCCCCTGGGGCGATAGGTAAATGCACCGCGACCTTCCGCTTTCCCGCTTACCGAGCACAGCCCGCGAAGCACCAAGGGTTGCCAGCAGCGGCTCTGTTTTCATCAGCATTCCGGGACCGCCGCCAAACGGTTTATCGTCCACGTTGCGATGTTTGTCTGTGCAATAGTCCCTTGGGTTCCAGAAGGACAGCTTTAGCAATCCGGCTTCGATACCCCGGCCGCTGACACCGAATTCCGTCAGCGCTGCGAACATCTCGGGAATCAACGTGACAATCGCAACCTGCATCTTGCCAGCTCCCTTCATTTGCCAGCGATTGAGCGCATGTCTCGTGCAGCGCACTCAACTCAAATAATCGATATCCCAGTCTACAACCAAACTGACATCGCTCACCGATACTTGCTTCACCACCAAGCCCGTCAGGTAAGGTATCAGTCGCTCTCGCTGGTCACAGCTTCGTGCGCTAGGCTGCACCACAAGCACGTCATTGGCCCCTGTTTCCAGTAAACCCGATACTGTACCCAGTATCTCACCCTGCAGATTGGTCACTTCCAACCCGACTAGTTCGTGCCAGTAGAACGTGCCAGACTCAAGAGCGGGCAACTCTGAGCTGTTTACCCAGACTTCCTTACCAGTCAGTACCCTGCTAACCTCCGGATTGTCGTACCCGGCAAAATGTACCAGCAGTCCCTTAAGTTGCCGCCGACTGGCATCGATCTCTAACGTGCCCAGTGTTCCGTTCAGCTCTGCACGTAACAGCGGGTAGTCCAGAATATTGTCAGGCGGCGCAGTGTAGGATTTCAGCCTTACCCAACCGCTCACGCCGTGGACCCGGCCTACCTGGCCAAGCACTACCCTCTTGTCGGCCATCTCCGAGTCGTTCACAACGGCCAGTTAAACAAGATGCTCAGTCCGATGCGGCGGCTGCATCCTTTGCCAGGCTCGACACCCTGTCACTGATCTGCGCACCTTGGGACTGCCAATAGGCCATCCGATCCAGGTCGAGGCGCAGTCGCTCTTCCTGACCACGCGCTACTGGATTAAAGAATCCGATCCTTTCAATAAAACGGCCATCTCGGGCGCGGCGACTATCACTCACCGTAATGTGGTAGAACGGCTTTTTCTTTGCGCCACCGCGAGCCAGTCGTATTGTGACCATACTGTTTTCCTAATCGATTATTTACCAGTTAATTCAGATACTTGGCGGCACCAAAACCAGGCCGAAGGACCCACAGTTAAAAAAGGCCGGTATTCTATGTCAAATGTGTAGGTTTTGGAAGCGCCGAAACGGCCGCCACTCGGGACTTTTCCATCGCACGCTACCATTAAAATCGCGGAAATTTTCGACCTGGAGGCATTCCAGGCATCCCTCCGGGACCCATCTTGCCCTGCAAGCCTCCAAGCCCCCGCATCATGTTGGCCATGCCGCCGCCCTTCATTTTTTTCATCATTTTTTGCATTTGCTTGTGTTGTTTCAGCAAGCGGTTCAAATCCTGTATCTGAGTGCCTGAACCTTGCGTAATACGCCGCTTTCTCGAACCATTTAGAAGATCCGGATTGAGACGCTCGCGCAGCGTCATTGAGTTGATTATCGCCTCCATCTGGCGGAATTGAGAATCGTCAACTTGACCGGCAGCGCCCGGCGACAGCGCGCCCATGCCGGGCATTTTTTCCATGATGCTAGCAACGCCGCCCATATTCTGCATCTGCTTGAGCTGCTCCTTGAAATCTTCCAAGTCAAAGCCCTTGCCTTTTTTTATCTTGCGAGCGAGTCGCTCAGCCTGCTTCTTGTCGACCTTCTGCTCTGCTTCTTCAATCAGCGAAAGCACATCCCCCATACCAAGAATGCGCGAGGCAATTCGGTCCGGATAGAAGGGCTCAAGCTCATCAATTTTTTCCCCGGTTCCAATAAACTTGATTGGCTTGCCGGTGATGTGCCGCACCGACAGCGCGGCACCACCCCTCGCGTCACCGTCCGCTTTGGTGAGAATTACGCCCGTCAGTGGCAATGCCTCATTAAAGATCTTCGCGGTGTTAGCAGCGTCCTGTCCAGTCATGGCATCCACAACGAACAGAGTCTCAACCGGATTTAATTGGCGGTGCAGTACAGCGATTTCATCCATCATCTGCTTATCAATGGCCATTCGTCCAGCGGTGTCGACCAGCAACACATCGACAAATTTTTTCTTCGCTTCCCGCAGCGCCGAATCGACGATGGTCAGAGGGGCCTGGCTGGCGTCGGATAGGAAAAATTCGACGTCGATTTCATTGGCCAGCATCTGAAGCTGCTGAATCGCAGCCGGTCGGTAGATATCTGCACTGACCAGCATGACTTTTTTCTGCGATTTAGTCTTGAGCAGTTTGGCGAGCTTGGCTGTCGTTGTGGTCTTACCGACACCCTGCAGGCCCGCCATGAGCACAACCGCGGGCGGCACAGACTTAAGATTCAACTCTGCGTTGGCAGAGCCCATAATAGCCTGCATTTCGGCCTGGACCAGTTTGATAAAAGCCTGCCCGGGCGTCAGACTTTTCGACACCTCTTGTCCGACGGCCCGCGTGCTGACCCGGTCGGTGAAATCTTTGACCACTGGCAGCGCGACATCAGCCTCAAGCAACGCACGACGAACCTCTCGCAGAGCTTCCTGAATATTGCTTTCCGTCAGGGTCGCTCTACCAGTCAGCTTACGAAAGGTCCCGCTTAGGCGCTCAGTTAAATTTTCAAACACACATCCACCCGCTCATTAATGCCAAAACCGGCGGCAGGGCATTGCCGCTAAGCCCAGATTATAGCTCTATTCGGTGCGGTCGTGAAAAAGAGCTTCTACCACTCTGGTACATGTGCGACACTCCGTATAAATATAGCCTGTGCGTTACGTATGCAACTTACTCTTATCGCGGGCATTTTTGCTATCGCGCTTTATTCGACCGGTTTTGCGCTCCAGCTGTCCCGGCTGGCAAACGGCAGGACTGGAGGCCCCGTAGCCGTCAATCGCCTGCCCGTTTTTGTGGCCGGCGGAATGGCCGTGGTTGCCCATGCCACAAGCGCGTCCGGTGTAATCCACACGAGCACCGGGTACCACTTCGGAATTGTCGAAATCAGCACACTCATCGCTGCTTCGATTTCGCTGCTGGTATTAACCAGCAGTTTGCGGAAGCCGCTGGACAATCTCTTTCTTGGTCTGTTCCCCCTCGCTGTGGTGGCCATCGTACTGTCGCTCACCGTGTCCAGTGACTATCCGCCCACTGATCTTAGTGCTGGCATGGCGAGTCACGTGCTAATCTCAATTCTTGCCTACAGTTTCATGACCATTGCTGCAGTTCAAGCCGGTTTCCTCGCCTATCAGAACTACCAATTAAAGAATGGACACGCGGGGGGATTCCTTAAACGCTTTCCTCCACTTCAGGCTATGGAGGTCCTTTTGTTTGAATTGCTCTGGTTGGGACAGCTACTCCTTTCCCTTGGGATTATTGCCGGATTTATATTCATCAATGACATCTGGGGCCGCGACGGCGTCATTCACAAAAGCTTCTTTTCCGCGCTAGCCTGGATCGTGTTTGCTGTTCTACTCTGGGGTCGCCATCAACTCGGGTGGCGTGGAGCCACGGCTATACGCGGCACGTTGTCCGGATTTGCCCTGTTGCTGGTCGGGTTCTATGGCTCCAAATTCGTCCTTGAATTTCTGGTCAGCTAATCGGACTACGCGGTGAACAAGCCTTTTCACTTATATCGCCTGGTTATGCCTTAGACCATGGCAGCCGACGACGCTTCACTGGGCATTCTGATTTTGTCTTTTCTGGCTCTAATTGTGGCTTCAGCCTATTTCTCCAGCTCGGAGACCGGCATGATGAGTCTGAACAAGTACCGTATGAACCATCTTCGCCGGGTTCAGCATGCAGGCGCAACGCGCGCGAGTAAACTGTTGGAGAAGCCAGATAAACTGATTGGCGTAATCCTGATTGGCAACAACTTCGTTAATTTTCTTGCAGCATCAATAGCCTCCTCTATCGCTATCTTAATACTAGGCGAACCGGCACCTTTTGCTACCGCAATTGTTCTTACCCTTGTTGTACTGATTTTTGCTGAAATTACCCCTAAAACAATTGCTGCGCTATATCCGGAAAAAATTGCTTACCCTTCAAGTATCGTCCTGGGCATACTGCTGAAAGTGCTTTATCCCATAGTGGGGGTAGTCAACTTTGTGTCGAACATGCTAGTCCGTACCCTAGGGTTCCATCCGCAGGCGGATGGCAGCGATCAGCAGCTTAATCAGGAAGAACTTCGCACCGTAGTGCACGAATCAGAAAGCAGACTGCCAAAAAAACGACAGGGCATGCTGCTGAACATCCTCGACCTTGAAAAAGTGCAGGTAGACCAGATTATGGTGCCCCGTAATGAAGTGACGGGGCTTGATATCGAAGATGCGATGGAAGAAATCCTCGAGCAGATCGCCGGTGCGCAGCACACCAGACTGCCGGTTTATCGCAAAGATATCGACAACATAGTTGGCGTGCTGCACATGCGCAGTGCGGGCCGGCTAATAAAAACCGAAAACCTCAACAAGGCAGCCATCATTCAGGAAACGACGGAGCCATACTTTATTCCCGACAGCACTCCATTGCATACCCAGCTGTTCAATTTCCAGAGTAAAAAACTGCGGCTGGCTGTAGTGGTCGATGAATTCGGTGCGGTCAAAGGCATCGTAACGCTGGAAGACATACTGGAAGAGATTGTCGGCGAATTCACTACCGATTTAGCCGACAGCAACAGAGACATATGTGCACAGGGGGATGGCAGCTATCTGATTGATGGAGGTACCAGCATTCGCGACATCAACCGCACACTTTCCTGGCAGCTAAACAGCGAATCAGCCAACACCTTGAACGGCATGTTAATGGAGTTCCTTCAGTCAATTCCTGACGCAAGCGTCGGCGTCAGGCTCAACGGCTACCACGCCGAAATTCTTCAGGTTAAAGATAATGTATTCAGAACAGTTAAAATGTGGGAAGTCACGCCGCAGGAAAACCTGCCGTTCACCGATTAAAGGCAAGTCGGCAATTCATACCAGCGCCTTCAAGACGACATCCGTAAAACAGCTACGGTCTCTTCCGAATGTTGAGTCATGTTTTGATACCTGAAGGCTTTGAGACTTCTGTCGGAGTCCCCGGCCTGCAACTGCACAGCGAGTGCCAAAGCATACGGTAGCCCGGTGTTCAGCTGCCAGATTTGCCAGCGCCACTGCGCGGCAGACGATTTGGTTATTTCATTCAAACCAACCCTGTTTTTTGAAAATGTATACGCAAAACTTTTCAGCGGAATGGCGAGGCCCAGCCCTCTGGCCTTGATGTAGGCTTCTTTGAGTGACCAGAGCTCATAAAAACGCGATTGCTGAACCGAATCGGGCAGAGCAAGCAGAGCCCGGATTTCTTCGTTAGCGAAATAGCGATGGGCAATCTTGGCCACCCGCCGCTTCCTGCCGGTGAATTCGATATCAATACCGAGTTCAGGTGTACGGCTTACAGCCACTACCGCGCGCCCGTGGCTGTGCGAGAGGTTAAAAAAAGGGGCTTGCACGCCAAGCCCTTCCCTCGGTTGAGGCTTTCCATGGGCGTTGTAAATGAACTGCCAGTCACCCATGGCAAGACCCGTATATTCACTAAGGCAGATTCTGGTCAGCCATTTTCCTAACATAAATTCAAGACGATGCCGTTGCTGAACAAGCCTTTCGTAGCGCATGATTTCATTCGCCTGCAGCCAGCCCCGCGCTTGTTGCGTCAACGCGGCGGGGTCGACGTCTGAGAGCGCTACTTGCCAGATGTGAATTTCGTTCTCAGGCAGATTCACGTCGATTCTCTCTTGCTGACACGCTTGGCAAGGCTTCAGTATCGAATAAGCGAACGAGTGCCTTCCGCGTAATGCGCGTTTCTGCAGGGTTGGCAAAGGCATTATTAACATAACGTTTCCGATCAAGCTCGATCGTCTGATCAACGTAGCTGCGGCAGTAAATCTGAGCTGGTTGAAGTCTCCTGTCCTGGCAATCAAGTCGCGCACTGCCGAGAATTGGATAGCCCTTCCGGTGATGTACAGAAATCGCTTCCGGCATCATGTCAAGCCCGATTATAAAATGGCAAAAACTGATCAGATGGCAGTTTTCTGCCGTCATGTGCCGAACGTTCTGCTGCAAAAAGAAGTCGCAGATCTTGGCCTGCGAATCGAACTCTGCCGACCACCGAATGGCACTGAAGCCCCTCCATGACTGTCGCCGGAAAGCGTCTGGCTGCCCAAAGCTGAACTCATACCGACCTAGTAACGGAAAAATACTGACACAACATTGCGTGTGCACGCCGGCTCTTATCTGTTCATGCTTACAGAGCAACATACCGGCGTTAAACTCTCTAGCGAGCAAGAAATCTCCTCACCATTGACCCAAAACTCATGGTTACTGGGCAGGAACAGCTCTTCGGAAAAGCGCGGCTTCATCGTGCGCAACGTCGAGTACAGCCGGCGAAAATCAACAGTGACATCGACCAAAACTAGCAGCGCATCTTCTCGATGCAACTCCCGGGACAGACTGTTGATCCAGTCGAGGTTCTCCCGGCATTCAACGTGCAAACAAGAAACAGCGAGCACCTCCATCGGGAACCAGACTATACCTGAGTGGCCGAGAAAGTCATTGGTATGTCTCATCACGGTAAGCCACCTCATTTGGGAGCAAGATCACCGCCCGGACGTCATGACCGAGGCCGGCTGCTGACCACGCCTCGCTTGTCTGGACGAGCCGGCGTGCTAACAGGGATCGAGCCTGAGGTGTTGGCTTTGATGAATTCAGAAAGCAGCAGGTACTCCTCGCGGCGCGGATCTGATTTTCGCCAGGCCATGCCGATCTTTCGATAGACATTTTCGTTGCCAAATTCTCTGATCTGCAGATCAGTGTCCCCCAGGATATCTGCCGCGATGGAAATGGCCGGCAGCAACGTGACACCCAAGCCATTCGCGACCATCTGAACGAGCGTATGCAGACTGGTCCCCTGATAAACCACATCGGTTGCTGAACTCTGCAGCTTGCATGCCTCGAGCGCATGGTCGCGCAGACAATGGCCTTCCTCAAGCAGCAGCAGGCTTTCACCGTGCAATTGTTGCTGCTTGACCAGTTTTCTGCGCTCAAGCTTGTGCCCGGGTGGCAGACAGAGCACAAAATCATCCCTGAACAAGGTCAGTGTCTCCATTTCTGGCATCAGGTAGGGAAACGCCAGAATCGCCAGGTCGAGTTTCCCTTCCTGCAATTGCTGTAGCAAGTTCGCACTCAGATCTTCCTTTAGAAAAAGTTTGAGCTTTGGGTAGTGATGCCGCAATTCAGCAAGCAGCTGTGGCAGCATGAAAGGTCCTATCGTAGGAATTACACCCAGGCGTATTTCCCCGGTCAGCGCTTCGTCATGAGATTTCGCGAGCCCGACAAAATCCTCCACATTACCAAGAATCAGGCGCGCCTGGTTCAGGAGCTTTTCGCCCAGCGGCGTAATCAGAACGGCCTTTTTATTTCGTTCAAAGATCACCACTCCCAGCTGTGATTCCAGCTCCTGTATAGCGGCACTCAGTGTCGACTGCGTGACATGACAGGCCTCAGCGGCCTTGCTGAAGTGCTTGTACTCGGCGACCGCGCAGATGTAGCGCAGCTGTTTAACGGACGGCAGCATGAGACAGAAGACTAATCGAAAAAACCGATTAAGACATCAATTAAATTTAATGGATTGGTAAGTTTATAACCTTACCTTCTAGACCCTTTAAGTGGTGCAACTGACTAGTCGATGCGTTAGAACCAGCGCAACTACTCAACGCGACGGGAGATTTATAACGGTGGCGCCTTAAGCATTCGATCAGAACATCTGAATTACCAAGCCACCTCCGACCCCTTTGCGCCGAAAATCGCCGAGTCTCTGCTGAGGGGTTTCGCTCAACATCCAGCCCAAATGTCTCAAAAGGTCCCTATACGAATAATCGTTGAGTGGTCTTTTAGGTTTCGATAGACTGCCGAAAAAGCGTGAAGGACTTATCGCCTGCGTTCACAACGGCGCGCTCTCCTCGGGATCAATTCATGAAATTCGCTCACTGCCTATGTACAACTGCCCTCTTAAGTCTCAGCGTCATGCCGCATTGCGCAAGTGCCGACCACCATGAAGAAGACTCCATCAAAATGATTGAACCCTTGGTTTTTAAGCTCGATCAACCGGAGATAGTCAACATCAAACAGCGAATGCAGGAAGCGGTCGATGGAAAAATGATTCCGGGAGCCCTGATTCTGGTTGGCAATTCTAAAGGAGTCGGACTGCTTGAAACGGTAGGATTCCAGACATCTGCGGGCCGTAATCCGATAAACAGTCAGACGATCTTTCGAATTTACTCAATGACCAAGCCAATCGTCAGTGTGGCCGCCATGTCCCTGATTGAGGACGGCTTGCTGGCTCTGGATGACCCCATCGAAAAGTACATTCCCGAGTTCAGTGACCTGCAGGTGACAGACCGGGAAAGCGGCGAAACCCGCGCTGCGCAAAACTCTATTACCATCGAGAACCTGCTAACTCATGAATCAGGTCTGATCCAAGCGATTTTTTCTCCCGACAGTGAACTCGGCAAAATATACCAGCGAGACTTTCCGGACTATTCCGACATCACAGCACGGGACCTCGCTAGCCGAATCGGCAAGCTTCCCGTGTACTTTGAGCCGGGAAGCGCTTGGCATTATGGCCACTCAACCGATGTGCTCGGTGCCGTGCTCGAAGTAGCAGCTGGAAAGACCCTCGATCAAGTGCTTAACGAACGGGTATTTGAGCCGCTCGGCATGGACGAAACATCATTCTACCTTTCAAGCGACAAGTCTGAGCGCATAGCAGAGCCCAACTTCGGCACCATGGCTGACAACACGCAAGTCCGGGCAATGCTCTCCGGAGGCGGCGGACTCAATTCAACAACAGAAGACTATGTGAGATTCGCCGAGATGCTGCTTCGGGGCGGCGAATACCGTGGGGCGAGAATCATAGAAGAAAGCACGCTGGATCTCATGCGTGAAAAACGAATCGGCAGTGAGGTATCCCGAGAATTCTTTTTCTTTGGTAACACCGGCGATTGGGGGCTGGGTTTTCATCTGCAACCCACAACGGAGGATCCGGACGGGCCGCACAATTTTGGGTGGCGCGGTATTGGTGGCACCTTGTTTCTGGTAGATGAAGAAAACGATTTCTATATGATCTACATGGAGCAGAAGCGCGGGGGGCCCAGAGCCCCATTCAACAGTAACGTCGCGCAGCGGATGATCTACGAGGCTATGCGAGACTGAAACAGCGGGTCATACTTCCTGAGATAACCGCGCAGCCGGTGGTAGCTAAGGTTGAGAATTTCGACAGACTTACTTTGGTTGACTTGATTCTGTTCCAGCACCCAGCGGAACAGGCCAATTTCAAAGTCCTTCGCAGTGGATTTGAAATCAAGCGGATTTAGGGCGATGGTTTTACGCCACCTACCAAAGCACACTTAGCACTCCCTCTTTCTCATATTAGGCAGTACACTGCGCATTGGGCTCTACGAATACAGCCAAGGCCGCGTCATGAAATTCTGTCACCACTGCGCTTCACCCATTGTTCTTCGAATCCCGGACGGCGATGACAAGGTCCGCCACTGCTGCAATCACTGCGACAGCGTGTTCTATGAAAATCCGAAAAATGTCGTCGGCACCCTACCTTTTTACGAAGATAAGATTCTCTTGTGCAAGCGCGCAATACAGCCCCGCCTTGGTAAGTGGACTCTTCCTGCTGGATTTATGGAAAATGGAGAAACCAGCCTTGAAGGTGCCGTCCGCGAAACCGCGGAGGAGGCCGGAGCCACTGTCAGGATTCATGACGACAGTTTGTATACCCTGTTTAACCTGCCGTCGATAAATCAGGTATACCTCTTCTTTCGTGCCGAACTGGCAACTCCGGAGTTTGAAGCGGGCGCAGAGTCTCTCAAAGTTGCTCTATTCTCTGAATCGCAAATCCCTTGGAACGAAATTGCGTTCCCGGTCGTCAGGACTACGATTGAATGCTTTCTAGAAGACAGGCCTCGGGGCTATTTCCCCGTGCGGATGTTTGACGTCCAGCATGGCGAAGACCGCAGTATTTCTACAAAGTTGATCAGCCAGAGCACACCTGACGCGCAAGACTGATTCAGATTCACGAAGATTTATTTTCAGAGCATGCGGGTGACGTCCGAGCCAGTTTTTGGTTTGCACACACTGAATCCTCAACGCCAATAAAACCTCAGCACTCAGTGCCGATGGAACCGGAGTCTACTCGAAATAAGTCAGAAAACCATGGCATCGCAGCGCACGGCCTGAAATGCGGGTGGTCTACTGTCGGTCAGTCTGCTTACCGACTCCCAGTCTTCGTCCGAGCGGAGCGGCCCAACCAGTGCTTCACGAGACCGCTCAGGTTTCGGTTCGGATCACCGTGTAAGCCACTTCCTCGTATGGATGCGCCTGCTTGAGCGCAGCGATCACAGCGTTTAGGCATGGCTCTTCGCACACCAACTCAAGCTTGTACTCGATCACCGTTTCGATCTGATCCTGAATGCCAAGAAAAGGCGTACTGCCATCCAGTGGCCGGAATTGCCCCTCACCTCTGGTTTGCCAGGCACAACAGTCGTAGTGACCGACCCTGCCAGCACCAGCCTCGAACATAGCTGTTTTCACCACAGCCAGATGCGATTCAGGCACATAGAGTTCAATCTTGCAGAGCGGGTATGACACGCTTAGCCGAGCCAGCTACGGGCATTTCTGAACATTCGAATGGCCGGTGCATCTTCGCCCCAATGCGGGGGGTGCCAGGAGTTCTGTACCGTCCGAAAGACACGCTCCGGGTGAGGCATCATGATCAGCGCCCGACCATCAATCGAGGTTATGCCCGTAATACCCCCCGGCGACCCATTTGGGTTTGCGGGATAGCGCTCAGTCGGGGCACCGTAGCCATCAACAAAGCGCATGGCAACACCGCCCGACGAGACCAGTGACTGATATTGCGCTGCACCCTCAAAGTGCGCCAGCCCCTCACCATGCGCTACGGCGATGGGAAAACGAGAACCCTGCATATTACTCAGAAGGACCGACGGACTTTCTGACACAGCGGCCATGACCAGCCTACCTTCAAACTGTTCAGACCGATTTCGCATAAAACGTGGCCAGTGCTCAGCACCCGGAATCAGTGGGCGCAGCAGAGAAATCATCTGGCAGCCATTACAGACTCCAAGGCTGAGCGTAGTCTTACGCTCGAAAAAGGCACGGAATTGCCGGCTCAAACGTTCATTGAACAAGACGGATTTGCCCCAACCACCGCCAGCGCCAAGCACATCACCGTAGGAAAATCCGCCGCATGCCACCAGCACGTTAAACTGCTCAAGAGACTCACGTGACTCGATTAGATCAGTCATATGCACATCAATCGCTTCAAAACCGGCACATACGAATGCCGCCGCCATTTCAATCTGACCGTTCACACCCTGCTCTCGCAGGATCGCGACTTTGGGTTTGACATCCAGATGGATAAAAGGCGCGCAAATATCATCATCGGGGTTAAACGTTAGCTCTGCGTGAAGACCCGGATCAGAGACATCTAGCAGACCATCGAACTCTTCTCGGGCGCAGTCTGAATTATCCCGCAGCGCCTGCATGTGATAGCTTGTCTCTGACCAGCGTCGCTGTAACGTGTGACGCGCCGCAGAGAACAGCAGCTGGTCTGATAGCCGGATGGAAAGTTCATCTCGGTCGTTCACTCTCCCGATTAGAGTGATACAACCTCCTAGGCCACACTGCTCTGCCAGTTCGCTTAGGCGCGGCAGGTCATACTCGGCGAGCTGCACGACGGCGCCCAATTCTTCGTTAAACAAAATCTCGACTGGCTCTGCGGCCCCTGAGAACTGACCAAGCTCGAGATCGACACCGCAATGTCCCGCGAAACACATTTCAGCGACACAAGCGAACAGCCCACCGTCAGACCGGTCATGATAGGCAGTGAGCAATGCTTCTGCCTTAGACTGTTTAACCAGCTCAAAAAAGGCTTTTAGCGCTTGGGCACTGTCAAGGTCCGGGACTGAACCTAGAGATCTGCCAAACACCTGCGCCAAAGAAGATCCCCCAAGCCTAAAACGGTCAGCGCTCAAGCTGATCAGGACCAGGAGAGAGTCCTCTCTCCACGCGAGTTCGGGCGTTATCGACTGGCGGATATCTGCAACCGGCGCGAATCCGGAGACAGTGAGAGACAACGGCGCAGTATTGCTTCTGGCTTCATCACGCTCTTCCCAGACCATGCGCATGGACATCGAATCCTTGCCGACAGGAATACAAACCCCAAGTTCGGGACACAATTCCTCGGCGACCGCTTTCACGGTGGCATACAGCTTAGCGTCCTCAACACCATGTCCTGCCGCAACCATCCAATTCGCCGAGAGCTTAATGTGCCCCAGCGTCTGCACATCGGCGCCCAGGAGGTTGGTAACTGTCTCTGCAATGGCCATGCGTCCAGAAGCCGGCGCATCGAACAGGGCAAGCGGTGACCGCTCTCCCATTGCCATCGCCTCACCCACGTAATCCTTATAGGAAGTTGCCGTAACCGCACAGTCTGCTACGGGGACCTGCCAGGGACCGACCATCTGATCGCGACACACCTGTCCTGTTATCGACCGGTCTCCGATCGTAACCAGAAAAGCCTTGCTCGCAACCGATGGCAAGGCCAGAACGCGGTGTATCGCCTCATGCAGTTCGATTCCCTCAAGACCATCATTGACTGGACACACCAATGCTGACTGAACGTTTCGGTGCATTTTAGGAGGCTTGCCAAACAGCACATCCATTGACAAATCAATCGGCTTGTTTTCAAAGTGATCGTCGTTCAGCTCGATGTGTTTTTCTTCAGTAGACTCTCCGACGACGGCGAACGGGCAGCGCTCTCGGGCACAAATGGCTCCAAACCGGTCCAGTTCAGCTTCCGAGACGGCCAGCACGTATCGCTCCTGAGCTTCATTGCACCAGATCTCCAGCGGCGACATTTGCGGCTCAGCATTAGGGATGCTCCGCAACTGAAAAAAACCACCGGTGCCCCCGTCTTTCACCAGCTCTGGCAACGCATTGGACAGACCCCCAGCACCCACATCGTGGATAAACAGAATCGGATTACATTCACCCAGCTGCCAGCAGCGGTCAATGACCTCCTGGCAGCGCCTTTCAATTTCCGCGTTTTCGCGCTGCACAGAAGCAAAATCCAGATCTTCACTGCCACTACCTGAAACCATCGAGGAAGCAGCACCGCCGCCCAGCCCAATCAGCATCGCCGGACCGCCAAGAACGATAAGCTTCGCACCAACCGGGATATCCCCTTTGAGCACGTGCGGCTCGCGAATGTTGCCAATGCCACCGGCAATCATGATCGGCTTATGATAGCCACGCATTTCCATGAGGCCGGACTCATTGCCGACTGCCGCCTCGTAGGTACGAAAATATCCACAAAGATTCGGGCGTCCATACTCGTTATTGAACGCCGCCGCGCCGATCGGGCCCTCCAACATGATGTCTAGCGGTGACGCAATGTGGGCCGGCTTGCTCTCGCCGTTTTCCCAAGGCTGCGGGAAATTCGGGATCCTAAGATTCGAAACACTGAAGCCGGTCAGCCCGGCTTTTGGCTTCGCGCCCTTCCCTGTAGCACCTTCGTCTCGGATTTCACCGCCGGCCCCAGTCGACGCACCAGGAAACGGTGCAATTGCGGTCGGATGATTATGCGTTTCTACCTTCATCAAAATATGGACGGGCTCCTGATGAAACCCATAGCTTTGAGAATCACCACTAGGAAAAAATCGCTCAGTCGTGTGGCCTTCCATCACGGCTGCGTTGTCCGAATAGGCAGACAGCACCCGATCAGGGGACTTTTCAAGACTGCCTCGGATCATGTCGAACAACGACTGCTTCTGCACCTGTCCGTCAATAGTCCAATCGGCATTGAATATTTTGTGCCGGCAATGCTCGGAATTCGCCTGCGCAAACATCATCAATTCAACGTCATTCGGATTCCGGTTGAGTTCTCTGAAGTGCGCCGCCAGATACTCCATCTCATCTTCAGCCAGAGCCAACCCCCAATCGGCGTTTGCTTGGCGTAATGCCGCGTCTCCTGCTCCAAGCAGGTCAACTGATTTCAGGGGCTGAGGCTCGCTGCTGACAAAAATAGCTGCGGCGTGTTCGATTCCGGGCAGAACCATTTGAGTCATCCGGTCGTGCAACTGGCTTAAAAGTGCGTTGGTTACAGTTGCGTCAACCGTGCCGGCAAAACAGAGTCTGAATAAACTCCCCCGCTCTATCCGCTTGATCTGAGTCAGACCACAATTTCTTAGAATGTCAGTGGCTTTACTGGACCATGGAGATATAGTCCCCAACCTGGGAACCACTAGACATTCGGAGTAAGTCATTTCTTCAAAGGCTTCCGGCTCTTTGTATGGCTCACCGTACTCCAGCAGACTGTTCAGAGCATGCTGATCTAGTTCAGATAGAGGCTCTACCACATCGAATAGGTGTATATACCGCGCGGATATGGAGAGTAACTCAGGGGAAATCCTCTGGAGCGAGGCAAGCAGTTTTGCTTGTTTGAACAAAGAAAGAGCGCTGGCTCCGGTGAGGACTTGCATGCAATAGGTTACTCTCTTTTAGATGATTAACCGGGTCAAAACCGGCCGGTATTTAGTGGCCTTAATGATAATCGAATTAAAGGTAAAATTCAGGACCAAGCCCAGCGGGTGGGTAATCGAGACCTTCCCCAAGCACTGGAAACAAAAGTTGTTCCATTCGCATCCTCGACCCGAAGATTCACGTGAGACAGGGCGATGGTATCCTGGCGATCTGAGCCGAACTTAGGTTCCGCCATAACTCAAAAAAAGCCTGCAAAAGGCTCCAGGTTTTTTCGTAACACTCAGCGTCTGGATTGAAAAAAATTCTTCATGATATTACCGCACTGTTCTGCCAGTACTCCTTCCCGATAGCGCACCCTGTGATTGAGACTTGCACTGTCCAGCAAATTCTGCAGACTGACAACTGCTCCCGACCGAGGTTCCCGGGCGCCGAACACAAGCTTATCAATCCGAGCGTGAATCAGAGCACCAACGCACATTGTGCAAGGCTCGATGGTAACGTAGAGCGTGGTTCTCGGGAGGCGGTAGTTCTGCCGACGAATGGCAGCTGCGCGCAAGGCCAGAATCTCCGCATGAGCAGTGGGATCCTGGGCACTGATGGACCGGTTGTGCGCTTCCGCAATTACCTCGCCCTCTGCAATAAGCACCGCTCCGACCGGCACTTCACCGGCCAACGCGGCAGCTTCCGCTTGCTTAAGAGCCAACGTCATCCATCGCTCGTGGGTTTCTAAATCCAGGTCCAACGGACGCTCCTGGTCTACTCACTTTGCACTCGCTTTGCAAGCACTCTCTACTGGCTGGTAAGCACTTCTATGCCATCCGCTT
>PBTW01000021.1 GCA_002729315.1 Gammaproteobacteria bacterium
ATGGGTGGACTTGAACCACCGACCCCAGCATTATGAATGCTGTGCTCTAACCAGCTGAGCTACATAGCCATATCCGTATCGAGTGCTGACAGCACAACGGCACTCTTGATTTTACTCCCGCGGTGCTTTCACTGTCTGACTCACGCTCGCAGTGGTTGAGTTACTCCCCAACGGCCGCGAATTTTGGCTATTCGAAGGGTAATTGTCAAGATTCAGACTAGTCGATCACTACATTACGCACTACCGCGTAGTAATCGCCTACGGCGCGACGGAAGGCGGATTCTCCGACTTGTTCATCATTACCGTGTACACCCGTGTGTTCGCCGTTATTTGTTATCAGTGGGTTAAAGCCATAGCTGATTATTCCTAGATCCCGAGTAAAGTGACTATCGGTGAAGCCTGTACTAACGCTGGGTAGAACTCGAGAGCCAGGGTGCAATTCTTGCGTAACAGAATTAATTGCGTTAAACAACCTAGTGTTCGTATTTGATATAGCTGGCGTGAAAGCCATTATGGTCTGTATTTCAACGCCGGTATGTCGAATTAATTCACTTAATTCATTAATGAACTGCTCAGGAGGTTTATCGGGCAAAATGCGGCAGTCAAGCTCAGCCCAGGCCGTGGGTGGAACGACATTAATTTTGCTTGACCCTCTCATTCGAGTGATAGAGCAAGTATCTCGAATCAGAGAATTGTGGCTTGGTCTGGTCTCGTGTAATTTCTCCACAAACCCTGGCAGCTCAATCGCGGCTGAAATGTCTGCGTAGTATCTGGCCCATTCCTCATCCATGCTTACAGCGAGTTGGCTGAAATACTCCGCCACAGGCCTTATTATTCTGGGCTTGAAAGGGTTCCGCAGAATTATGTCTAGAGATTGAACAATACGAGTCACTGAACTAGTCGTTCGCGGCGAAGAGCCATGCCCGGGAGTGTCAATAGCATAAAGTTTGAGCCAAACCGGAACTTTTTGGGTTACTTCGACACTAAAAACTGTCTGTTGGCCAACGCGGCTGGCACCGCCGCCTTCGTTAAGCAGGATGCCGATATCTTCGAAAATTTCAGGACGATTTTCAATTAACCAGCCAACGCCATAAAATCCGCCGGCCTCCTCATCAGCAGAAGCCAATAAGATGATGTCCCTATTCAAGGCAACGCCGGAGCGATGCAGAGCCAGAAAAGTCGCGAGTTGCAGGGTTCCGAGACCCTTCATGTCACGAGCGCCACGACCTAAGATAAACCCATCACGAATCGCTCCGGACAGCACGGGAATAGTCCAGAATTCTTCATTTGCCGGGACCACATCTGAGTGCTGCAGAAGAATCAGCCCCGGTTCGTCACCGCCTTCCAATCGGGCCCAGATATTGCCTCGGCCGGGCGCGCTCTCAGCGGTCTCATATTCAATGCCCTCGGCCTCAAAGATCGCTGCCAGAAAATCTACGGCGCGTGTTTCATTACCGGGCGGGTTGATGGTGTCGATCTGAATGTACTGCTGCAGCCAGCTGACTGCTTCATCGTCCAGTGTCTGGCTCGCCGCGCCAATGCTGATTCCGAACAGCAGAAAAGCCACTAATCCTTGTCTGGTGGTCATACTATTCTCCCGAATTATTGCTGCGGATTTCGCAGTCTACGATCGCCTTTTGAAACGCTGTGCTACACATTGAATCGGAAATGAATGACATCTCCGTCGGCGACGACGTAGTCTTTTCCTTCGAGTCGCCACTTACCTGCGTCCTTTGCACCTAACTCCCCGCCGTTATACACATAATCAGCATAACCGACGATCTCAGCGCGGATAAATCCTTTCTCGAAGTCAGTGTGAATGACGCCGGCAGCTTCTGGCGCTGTTGCGCCTGCTTTGACGGTCCACGCCCGCACTTCCTTCGGGCCGGCGGTGAAGTAGGTCTGTAATCCAAGTAGTGAGTATCCGGCGCGTATCACTCTATCGAGGCCGGGCTCTTCCATGCCCAGGTCCTGAAGGAATTCGGCCTTTTCCTCATTTTCCAATTCCGCAATTTCCGCTTCCAGTTTGTTGCAGATGGCGACAACCTCGGCGCTTTCATCGGCAGCGATGCGCCTTACCGTCTCCAGGTGTGGATTGTCTGAGAAGCCTTCTTCATCGACATTGGCGATATACATCACCGGCTTACAGGTGAGCAGATGAAGGCTTTTAAGGTCGGCCTGTTCTTCTTTGTAGAGTTCCAGGGTCCGCAGCGGTTGGGCAGTATCTAGATGGACTTTCACTTTTTCAAGCAAGGCGACCTGAAGTTGTGCGCCTTTATCGCCGCTGTTGGCGACGCGGCGCACCCGATCGAGGCTCTTTTCCACCGTCTCAAGATCTGCAAGTGCCAGTTCGGTATTTATCGTGTCTATGTCCGCAGCCGGATCAATTATATTTGCCACATGCGTGACATTTTCGTCTTCGAAACAGCGCACTACATGGGCGATGGCATCGCATTCCCGGATGTTGGCGAGGAATTGGTTGCCAAGCCCCTCGCCCTTGGAGGCCCCCGCCACTAGACCTGCGATGTCGGTAAATTCAACCGTGGTTGGGATAAGCTTTTCTGGCGCAACCAGCTCAGCAAGTTTGTCGAGTCGCGTGTCGGGAATTGACACGATTCCTGAATTGGGCTCGATAGTACAGAAGGGAAAGTTCTCTGCAGCAATGCCGGCTTCAGTGAGGGCATTGAACAGAGTTGATTTTCCCACATTGGGCAATCCTACGATTCCACATTTTACGGACATACTGCTGTGATCCTCTGCCTGTTCAGTTTGTGTGCAACAATTTCATGGCGTCTTCCCATTCGCCGGCGACGGCCTTGGGTAAGACCCTAATGGCTTCTTCAATATCTGACATGATGATCTGCGCTTCAGTCCTTGAAGGTGGGCTCAGCACATAGTTCGCCACCATGGATTTGTGGCCAGGGTGCCCGACGCCGATTCGCAGGCGATAAAACCCCTTTTGCCCTCCCAGTGCGCTGATGATATCCCTGATGCCGTTGTGGCCGCCGTGACCTCCCCCTTCTTTAAACCTTGTCACACCGACTTCAAAGTCAATCTCATCGTAAGCCACCAGCAAGTTCTGTGGTTCAATCTTAAAGAATTTGCACAGGGCAGAGACGGATTTTCCGCTGTGGTTCATGTAGGTGGTAGGAAAGAGCAGTTTAATTTCATGCCCGTTGACGTTGATGCTGCCGAATTCGCCAAAAAATTTACTTTCGCTACCTAGTGTGCCGCCATAGCTCTTACAGAGATGGTGAAGGAACATCACGCCAG
Organism: Gammaproteobacteria bacterium; assembly: GCA_002729315.1. GTDB lineage: Bacteria > Pseudomonadota > Gammaproteobacteria > Pseudomonadales > Pseudohongiellaceae > UBA9145. The sequence continues at coordinate 3,274 of PBTW01000021.1, forward strand.
CATTATGGCGGTCGTAGTCGTGTTTGGGGCCTGGGTTTCCCAGACCCACGATCACTTTAAGAGAATCGCCTGGCATAGTGTCACCTGGCTGGTGATGTTGGCCTATCTGTTGGCACTGTCACCTGATTCATCTGCAGCAGTGTCATCCTCGCTTGCATCCGCAGCATCCAAGCTGTCACCGCCCCCCCGTGGGGCCTGCACCTGAGCTATCGACAGATCACTGTCTTCGCCGTGGGACAAGGCAACACTGGTAACGCCTTCGGGTAAGTCAATATCAGAAATGTGTAGGGTCTGGCCGAGTTCCACCTTAAGCATGTCCACCTCAATATACTCAGGCAGACTGTTTGGCAGACATGAAATTTCAAGCTCGTTCAGTGTCTTACGGATGCTTCCGCTGCCTAGCTTCACACCCACACACTTGTCCTCGTTGATGAAGTGCAGCGGCACTTTCACAGTAATAGCCTGTTTTTCATCGACGCGCAGAAAATCGGCGTGCATCACGAAGGGCTTGGCCGGGTGCCGCTGAAGCGCTTTGATAACAGCTTTCTCTTTATCTTTGCCAATATTCAGTGTGATGACATGGGAGAAGAAGGCCTCGTTCTCGGTAGCGTGCAAAATGTCGTCATGGGCAATGGTCAGCGCCATGGGGTCCTTGTTGCCACCATAGAGAATGGCCGGAATCGCGTTGTTCAGACGACGCAGGCGGCGGCTCGCACCCTTCCCTGATTCAGTCCTAACTGAGCAGTTTAGCTCGAATTGATCTGCAGACATGATTAGTCTCCTACGCGGTAAACTCCAGACAGCTTGCGACCGGCTGCAAGGAGCGTTTCACAAAAGAGATGCAGGCTTCTGTCCGCACCCCGGTAAATTTACTCAGCTGATGTCCCGCCTCACGTGTTATCAAACATTGCGCTGATGGATTCTTCGTTACTGACGCGCCTTATCGATTCTGCCAGCAGTTTTGCCATGGACAGCTGCCGTATGTGGCCGCAGTTCTTGGCTGCATCCGATAGCGGTATCGTGTCCGTAACCACCAGTGAATCCAGCGCCGAGCCTTCGATATTTTCAATCGCCGGGCCGCTCAGAATGGGATGTGTCGCGTAGGCCATCACCCGGTGAGCGCCGTGGTCCTTGAGCGCTTCCGCTGCCTTGCACAGGGTGCCCGCGGTGTCCACCATATCGTCGACAATTAGGCAGCTCCGGCCTTCAACATCACCGATGATGTTCATGACCTGTGCATCATTGGCGGTCGGGCGACGCTTGTCGATGATTGCCAGATCTACGTTAAGCTGTTTTGCCACCGCACGAGCTCTCACCACACCGCCCACATCAGGAGATACTACGGTCAGGTTTTCGTAGCGTTGTCGCTCGATGTCCTCAGTCAATACCGGCGAACCGTAAACGTTGTCCACCGGAATACTGAAAAAGCCCTGAATTTGTTCGGCATGTAAATCGACAGTCAGAACCCGGTTGACGCCGACCGCACTAATCATGTCTGCAACGACTTTGGCGCTGATTGCGACCCTGGCAGATCTGACCCTACGATCCTGTCTGGCGTAGCCGTAATATGGAACTACTGCAGTGATTCGGTTAGCCGAGGCCCGATGCAGGGCATCGGCCGTCAGCAGCAGCTCCATAATGCTGTCGTTGGTCGGGGCACAAGTCGGCTGAATAATAAATACATCTTTGCCACGCACGTTTTCGTTGAGCTCGACGGAAACTTCGCCATCACTGAATTTACTGATGCTGGCATGGCCTAGCGGCACCCCAATGTGTCTGGCAATGGCGCCTGCGAGTTCGGGATTCGCATTACCTGTAAAAACCATCAAGTTGGTTGCCACAACAATGTCCTATCTATTGAGTGCTACTCTGCTTACTTCTGACTAATCGATAAGGGGGTCAGGGTAGTGTATTTGCTGCCACCGGAATTCCGCTTCGGCCCAGGTAGCCAGCAACAAATTTACCCTGACCCCCTCGGGTCGGCAATGTCATCATGACACCGCTCAGTGTTTGGCTGGGGTGGCTGGATTCGAACCAACGTATGCAAGGATCAAAACCTTGTGCCTTACCACTTGGCGACACCCCAAAAACCGCTTTGAATACGATCGTTTATTTTAGGTCGGATAACTGCCTTGTTCCAGTGAATTTAGGCCGCGAGCCACAAACCCCCGCCAGCGCGCCGGCATCTGAGACAACGCGGCATCCGCTTTGGCCTCTGCTGTAAATTCCGCAAAGACGCTGGCTCCCGTTCCGGTCATCCGAGCCTGTCCGAATTGGGTTAGCCAAGTAAGTGCTTGCTCCACTTCCGGATAAAGCCTGCAGGTCACAGGCTCGCAATCGTTCCGCGCGACGCCCGCCAGAAAGTCGGCCATTTTGATGGCTGGCGAGTTCCGTGTCAAATTTTCGTGATTGAATATCTCAGAGGTGGACACCGCGCAATCTGGCGTTGCCACCAGAAACCATCTGGGCGGCAGGGTTACCGCGTGAAGTTTTTCTCCGACACCCTCGCCCCATGCCGATCTGCCATCAATAAAAAACGGGACGTCAGCGCCCAGCTGCAGCCCGAGCGCCTTCAGTTCAGTTCGACTCAAGTTGAGCTGCCAGTACCTGTTCAGGGCAATCAGCGTGGTTGCCGCGTTGCTGCTGCCGCCTCCTAATCCGCCGCCCATGGGTATGCGCTTGTCGACAGAAATGCTGGCGCCCAGAGCAGGGGTGCCGGCGCGTGTGCGTAATAGTCTTGCTGCTTGAAGAATCAGGTTGTTTTCCAGAGGCAGTCTCTGTCCAGTGGTGTTGCTGCGAACCTCAAGCTGAAGTTCGCCGCTGCTGAGGGATCCAAACTGCAGCGTATCGCCCTTGTCCAGGAGTTGAAACAGGGTCTGAAGCTGATGATAGCCATCGCTGCGTCGCCCGAGAATATGCAGAAATAGATTGAGTTTCGCAGGTGCGAACCAGCGTTCTGATGAGTTATTCAACGGGCTGAACCCCGATTATTAGGCAGGGTCCAGCGCAGCCCAATGAAGCGTAATTGCGCGTCGTTCTCACTGCGCATGATGTCTACCCTTCGTGGCAGAGCCAGATCTCCATAATCTCTCAGGTCAGACAGGGTCACCGTCCAGTCTGCCTGTTCGAATGCTGTCAGCTGATTCAGGTCATTGAAGAAAAGCGCAGCTGGCCTGTCGGGAACCGGAAGACCTTTAATCCAAAATTCCAGATAAGAAATGGGCAGCTCATATCCAAGCTGTTGAAGGATCAGCTCCTCCGGCGAGGTCGCACTAAAATGTTGATCCCCCTGATCGAGGCTGACACGCCCGGGCTCGCCCCGAATAAGGGTGTTGCCGGCATTAAAAGTACCCCACAAACGGATTTGGTATGCTCTGCCGCTGTGTTGCCATTGGATGCGAGGCGTCTGAGATTCATTGTTGTAGTGCACATTTACCCGGCCACGGAGCTGCCAATGCGTGAGTTTTTCAAGCTGCTGGCTCTGCAGAGCCCAGCTACTGTTCTCGATTGCGGGTGGCGCGAGACCGCTGCAGGCGGAAAGAACTGCCGTGAGCAGGCACAGGCTCACCAGGCAAAGGGCGGCTTTACTGACCGGCGCGTCAGAGGGAGAAATAAAGCGGGAAATCAAGAACGCTGTTCCCTGCCGCTCAGAGATCGGCTTGCAGTCGATTGACCACTTCTCTGATCAGATCGCTGTCAGGTTCGTTTTCAAGTGCGCCGCGCCAAATCTCGACGGCCTCCTGCTCGCGTCCCATCATCCAGAGGACTTCGCCGACGTGTGAAGCAACTTCTGCGTCAGGAAAAACCGCGTACGCGCGACGCAGGTTAGTCAGAGCTTCTTCGTATCTGCCCAGTTTGAACTGCGCCCACCCAAGGCTGTCAATGATGGCAGGATCATCGGGTGAAATGGCGATGGCTCGCTCTATGAGTTCAAGGGCTTCCTGATAGCGCTCTGTCTGATCTGCCAGCATGTAGCCGAGGTGGTTCAGTGCTCTGGGGTCTTCGGGTTTCATCAGAATGATCTGTTTGAGATCCTGCTCTGATCCCTCTTTGTCCCCCAGACTGTCGAATAACAGCACTCGGGCGAATAGCAAGTCCGTCTCATTCGGGTATTTGTTCAGCGCACGATCAAGGAGATTTCGCGCCCTGTCCGGGTGCCCGGCCTGAATGAGCGCACCAGATTCAATCGTGTGGAATAATATCTCCAAGCGCGGCTGGCCTCTCGAAAGCTGGCTCAGGTGGGCGTGCGTAGAATCCAGTTCGCCGAGTTGAATGGCAAGGCGTACCGCCTGCTGTTGGGCGGCCAGGAAGTTTTGAGTACCGATTCTGACTTCGCGGTAAGCTGCTATGGCGAGCGGCAAATTATTGCGCTGTTCATTGACATATCCGAGATAGTAGTTGGCCTCGTCAGCCCGCTCATCAACCTCGGTTAGTTGCATAAATTTCTGACTGGCCTGGTCGAATTGCTCCAGTTCAACGTCGAGAAGCGCCATGGAGAAAAGGGTTTCCCAGTCTCGCGGATCCTGCGTCATCATGGTGGCGAATTGTGCCTGCGCCATTTCATAACGCTCATTTTGAACAAGCAGCCGCGCATAGGTCAGGCGAAGATTCCTGTTGTCGTCGAACCTGCGCACACCCTCTGCAAGTGTCTCAAGAGCGTCATCGGGTTCACCCGCACTCTGCAGGACCTGAGCCTGTAACAGCACCAGACGGGGGTTGAGGTCAATCAACTCTAGCAACTGATCAAACTCTGCCAGGGCCTCTAGGTAGTTACCATTTTGAGCCAATAATTGGACCAGAGTCAGCTGGATGGACTGCTGCTTTGAAAATTCTCGGGCTAGCTGTCGCAGATTGGCTATCAGACGCGCGCGGGCAGGGGCGTCGAGTTGGCCGGTTCTCGCAGATAAGGCTGAAAAATCGATCTCACCTCCCAGTTCGATAACCCGCGCCATGTGGGAAAGCGCCTGCTCGTAGTTTCCAGTTTCTAGGAACTGAAAGCTCAACATCAGTTCCGGTTGTGGATCGCTTGGGTCAATTTCACTCCAGAGCAGGCCGAGCTGCAGCAGCCCATTGAGGTCATTATTCGCTGAAGCAAATTGCACGGCACGGCGGACAATGCCCAGATCCTTGGTTTCGAGCGCCAGGTTAAAATAGCTATCACCGGCTTCTTCCAGGACACCGCGCTGGGCGCCCAGTTCGCTAATGATTGCCTGATAAAGCTGCGCTTTTGTAAAGCTGCCGTACTCTACTGCCGTTTCCGGCGCGGCGGCCGTCTGCGCTTGTTCGCTAATTTGGTCTCGGATGGCCGCTGACACAGAGGAAGGGTCAGGCCGGTTTGAGGTGCTGCCGCAATCGCTCAACCAGACGGAAGCGCAGAAGCAGAGAAAAAATCGGATTATCATATTGAGCGCACTGTCGCCTGGGTTCAAAGTAGCAGCTTGGGCCTCTGGCCAGCCTGGTAATTGTGCTGCCTGCGTTCCAACGACATGATCATATACGCTCCGAGGCTCTGTTTGTATCACTTATTCTCGGCTACCTTTCTGATTTTGCTTTCTTTTCTCTTCTTCTACCATGATGAAATGAGCATGCTCGGGCGAATTCTAGTACTATGGGCGCCCTTTTGACGGCGTCACTGCGTGCCTGAATGACTAACGACGGTTTGAAAGATTTATGGCGCTCCTGTTAGTTGGGATTAACCACACTACCGCTTCGATTGATCTGCGTGAGAAGGTCGCCTTCCCGCCAGCTATTATCAGCGAAGCTCTAAGCGATCTGATGGCACTGCCGGCCGTCGCCGAGGCCGTGATTGTATCAACGTGCAATCGGACTGAAATTTATGTCGAATTGAGTGTTGATAACACGCCTGAGGGTGAACTACAGTTCCGTCCTCTCGTCGAATGGTTATCCCGGTACCACGACCTAAATCCGGATCACCTGGAGCATAGTTGTTACTTCTATGAGGATACTGAGGTGGTTCGTCACCTGATGCGGGTGTCTTGTGGCCTTGATTCGATGATTCTCGGGGAGCCGCAAATTTTGGGTCAGATCAAGTCTGCCTTTGCGTTCTCAAAAGATTACGACGCCGTTGGTGCAGAGCTCGGGCGGGCGTTTCAGGCCGCGTTTTCCATCGCTAAGGAGGTTCGTACCGAAACGGCAATTGGTGAAAGTCCAGTGTCTGTTGCCTACGCCGCAGCGGTTTTGGCTGACCGCATTTTTAGCGATTTGCCAAGCCTGACTGTTTTGCTGATTGGCGCTGGCCGAACGATTGAACTGGTGGCGAGGCATCTGGTTGAAAGGGGCGTCGGGTCTTTGATCGTAGCCAATCGCACGCTAGACAACGCCTTGGAGATTGCGGGCCGCCTCAACGCCGTTGGTGCACTGTTGTCTGAGATCCCTGAGAGACTGATCGACGCCGACATTGTGGTGTCTTCGACCAACAGCCAGCTCCCTTTGCTCGGTAAAGGAGCGGTGGAACGAGCACTGAAGGCGCGCAGGCACAAACCCATGCTATTGATCGATCTGGCTGTACCCCGGGATATCGAGCAGGAAGTGGGTCAGGTTGCCGATGCCTATCTGTACAGCATTGATGACATAAGCGAAGTCATTGATGACAGCCAGAAGAGCCGGGAGGAAGCGGCGCAGCAGGCGCACTCAATAATCGAGCGGGGAGTTGAGGCGTTTCAGAAGCATTTGAGATCCTTAAATGCGGTCACCACCCTCAAAGCCTTCCGGGACAAAGCCGATGGCATCAGAATGCTTGAGCTGGAAAAAGCACAAAAGGCGATTCAGAAAGGTGAAGAGACAGAAGCTGTTATAGAAAGTTTGGCGCGGAGTCTGACCAACAAACTGATTCATTCTCCCAGTGTGCAGATGAAGCGTGCCAGCGCTGAAGGCAGAGAAGAAATACTCGAGCTCGTCCGGGAATTGTTCGGTCTGGACGAGGACGAGTAGTGCCTGCAAGGTCACTTCGAGAGAGACAGAAATTAGCCCATGAAAAATTCGATTCGATTCAAACTGGAAAACCTTAAAGACCGATTTGACGAGCTCGAGGTGCTTCTGAGTGATCCTGATGTTATTTCAGATCAGAATCAGTTCAGGGAGCTTTCCAAAGAATATGCAGAGCAGGAAGAAGTGATAAAAAGCTTCAACCGCTTTCAGGAAATCAACGCGAATCTGGAGCAGGCCCGGGAAATGGTCACCGACGACGATTCGGACATCCGCGCTTTGGCAACAGATGAAATCAAAGAGGCAAAGGAGGCGTTGGCTCAGCTGGACCTTCACCTGCAGAAACTCTTGCTGCCAAAGGATTCAAAGGATTCATGTAATGTGTTTCTTGAAATACGCGCTGGCACCGGTGGCGATGAGGCTGCAATTTTTGCAGGTGATTTGTTCAAGATGTACTCGCGTTTCGCTGAGTCACAGAAATGGAAGTCAGAGATAATCAACGAACGCCCGGGGGAGCATGGCGGCTTCAAGGAAGTCATTGCCCGTATTGAAGGCAAGGGCGTTTATGAGAAGCTCAAATTCGAATCAGGTGCTCATCGGGTTCAAAGGGTTCCGGAGACTGAAACACAGGGAAGGATTCATACGTCGGCCTGTACGGTAGCCATCATGCCTGAATTGGAAGAAGTTGATAACGTGGATTTGAACAAGGTGGATTTGCGCATTGATACATTTCGGGCCAGCGGTGCGGGTGGACAGCACGTGAATAAAACCGATTCCGCGATCCGAATTACGCATCTGCCTACCGGTATCGTGGTCGAGTGTCAGGATGAACGCTCTCAGCACAAGAACAAAGCCCGGGCCATGTCGCTGCTGCAGGCAAAGTTGCTTGATCAGGCTCAGAGAGAGCAACAACAGGAAGAATCCGATGCCCGTCGCAGGTTGGTGGGCAGTGGTGACCGGTCGGAAAAAATCCGCACCTATAATTACCCGCAGGGCCGGGTCACAGATCATCGGATCAAGCTCACCCTTTATAATTTGACGGAGATCATGGCGGGCCAACTGGGGTCGGTTGTGCAACCGCTAATCAATGAATATCAGGCGGATTTGCTCGCTAGTCTGGCAGCTGAGGATTAAGCCGTCGTGACCGTCACGATTAAGCAGGCGCTTGACGTTGCCGCGGGCGACCTTTCACAGAGCGATTCGCCGCGGCTCGATGCTGAACTCTTGCTTGCCCACATCCTCTCAGTTGAGCGCAGCCATTTATACGCGCATCCCGATCGAACCCTGCGTGGTGCCGTTTGTCAGCGGTTTGACATATTAGTTAGTCGACGCGCTCAATCAGAACCCATTGCCTACTTACTGGGTGAGAAAAGTTTCTGGGATCTGACGCTCAAGGTCTCCTCAGCAGTTCTGATCCCCCGACCGGAGACGGAATTGCTGGTCGAAGCTGCGCTCGACCTCGGCGCCTCTGACGGATCGCTGAGGGTCGCGGATCTTGGTACCGGCAGCGGTGCTATTGCGCTCGCTGTTGGGAAATCAAGACCTCTTTGGCGCATCACAGGGACAGACATTAGCCCCGACGCCTTGGAGATCGCCCGACAAAACGGTGAGGCTCTGGGCTTGGGTAACGTCGACTTTCAGGAAGGCTCCTGGTGTGGCCCGCTGCCAAGCGGGTCAATGGATATAATTATTGCCAATCCACCCTACATCGCCCCGGAAGATCCGTTTCTGTCGCTGAGAGAGCTGCGGTATGAGCCTGTTATGGCGTTGCGCGCCGAATCAAATGGCTATCGGGATCTGCATTCCATTTCGGCTCAGGCGGGGGAGAAGTTGGTACCAGGAGGCTGGCTGCTGCTGGAGCATGGCCATGCGCAGCAAAAGACATTACTGGCATTACTGCGGGACTTTGGCTACAGCGATGTTGAAGGTAAGAAGGATCTTGCCGGTCTACCGCGAATGGTACAGGCCCGTTGGCCCGGTCCAGTCAGTGACTAGACTCCCCATAACTTGTCATAATTCTGATGCCAGACGAGATCTGCGCCGTTTTAACTGAGAAGAATTCTGTGAATTATGAAAGACGCCTCTTTGCTCCGATATAGCCGCCAGATCATGCTGCCGGGGTTCGATATAGCCGGTCAGCAGTGTCTTACTGGAGCAAGGGTACTTGTCGTCGGTATGGGTGGCCTAGGGTGTCCCGCTGCGATGTATCTGACAGCAGCCGGCGTCGGCAGTCTAATTATTGTCGATGATGACGTTGTAGAGCTGACCAATCTGCAGCGGCAGATCGCTCACACTGAACGTGATCTGGGTCAATCCAAAGTTGGGTCAGCGAAAAATACCTTGGCGGCTCTGAACCCGGAGGTCAATGTGGTTGCGATCAATGAGCGTGTTGATGCTGACCGTCTTCGTGAGTTGGCTGAGCAGGTGGATGTGGTTATTGATGCCTGCGATAACTTCACTACGCGGTTCGCCGTCAATGCAGCTGCCATCCAGGCAGGTAAACCGCTGGTATCCGGTGCGGCGATTCGGATGGAGGGGCAGGTGGCTGTTTTTGATTCAAGGAATCCTGCCAGCCCATGCTACCAGTGTCTTTACCGGCCGGGAGGGAGTGATGACAACTCTTGTTCGGCGAATGGTGTCATGGCGCCCGTTGTAGGCGTAATTGGTTCATTGCAGGCCATAGAAACGATAAAGGTCCTAGCTAATTATGGTGAACCGCTGGTCGGCAGGTTGCTTATTTTCGATGGTCTGGCAATGAGCTGGCGCGAGGTGAAGCTGCCGCGGGACGCAAACTGTGCGGCCTGCCGCCACCGACCTGCCTAACAGGTTTTGCGGTCGCCCCGCCAATCTTCCAATTGCTTCTGTACAGCCATCTAGCTATCATGCCCGCGGCTGGCCGAGCGGCCTCAATAATCAGCAGTAGTTAACCATGACAGATACTTCCGGCGAGCAACAGCTGTCGTTCAACCACTTTGAGCTGCAAAAACCGCTCAGGGAGGCAATCGATAAGCTAGGGTTTGAGTTTTGTACCCCGATCCAAGCGCAAAGCCTCGTCCACACACTGGCCGGACATGACGTAACGGGCAAAGCGCAAACAGGAACCGGCAAAACAGCCGCTTTTTTGATTACGATCATAAATGACCTTCTGAGCAATCCGATCGAAGAGAAGCGATATCTGGCCGAACCAAGAGCTCTTGTCGTGGCTCCGACCCGGGAGCTGGCGATACAGATTGCTAGCGATGCCGCTAAGCTGACTGCTTGCTGTGATCTGCATACTGTTACCCTTGTGGGTGGAGAAGACTATCAAAAACAAAATCGGGCGCTGGATGCCAAGCCGGTTGATCTCGTGGTTGCGACTCCCGGGCGGCTGCTGGATTTCGTCTCCAATGATAATCTATATCTAGGCCTCATAGAATTGCTTGTACTGGATGAAGCCGACCGCATGCTCGACATGGGATTTATTCCGCAAGTGCGTCAGATTGTGGCCAGAACGCCAAGAAAAGATTGTCGGCAAACCCTTCTGTTCAGCGCGACCTTTACCCCAGAAATTGCCGAATTGACTACCCGCTGGGCGATGGACCCTATCATGGTTGAAGTCGAGCCGGAGAAGGTGGCTGCAGACGCAGTTGATCAGGTCGTTTACCTGGTTACAACTGCCGCTAAATATAATCTGCTATATCAGCTTGTCACTCAATCAGAAGTTGAAAAAGTGATGGTTTTTAGCAATCGTCGCGATCAGGTGCGGCGCTTGGCTGACAATCTTTATCGCAACGGCATTGATTGCGGCCTGCTGTCCGGCGAGATCGCGCAGAACAAACGAATCCGCACGCTGGAGGACTTCAAATCAGGCAAGCTCAGGGTCCTGGTCGCGACTGATGTGGCGGGCAGAGGCTTGCATATCGACGATGTCACACATGTGATTAACTACACCTTACCGGAAGAGCCGGAGGACTATGTCCATCGCATCGGGCGCACCGGTCGGGCCGGTGCGGTGGGCACTTCAATCAGCTTTGCCTGTGAGGAAGACTCATTTCTGCTGCCGGATATTGAAGAAAAACTCGGTCAAAAGCTGGAGTGCACCCACCCGGAAGAGGGTTTGCTGGAGATGCCGCCCGCCTTCTCAAGACCCTCACGTTTCAAAGAAAAGAGTATCCGACCCAGCCGTGGCGGTGGCGCTCGCCGGCGCTGAGCCGCTTTTTACTGCATCTTCTCTCGCAACAATTGATTGACCTTGCTAGGGTTGGCTTTTCCTTGGGAAAGCTTCATGGCCTGACCCACCAGAAAGCCCAGCACTGCTTCCTTCCCATCTCTAAATTGCTGCACCTGTTCGGGGTTATTGGTGATGACCTCGTCTACCAGCGACTCGATTGCGACACTGTCGGTAACCTGTTTCAGTCCTCGTGATTCAATGATCTGATCGACTTCGGATTCGTCCTCTAGCATGGCTTCAAACACGGTTTTGCCGATCTTGCCAGAAATGGTGCTGTCCTTGATTCTCTTGATCAGCATCGCCAGACGCTCGGCCTGTATTGGCGACTTGGCGAGGTCCCAATTGTTCTTGTTCAGGATAGCCTGCAGATCTCCGGTTACCCAGTTCGCTGCCATCTTCGCGTCGCCACTGTTGCGCGCCACAGTCTCAAAGTACTCTGCCATTTCACGGGTCGCCGTCAGGACTCCAGCATCATAGTCGCTGAGGCCGTAGTCGCTGACGAATCGGGTTCTTTTGGCATCAGGCAATTCCGGCAGGGTGGCCCGTATCGCTTCGATATAGGTGTCGTCGATTTCTACTGGCAGCAGGTCTGGCTCAGGAAAGTAGCGATAGTCGTTGGCCAACTCTTTGCTGCGCATGGGCGAGCTTGTATCGCGTTCGGCATCATAGCGTCTGGTCTCCTGAATCACGGTACCGCCGTCTTCCAGAACATCCTGCTGACGCTGAATTTCTGAATTAATGGCTTTTTCGACAAAGCGAAACGAGTTGATGTTTTTCAGCTCTGTGCGCGTTCCGAGTTCAGTGCCGCCCTTCGGTCTGATCGATACATTCACATCGCAACGCATGGAGCCCTGAGCCATGATTGCATCGGAAATATCCAGATAGCGAACGATGGCATGCAGTTTTTTGAGGTAGGCTACAGCCTCTTTGGCATTTCTGATTTCTGGCTCCGACACAATCTCCAGCAGAGGTTCACCCGAGCGATTCAGATCGATGCCTGACATGCCGTGGAAATCTTCATGCAGGGACTTACCGGCNTTCTCTTCGATGTGCGCGCGTGTGACTCCTATCAGCCTTTCGCTGCCGTCTTCNAGTGTGATGGTCAGTGAGCCTTTACCTACTGTCGGGAAGTCGAGNTGCGTGACCTGATAACCTTTGGGCAAATCCGGATAGAAATAGTTTTTCCGGTCGAATACTGAATGCTTTCCGATTGCTGCATCAATTGCCAGGCCGAATTTGACGGCCATCCGTAGAGCCTCTTTATTGGGAACAGGCAGAGTGCCCGGCATAGCCAGATCGAAAATATTGGCTTCGGTGTTCGGTTCAGCGCCAAATATGGACGCAGTTCCTGAGAACAGCTTGGTGTTGGTGGACAGAGATACGTGCACCTCAAGTCCGATAACGGCTTCCCATTCCATGTCAGCGGCCCTCCGTAAATCCGGTTGCCCGCAGACGATGCCAATCCGTATTCAGCTGGAACTGATGTGCGACATTGAGCAGGCGTGATTCGGCGAAATCGCTGGCGACCAGGTGCATACCAATCGGCAAGCCGTTCGCCAGACCGACCGGCACGGACATGCCGGGCAATCCTGCCAGATTCACTGCGATCGTATAGATATCTTCAAGATACATGGCTACCGGGTCTGTCTTAGCTCCCAGGTTGAACGCCGTATGCGGTGAGGTCGGACCGATAATGATGTCAACCTGCTGGAAAGCGGCGTTGAAATCTTGTTTGATTAGACGTCGAATTTTTTGTGCTTTACGGTAGTAAGCATCGTAAAATCCCGCTGACAGTGCGTAGGTCCCGACCATGATCCGGCGTTTGACCTCATCTCCAAACCCTTCGCTGCGTGATCGTTTGTACATGTCCTCAAGATCGACCGGGTTGTCACAGCGGTAGCCATATCTCACGCCATCAAACCGCGACAGGTTTGCAGAAGCCTCGGCTGGCGCGACCACATAGTACGCACTCACGGAGAGATGATTATTCGGCAAATCAATGTCGATCAGCTGAGCTCCAAGCTTTTCATAGACGCCAAGCGCCTCTCGCACTGCCTGCTCAACTTCGGGGGACAGGCCTTCGGCGAAGTGTTGTCGGGGAATCCCGATGCGCAGCCCTTGCACAGAGTTGGTCAAGTTGGCCGTATAATCTTCCACCGACACATCAGCACAAGTACTGTCCTTGGTGTCAAGCCCAGCCATGGCGTTAAGCATCAGAGCCGCGTCTTCGGCGCTCTTGCAGATAGGGCCGGCCTGGTCGAGGCTGGAGGCGAACGCAATCATGCCCCAACGAGAAATCCGCCCGTAACTGGGTTTTAAACCGGTAATCCCGCAAAACGCAGCGGGTTGCCGAATAGAGCCACCGGTGTCGGTGCCGGTTGCCATGGCGCACAGGTCAGCTGCGATCGCTGCGGCAGACCCGCCGGAGGAGCCGCCCGGCACCCGGTCTGTGTCCCAGGGATTTTTGACAGGCCCGAAATAACTGGTTTCATTGGATGATCCCATGGCGAATTCATCCATGTTGGTTTTACCCAGCATTACTGCGCCCGCGTCGCTGAGCCGACTCACGACCGTCGCGTCATAGGGTGCAATAAAATTATGCAGCATTTTTGAGCCACAGCTTGTCTTGATGCCTGAGGTGCAGAAGATGTCCTTATGGGCTAGGGGGATACCCAGTAAGGGGGAGGTCCGTCCGTCAGCCCTCGCTGCATCCGCCTGTGCTGCCTGCGTGAGCGCCGTTTCTTCGCAAACCGTAACAAACGCATTCAGGGTGCTGTTGTACCGATTGATCCGGTCGAGGTATGCCTGCGTCAGTTCGACGCTAGAGATATCACCACGATTCAGCGAACCGGAAAGTTGCGCGACTGTTTTTTCTATCATGTGTTAACTTGGCCTGAATTTATCGGATTTCAGTTGGCGAATACTGCGCTGTGGGCATTATTCAATGACTTTGGGGACCAGATAGAGGCCTCCCTCAACCTCCGGCGCAAGTAGCTGGAGTTCGTCGCGGCGATTGGTTTCGGTCACATCGTCCTCGCGAAGTCGTTGGGTCAAGTCCAGCGGATGGGCGAGCGGTAGCACAGCATCTGTATTTACCGACTGCATTTGATCGATCAGGGCAAGAATGTCCGTGATTCGTACGGTCACTTCTTCTACTTCTGAGTCGCTTACGTGAAGACGCGCCAGCTGCGCGACTTTTTCTACTTCTGTTTTGTCGAATGCCATGATTGGTGCTCCGGCGTGCGCCAAGACGTGCCTGTACCGTGGGAAGCAAGATATTTACAGGCTGCCACTTGCTCTCGTCATCCGCGGTTGCTAGAGTTTGAACTAATTCGCTCGGACGCGAGATTGTACCGGAAATTCTGCAACTTAGGTGAATTTAGATCGATTTTGCCGATGGCGGGCTTCGGGAGATTCCAGCAGCCAAACTAATCCTCTCCAGCGTTTAAGAAAAGTCACGCGCACACTCGATCATTTGGCGCATTTGCCGTCTAATTATGGAATAGGGGCAGCAGTCGGGATTGGATTCATCTTTTAAGGAAGACAGTAATTCATGTTCAAAAAAATTCGGGGAATGTTCTCAAACGATCTGTCGATCGATCTGGGGACAGCAAACACGCTAATCTACGTTCGGGATGAAGGTATCATTCTGAACGAACCCTCTGTGGTGGCGATCAGAATTCAAAACGGACAGAAAACTGTGACGGCTGTCGGCTCCGATGCCAAGCGTATGCTGGGCCGGACTCCTGGCAATATGACGGCAATCCGGCCCCTTAAAGACGGGGTGATTGCCGACTTTCAAGTGACGGAAAAAATGCTTCAGCACTTCATCAACAAAGTGCACGAAAATAGCTTTTTTCCGCCCAGTCCAAGGGTGCTTGTCTGCGTACCATGCAAATCAACTCAGGTGGAGCGACGGGCGATACGGGAATCAGTTGCCAGCGCCGGCGCCAGGGATGTCCGCTTGATAGAGGAGCCGATGGCGGCTGCGATCGGGGCGGGCCTGCCGGTTGAGCAGGCCAGCGGATCTATGGTGGTCGATATCGGCGGAGGTACGACCGAAATTGCCATCATTTCGCTTAACGGTGTTGTCTATTCAGAGTCTGTCAGAGTGGGCGGCGACCGCTTTGATGAATCGATCACTACGCATGTCAGGCGCAACTATGGCAGCCTCATCGGCGACGCGACTGCCGAGCGGATCAAGAAAGAAATCGGCTGTGCCACTGTCGGTAATTCGAGTGAAGTCCGGGAAATCGATGTCCGTGGGCGAAACCTTGCAGAAGGTGTACCGCGCAGTTTTACGCTGTCCAGCGATGAAATTCTGGAGGCGCTTCAGGAACCGCTAACCGCAATCGTGCAGGCCGTTAAAAGCGCTCTTGAACAGTCTCCTCCTGAATTAGCATCAGACATCGCTGAGAGCGGTCTCGTCCTAACCGGGGGTGGCGCGTTACTGAAAGACCTCGATAGGCTTCTGACGGAGGAAACGGGTCTGCCAGTTATCGTGGCCGAGGATCCGCTTTCCTGCGTTGCCCGAGGCGGTGGTAAGGCGATAGAGTTAATGGACGCGCATGATATGGATCTGTTGACTCAGGATTAAAAGCGTATCATCAGGGCGTCAGCTCTCCGCGCCGCGACTGCGGCAGCGATTTGGGTAATTGTAAGGATAAGCTTATCGACAAAACGCTTTTCATCAAAGGTGTGGCGCTCGAGTATCGGGCTCTATCCTTCTGCTTGCTTTCAATTTGTCTCTTGGTAGCGGACAGCCGGTTTTCGTATTTGGAAAAGTTGCGTTTCGGCCTAGGTTATGCGGCTACGCCCGTTTACTGGGTTGCAGACATCCCTACTCGGGTTTCGTTCTGGATTGATGATGTGTTCGTTTCCCGGACAGACCTGCTTGAAGAAAACGAGCGATTGAGGGGAGACTTGCTGATTGCGCAGCGGGAACTGCAGCTTCTCGAATCCCTGGCAAGCGAGAACTCGCGTTTGCGCGATCTGAGGGAAGCGACTCAGGTTATTACCGATGAGGTACTTCCGGCTGAGATCATTAATGTGTCACCTGATTCTAATTCAAAGAGGATTCTAGTTAATAAAGGTTCCGCTGACGGGGTGTTCGTCGGTCAGGCCTTGCTCGACTCTCGCGGACTGATGGGGCAGGTTGATGAAGTGCTGCCCTTCACTGCTTGGGTCCTGCTTATCACCGACTCTCAGCACGTAACACCAGTCGAAGTAAATCGCAACGGTGAGCGGGCTCTAGCTCGAGGCAGCCGCACGTCGTCAACTGGGCTTGAACTTGAATTCGTTACCCAGACCCAGGATATGCAAGCGGGTGACATGCTGGTCAGTTCGGGTATGGGACAGGTTTATCCAAAAAACTATCCGGTGGCCAAAATCACAAGTATTACCAAAGACCCAGGGCAAAATTTTGCGCGGGTCTTAGCGCAGCCTCTCGCCCAGTTGGCCAGCACCCGACATGTCATGCTGGTCTTCACGAACGATGGGACCGTCATGCCTGAATTTGGGCTCGAGCAGATTCCGGAGGAAGGTCAAGGCGAGGTGGAAGCCAGCTCTGCTGAAAATCGGGTGCCAGAGCTTAGCGCGAGCCCTACTAGACAGTAGCCCTGTAATGCAAAAAAAAGCACACGCAGTTTGGATTATTTTTCTGACGTTTTTTCTCGCGTATCTGCTGGCCATTGTCCCATTTCCTGAGTGGGCAATGGACTACCGCCCCGAATGGGTGTCGATGGTTCTCATGTACTGGGTTATGGCGCTGCCTTATCGGGTTGGCATTGGCTCCGCCTGGATCGCGGGGATCGTGCTGGATGTGCTCGAAGGGTCAGTGCTCGGTTTGAATGCACTTGGCCTGGTTGTCATTGCTTACATCACTCTGAGTTTGCATCAGCGCCTGCGCATGTTCTCCTCTCTGCAGCAAGCAGGCCTGGTTTTCGCGATGGTCGGCATCAATCTGATGCTGAATCACTGGCTGTTGATATTAACCGGGCAGAAGGTCGCCTCGGGGTTGTTGTTCTTGATGGCTGCACTTACCAGCGCGATTATCTGGCCTTCCGTCTTTGGGTTGCTGCGGCAGATTCGGCGGAGTTTCGACGTTCACTGAGCAACACTGACGTTTGCACCTGGAATTTGGCATGACACACAGACTAATTCTGGCATCAGCGTCGCCACGCCGAGCAGAGCTATTGGCACAGCTTGGCGTCTGCTTCAACGTGCTTCCTCAGGCCATTGATGAGACTCCCCAGAACGGAGAAAGGGCAACAGAGCTTTCGCTGCGCCTAGCGTGTGCAAAAGCCCAGTCTGCGCTCGAAAATGCAGGCGATGCGGGGGTGCTAGTCCTTGGTTCAGACACCGTGGTGAGTGTCGATGACATGTTGTTGGGAAAGCCTATCAGCGTTGAAGATGAGGTAAGGATGCTCGTTCAGCTTTCCGGCCGGGTTCACCGGGTCTGCACTGCTGTCAGCTTGGCCTCAAGGGATTACTCAGCTTCTCTTCTCTGCGAAACCAAAGTGCGGTTTCGGCAGATTACTGAATCGGAAGCGCGCGCCTATTGGAATACCGGAGAAGCCGAGGGAAAGGCAGGTGGCTATGCCATACAGGGATTTGGTGCCGCGTTTGTTGAATCCATCAGCGGCAGCTACAGCGGAGTAATGGGCCTGCCTTTGTTTGAAACCGCCGCCTTATTGGTCAAGTTGGGTGTGCCACTGTGGCAATTGCCTGCTGCCGCTTGCGAAAAGGGCGGCGTGAAGCCATGAGTGAAGAGATTCTCATCAATGTCACACTGATGGAGACTCGGGTTGCGCTGCTCGAGAACGGACTCCTGCAGGAAATTTTTATCGAGCGACACAACAGACGCGGATACGTAGGCGATATCTTTCGTGGCAGGGTCGTGCGGGTGATGCCGGGCATGGAGGCAGCCTTCGTGGATATTGGTTTAGACCGGGCTGCATTCATCCACAACTCGGACATCGCTTTGCTCGACGCGGATGGGTGCGAACAGCGGGATGAGAATTCTCCACTCGTTCAAGAGAGTCTGAGAGACGGGCAGGACATTATCGTTCAGGTTGCGAAGGACGCCATAAGCAGCAAAGGCGCGAGGTTGACGACTCATCTGACTTTGGCATCTCGGAACCTGGTATTCATGCCCCGGAACAGGCATCTGGGGATTTCGCAGCGCTTGGAAGATGAAGAGGAGAGGGAGCGTCTGTTGAAACTCCTGAGGGAAGTGCTCACGCAGGAAAATTGGAGTGGGCCCAGGGGGTTTATTATCCGCACTGCTGCGGAAGGGATTGAGGCAGAAGAACTTATCGAAGATGTCAGATTTCTCAAAAGACTTTGGGATAAAGTCGAACAGCGCATTCAACGCAAGGACGGCGTCCAGGCAGTCTATCGCGAGGTTCCACTGTACATGCGAACGGTCAGAGATCTGATCCGGCCGGAAGTTGAGAAGATTCGGGTTGATAACAAGGAAAAATTCGATGAGATGGTTCAGTTCCTGGAGGATTTTGTACCAGGACTGGATACCATACTCGAATGCTACAACGGTAAACGGCCAATTTTCGATTTTTACGGCATTGAAGATGAAATCGATAGGGCGTTAAGTAACAGAGTGAAGCTGAAATCCGGTGGGGACCTTGTAATTGAGCAAACTGAGGCGATGACGACGATTGATGTCAACACCGGTGCTTATCTGGGAAGTCGGAATCACGCCGAGACTATTCTAAAAACTAATCTCGAAGCCGCCACGGCAATTGCCCGGCAGTTACGGGTGCGCAATCTGGGAGGCATCATAATTCTAGATTTTATTGATATGTCAGATCCTGAGCATCAGCATCAGGTGCAGCGAACGCTCACTAAAGCGCTTGAAAAGGATAGGGCTCGCACCTCAATTACAGGCATTTCGCAGTTGGGTTTGATCGAGATGACCCGAAAACGTACCAGGGAGAGTCTTGGTCAGATTCTCAACAGCGATTGTCCTGCTTGCGAAGGTCGTGGCGCGCAGAAATCTCCCGAAACTGTCTGCTATGAGATTTTTCGTGAAATCTTGCGAGTGGCTGGAGCCGATGAAAACGAAGTCCTGCTGGTGACGGCTTCACAGCGCGTGGTGGATCGCTTGTTGGACGAGGAGTCCGTTACGCTCGCGAGTCTTCAGGAATTGCTCGGCAAGACGGTCAAATTCCAAGTCGAACCTATGTATACTCAGGAGCGGTTCGACGTCGTTCAGACCTAGTGGTCCGGCTTTTGCCCAGCGACTGGAATTTAAGCCCCTGTTCAGCGTACGGGAGATATAACGTTCAAGCTGCAACGACATCTGCTGATCGATGTGGTTGTACCAGTCCAGCTTCGCTGCGTGTTTATCAATCATGATCACTGCGTTTATCAAGAATCTCTACGAGCAACTCTTGCTGCTGTTGATTGTTGCGCTGATTGCTATGGCAGCGTATGTGTCGCTTGGGCGTCAGTTCATGCCCGCAATTTCAGGCTATAAATCTTTTCTTGAGGAGCAGATAGCACTCAGAGCTGGGCTGCCTGTGACCATCGGTTCTGTAGCGGGGGAATTTTTGGGTTTCAATCCCGTACTCTTATTTACAGATCTGCAGCTGGCGATTGACGACAGTGCTGAATCGCCATCGCTTGAGTTTTCAGAGGCAAGAGTTGTTGTCGACATCGGCAGATCAATCTGGCAACGGCGGTGGGTGCTCGGTGACTTTGTGATCCGCAACCTCCGGATTGATTTAACCCAGACTACGGAAGGAGCCTGGCAGCTTTCAGGCGTCGCGGCTCCCGACAGCAATGATCCGGTCGATCTGAACGCCCTCTACCAGACATTCCTGTCTTTCACTCAGCTTGAGCTGCAAGGTGTTGCTATCAATGTCCACCCTTTGAATGGTAACAGTTTCAGTTTTGTTCAGGGCACGGCTTCCGTTCGTAATCAGGGACAAAATCACTATCTGCACGTTAACGCCAGTCTGGAGGGTAACCCTGAGCCACTGACCGTTTCATTCGAAGTACAGGGTGACAACCTGGATCAGACGAGCGGCACGCTGCATATTCTTGTCCCTGAAGCCGATTATTCCCGGGTGTTCGCCGGCCAGAACCTCGGCGATCTGGCCATTCTCGAACTAGAGGGCAGCGGGCAGGCCTGGATTGGAGTCGAGGCAGGACAGTTAAGTGCTGCGACTGTCGAATTTGACGTCCCCGGTCTGAACGTTGGCGGAAAACGCGAAGAGCAGGCCCGTCAAACGGAATCTGAACAGCTGGGTCTGACGAACCTGAAAGGTTTGGCGAGGTTAAGTCACAACAGCGAGGAGAGTGTCTGGGAGCTCGCGCTGGCAGACATGTCGGTGACTTATCGTTCTGACTCCTGGCAGTCTTTTAACGCACAGGTTTTGTTCACGCCGGATCAGCTTGTGGAAATCGCCGTTGATCATCTGGATTTGGGTTTGTTGGCACGCCTTGCTGGTAACAGCGGGGTTCTGCCGGATGATGTGGCTTCAGACCTTAAGGGTTTCAATCCGGATGGTTCTCTTCAGAACGTCAGTCTGAGTCTGCCGATTTCAGAGACAGCGGGTCGGCCGCTTACACTGAAAACAAATATTACAAACCTGCAGCTGGGGTCAGTCAGAAATTCCCCTAATCTCTGGGGTATGGAAGGTTTCGTGGAGCTCGAGTTTGATCCCTCTGTCCAGCACCTGACCGGTGTTGCCGAAGTGAACTCATCAGACTTCAGTATGAATATCCCGTCTACATTCACCAGAGTCTGGGATTACTCCCGGGTGAACGGGCGCCTGCATATTGACGTGTCAATGGCGAGCGGTCAGGTCGTAAAGCTTGCTAGCGANAGAATCGTTGCTGAGTCAGATGCCATCAATGGGAGTGTGANATTCACCTCGATNACTGAGCGCTTCGCCGATGGCAGTCGTGATGCGAGACTTGATCTTATGGTGGGAGCAAATCGCATNGAAGGTTCCNAGAAATCGCTCTACCTGCCTGATGGTCCGAACATCAGCGACAATCTCCGCAACACCATGGAATTTCTGGAACAAGCCATGGTTGATGGGCAGGTGTACAACAGCGGGATTCTCTATCGAGGATCAACTGTCAGCGGGTCCGACGCGATGAGTAAAACCTTTCAGAGTTTCTGGCAGCTTAGTGACGGGCAGATAAATTTCAGCGACGACTGGCCGAATCTGGAAGCGGTCACTGCCACGGTGCGTTCTGATGATGACAATATTGATATTACCTTGGACTCAGGCAGCAGCCTCGGACTGCAGTTCGGGAATGCAACCGGCGCAGTCCGACGAGACGCTGCCTCACGAAACTGGCTGACCGTTCTGGGCTCAGCAACCGGTGATACTTCCAGGGCTCTGGAGTACCTGCAAGCTGCGCCTGTTGGTGACGGCCTGAAGAGTGCGCTGGCGAGCTGGCAGTCGCAAGGGCCCGTTGTCGGGGATCTGTCGCTGTCGATTCCGCTTGATCAGCCGGAAGCAGACACCACGGTTCACCTCGAACTGACACTGGATGACAACGATCTGACGATCTCGGACTATGATCTTAATATTAGCCAATTATCTGGTTCGGTCATTTATGATTCGGAGAACGGCTTTGAATCAACGGACCTCAGTGGCCAGTTGTTTGGCGGGTTGGTGAAGGCAACTCTGTCCTCGGTTCAAGAGCAGGAAGCACTTTCCAGCATTATCGTTGAAGGATCAGGTGTGACGTCCCCTCAGGCGATGATTGAGTGGCCTCGACAAAACGAATTTGTCAGGAGTTTGCTTGCCAGAATGAAAGGTGACCTTACCTATGAAGCGGTGATCAGGATGAATCAGGCCGCCACTCGCGAATCGGCTAGTGAGCTTGAGATTCGCTCGGATTTGCTCGGTGTGACCATGGATTTGCCACAACCCTACGGCAAGCAGGCTGAATCGGCGGCTCCGCTGGATCTGCACATTCAGTTTGAGGAAGAAAGCCAGCAGTCCTTTGGTAGTTTGGGCGAGTCATTGCGTTTTACCGTTTCTCAGCCCGCAGATGAGCCGAGCCGGGGCCTGGTCATGCTCGGGCAGCAAAGCGGAACTCTCGACCCGCTGATAGATAACTTGCCGCCCGGACTGTCGATTTTGGGCGATTTCGACAGATTTGAGCTTGAATCATGGGTCAACTTAATTTCCGGTTTGTCGGTTGGAGTCCAGTCCGAATCCGAGCTGGATCAGGCAATAGCCTTTGCTGATATTCGAGCGGATGTCTTTTCCCTTTATGGAGAGGAACTGCCCGAAGTGGGTTTCCGGGTAGAGCCCTCCCTGCCTGACGCGGGGTGGGTGGCTCGATTGACCAGTGAATCAGTGCAGGGTGAGGTGGTCATCCCTTATGACAGTGACAACTACTTGCAGGTCGACCTTGATTATCTTTACCTGTCAGGGGCGGAGGAGCTAACTAAAGCCGATCTGGCGCTTTCCGGAACAGGGGTTACTACGCCGACGAGCGAGGATGCTGCACCTTATGAGCCTGAAATCGATCCGCTTGAGAGCCTCGATCCAAGAGAGCTGCCGCTGATGCGGTTTGCGACTGATCAGTTCAGGATCGGTGAAAGCGAGTACGGCAGCTGGGCTTTTACTCTAACGCCAACCGGAATAGGCGCAGAATTTTATGACATTAATTTTGATTTCAGAGGGCTACGCTTAGGCAGAGACGGCCTTGATGACAGCATTGAATCTCTGGAGCCACATTTCAGCTGGTTCTACGACGGGGTCCAACACAGTAGTGAACTCACTGGCGTTTTGATCGCTGATGACATCAGTGGCGTGTTGGAAGCCAATGGATATGCCCCGAGCGTTCAAAGCGATCAGGCTGTGTTCGTGACCGAAGTCAGGTGGCCCGGATCTCCCGCGTTCTTTTCTAACGATCATCTAAATGGTCGTATTGATATGAAGGTGACTGATGGTCGCTTCCTGCGCGACTCTGATAGTGGAGGTGCACTGAGGCTGGTCAGCTTTATAAATCTGTCCGCGATTTTTCAGCGCCTGCGTTTTAGTGATGATTTGCTGCGCAGCGGCCTGGCATTTGACGAAATTACCGGGCAATTTGATCTAAATGATGGCCTGCTGCAAATTGTGGATCGCTTGGTTATCTCAGGACCAAGCAGTCTCTACCAGATTGTCGGAGAAGTGGACCTGGCTGAGGAGACAGTGGAAGGAGAAATGACCGTGACCTTGCCGGTCAGTAATAATCTGCCGTGGATAGGGCTCTTAAGTGCCAATATCCCTTTGGCTGTAGGCGCTTATTTGTTCGATCAGATCTTCGGTAGCCAGGTCGACAGTCTGTCCAGCGCAATCTATTCACTATCAGGACCGCTGGAGGGTCTTGAGCCCCAGTTTAAGCAAGCCTTTGGCGCGCCGTCAGCCCGCCAGACTGAACCCTAGGCCTTTTTGAGCCGTTTGCTGCAGTCTTAGGGGCGAATATTGCCTGTTTCTGATTGATTCTATTATCATCTCAGGCCTTAAACGAAGCGAATCAAGAGGGTCAGGTGATAAACAAGAGCTTGCTCAGCAACGCTGTTGCTCTGATGTTAGTCATCATCGGGTATTCTATGGAAGGTCCGGTTCAGATTTACATTCTGAATACAGGCTTATTCGCACTCTCAGGTGGGGTCACCAACTGGCTCGCGGTGCACATGCTGTTCGAGCGAGTTCCTGGTCTCTATGGATCGGGGGTTGTTCAGCTGCGCTTCGAAGAATTTAAACACGGCATACGCGGGCTGATTATGGAGCAGTTTTTCGATCATGGTGATTTGTCGAAGCTTGTCCAGCAGACCGGACACACAGCTGACCGAATGGGAGAGCATCTGAAGGGTGCGATCGAGGATCTGGACCTCAATTTGGCCTTTGATACCCTGCTTGACGTCATAATGAGTTCCTCATTTTCAGGCATGTTGGGCATGCTGGGCGGGAAAGACGCGCTCAGCCCCCTGAAGACTCCCTTTATTGAGCGCATGCGGGACTATTTTAGGACTCAGTTTGCCAATCAGACATTCCAGTCCAGGATTGAAAATGCACTGCAAGGAGTGCTGGACGAAGAGTCAATTCGTCAGACAGTGGCCGAATTGATTGATCGTCGCCTGGATGAAATGACACCAAAAATGGTGAAGGACATCGTTCAGCAGATGATCCACAAACATTTGGGCTGGCTGGTGGTCTGGGGTTGTGCTTTCGGTGGGATGATTGGGCTGATGATGGTTCCTTTGAATGGCCAGATTTAATGTGGTGCGGGTGACCGCCTCTGATTTTCAGGAAGTTATAATCAGGCAGTCATCACGTGATGCGTAATCACCGAACTGTGGGATCGGGGCTGATGGCAGTTTTCAACAGAACCGCCAGTAAACATGTTAATAGTGGTCTTTCTCGGAAGAAAAACTCCTTTCCGCTTATTTAACGCATCGAACATTCAAAAACTTTATATCTGAAAGTTTGCTTATGGCAAGTTTTTGGCTTTGGTTGGTGAAAAGATGTCAGTGCTGTAATACAATTCAACTTACGAGCAGTACGACGCTTGAAAATCGCGCAACGCTTGTGCAGTTTCTGGCATCGGTTCTGAAGTCCACCTCAGGCAACTCAGATTGTTGAGCTTCAGGGTGTTTTCGATAAATTTTGATACCTAAATCAGTAGTAAGGTGAAACTGTAGTATGGCTAGACCAGTTGAATTTGACGAGGCGAAGGTCCTCACTAGCGCAATGGAGCAATTCTGGAAAGAAGGATACGAGGCTAGTTCGGTTCAGAAGCTTCTTGACTGCACCGGCATTAATCGAGGCACGCTTTACAATTCGTTTGGCGATAAGGACACTTTTTTCAAATCCTGTATTGGTCAATACAGCAACATCATCGAGAACCACCTTGAAGCCTCCCTAAAAAATGAAAAGCTTGGCCCATGGGAATCCATAAGTGCCTATTTCACCGAATCAGTCGCCGGTGTCAGCAACAGGCATCGCGCAATGGGTTGCTTGCTGGTGAACTCGCTCTGTGAAAGTATCAATTACGACCGGGATATGAAACGCACCGTGCGCGGCGTACTGGCGGGTATTCGCAAGGCAATGTTGATTCGACTTAAAGAAGCGCAGAGAAAAGGCAAGCTCAAGAAAGGGGTGTCAGCCGAAACTGCGGCTGATGTCCTGATGAACATGATGCTCGGGCTGCGCGTGAATTCACGCGACGGCAAGAATTCCCGTCAGCTGCAGGATCTGGCGAAGTTCACTATAAATACGCTAAAAAAGTAGCCTGCACTTAAACCGCGTGCGGGCAGGTGAGGTTGTAGATAACACCTGACCGTGGCCATGATCTCAGGGTGAAACAGGTCTTTTGCATCTGGTTTCAGCGCTGGTATACTACCCTTCAATAATGCTGAGGAAGTGCAATGAAAAAAATATCCGGTAAGCGTTCCGAAGACGATGCAAAAATCGATCTTACGCCCATGCTGGACGTGGTCTTCATCCTCCTGATCTTTTTTGTGGTTACGGCGACTTTCCTATCTGAGACCTCCATCAGCGCGGCCAGTAGCGACAACAATAACAACGAAACTCCTCCGGAAGATACCGACAAAAAGAATATCCTTTTTGAGATTGGCCCTAACAATGAGATCATTCTGAATGGCAATCCGCGGCCGATTATTGCGACACAGGTCCGCTCTAACATCGACCAGCTTAAAGCGGAAAATCCCGCAGCCTCAGTGATTATACAACCTGATAACTCCTCTGAAGTATCGACTCTCGTGATGATAATGGATGCAGCCCGTCAGGCAGGTATGGCTAATATCTCCATTGTTGAACCAAACTGATCTAGTTACAGACGTACGTTTTTTCGAAAACGCACCCTCGAAAGATGGTGCGTTTTTTATTGGGCATCAGACTGGCGGTGGTGTGAGCTGGAGGAATCAGCGTCTCGTGTCAGGGCTGTAATCGGACAACCAAGCGCTTGAATGAAATGAAAAACCTTTGGAATAGATCAGATGCCGCAGCCTGCAATAGTGTTTTGGATCTGCGCGTATACAGTTCGAGGCTCTTGGGGGCTTCGCCATCTCTAGTTCTGCACGGCGGCGGTAACACATCTGTCAAAGCCGAATTCACCAACGTCTTTGGCGAGTCCGTGCCAGCGTTGTACGTCAAGGGGTCAGGTTGGGATTTGCGAACCATCAAGGCTGCCGGATTTCCGCCGGTGGATCTGGAGTATCTGCGGCGGCTGGGCGCGTTAGCCGATCTGTCTGATACCGACATGATGCGTCAGCTGCGATTGGCCCTGCTGGACCCCGCTGGACCCACGCCGTCTGTCGAGGCCATCCTGCATGCGCTCATTCCTTGCAAATATGTTGATCACACTCACGCTGATGCAGTGGTCACACTGAGTAACACCCCCAATGGGACTGAGCTGTTGCAGGACCTATTTGGAGATAAGGTCTTGATCTTGCCGTATACCATGCCCGGGTTCGTTTTGGCTCGACAGGTGGCAGACGCCACCCTGAACGTCGACTGGGGATGTCTCAAGGGGATCGTGCTGCTTCATCACGGAATTTTTACTTTTCATGAGGAGGCCGAACAGAGCTATAGCAATATGATCAATCTGGTCAGCATGGCTGAGAGGCGACTAGCTACTCGCTCTGCATCGCTCAGGCAAATAAGCCATGGGGGTGTATTGGGGCAAGAAGAGCTGGCGCTGGCAAAACTCAGAAAAGCGGCTTCGCAGCTTTTTGGTACAGCTGTGCTGGTCCAGTGGGACAAGTCCGACACGGCCCGCGAATTTGCTGCGCTCGAAAATGCCGATGAGCTTATTCAGCGCGGCCCTTTGACGCCTGACCATAGCATCCACACCAAGCCATTTGGCGCAGTGTTTAGGGGTAACTTGTCCTCTGATCTTGCTCAGTTTGCTGAGCTCTATCGCGTCTATTTCGACTCGCATTGTCTTTCCGAACACCAGATTCTCGATTTGGTGCCACGTTTTGGGGTCTGGCTGGGCAAAGGTATGATTTATCTTGCCGCGAATGCCAAGCGTTTACAGATCGTCAGGGATATCTCGACTCATACGCTCAGCGCAATCCAGAAGGCTGAGGCCTTTGGTGGTTGGGACGCATTACCAAGGCAGGATTTGTTTGCTGTCGAATACTGGGAATTGGAGCAGGCGAAGTTAAAATCCCATCATCTCAAGCCTGAGATGGAAGGGATGGTGGCGCTCGTCACAGGTGCAGCCTCTGGTATTGGTCTGGCTACGGTTGAATCCCTCGCCGCCAGGGGAGCTGCAGTCGTTGCGCTTGATGTTGCATTTACCCATTCAGAAGGCAGCTCGGAGTTACCTTCGGCCGCAATGTGCCTGCAGGTTGATGTAACTGATGAGGCTGTGCTGCAGGATGCGATATATTCAGTGGTGCAACAGTTCGGGGGAATCGATCTGTTGGTCAGTAACGCGGGGAGCTTTCCGCGGAGCAGTTTGCTGGCGGACATAGATGAGTCCACTTGGCAAAAATCGCTCGATTTGAACCTGACTGCTCACCTGCGCCTGCTGCGCTGCTGTGAGCCGTACTTGTCCGAAGGTCATAAACCGGCAGTGGTGTTCGTTGGTTCCAAGAATGTACTCGCTCCTGGACCTGGAGCAGGCGCCTATTCTGTCGCCAAGTCGGGGATGACACAAATGATGCGGATTGCGGCTCTTGAACTGGGCAAAAAGGGTATCCGCTGTAACGCCGTTCACCCCAATGCGGTGTACGACACGGCCATCTGGACAAAAGAAGTGCTCGCTAGTCGCGCGGCCCACTATGGAGTTTCAGTGGAAGACTACAAAAGCGCCAATGTGCTCGGTACGGAATTATGTTCCCAAGATGTTGCTGAAGTGATATGCGCGCTCCTCAGTGACCGGTTTGCGAAAACTACCGGAGCCCAGGTGCCGGTTGATGGGGGAAACGAGCGGGTCATCTGACTCGAATCTCGGGGAACAGACGTGATAATCAACGGCAAGAATTGGCAGAGTATCTGGTATGACGCGTCAGGCGATCAGGTATTCATCATTGATCAGACCTGCTTGCCACATGAATTCAGAGTATTGCCACTGGAGAATCTTGAGTCGGCCTGTATCGCTATCCAGTCAATGCAAGTGCGAGGAGCACCGCTGATTGGGGTGACCGCAGCTTACGGGGTCTATCTGGGCTTGCGGGAAGGGCCTGACTCGTTAGATCGGATCTGCCACGCTCTTGCGGCCACTCGACCTACGGCGGTGAATCTGCAATGGGTACTAAAGAGGTGCCGTGACAGGTTAGAGGGCGTGCCTCTCGATGGGAGAGTTGAGCTGGCCCTAGCACTCGCTCAGAGCATCGAGCAAGACGATATCGCCATTTGTGACGCAATCGGAAATTGTGGCGCAGACTTGATGGAACAGTTATGGCAGGAAAAGTCTCAGTCTCAGGAGACCCTGAACATTCTCACACACTGTAACGCCGGTGCGCTAGCCGCCGTAGACTGGGGCACAGCTCTGTCTGTGGTCTATCATACAGTGCAAAGAGGGGTGCCTGTGCATGTCTGGGTAGATGAAACCCGACCCCGTAATCAAGGCGCAGCGCTGACTTGTTGGGAACTCGGGCAGGCTGATGTCCCACATACCCTTATCGTGGACAATGCAGGCGGTCATCTTATGCAGGAAGGGCAGATTGACGTGTGTGTGGTG
>PBTW01000022.1 GCA_002729315.1 Gammaproteobacteria bacterium
AGGAACGACCATAGACTGAGTGCTGACATTGGCCAGTGGCCTGCACGATTAAATCCTGCCGCCCCTATAGCCCGGGTCATTCGACACCGCACACAACCCATGAAAAAGTGGTCAGGGCATCACAAAGGCGCTTGAATCTGATACAAACGCATTTGAAAGTAACAAAGCTCGACGTGATTGTTCAGCGCCAGACCGAGCGTCAGATGCGTGAGCGGGTCAGCTCCACATCTGCATTGCGCCAGAACGAGTCAAACTGCCGCTTGATAACCAAAGCTTCCTGATCTTTTCCCTGCGCTTCCAGCGCCTGATACAGGCCGAAGGTAGACCAGCCATTCTGCTGATTCCACTGTAGATCCTTGAGATAGACATCCTCAGCTTCTTCGGCTTTTCCGGCTTGAATTAAGGCGGCACCCTGATACAAGCGCATCGACTGACTCCAGTCAGGCGGCTCGGTGTAGTTAAGATTGTCCTGAAAGCCGACGGCGTGGCCGTAATGAGCAATCGCGGCATCAAGATTTCCATTTGCCTCTTCGAGCTCACCCATCAGCGCGTGCATCGCAAGATTGAGGACACGCGACGCGGGGGTTGGGCCAACACCTGATTCATCAACGTCGGGGGAAGCGATCGCATCCCGGATCACCTGAACCTGAGCCTCAGCAGGCCCCATATGGCCCTTGGCAACATGCGCGCTACCCATAACGTAAGCCCACATGCCCTTCAGATACGGAGTCACTGCTTTCTCTAAATTCGCCTGGTTTTCCGCATGGATTTTGTCCCATTTCCCAAAGACTTTATCAGTGACCCACTCATGGGCGATTGTTTTATCAGCGCCCTGTCCCGGTAAACGGTTTCCTGCGTTTTTGGCTGCGGCTTCATACGCCGAATTATAATTTCCCTGCAGCATGTTGGCGTATCGCACAAAATCCAGCGCGTGCGGTTTATGGATTTTGTGTGACAGTGGATAGGTTCCGATCATCGGAAAATTAGTGTCTCCCCAGATTTCCGCAAACTGGTCGTCAACAATTTGGGAGCGTTCATTGATATCGATTGCTTTCTCGTACTCGCCGACCCGTAAATAGATGTGCCCCGGCATATGCACCATGTGCCCGGAAATAGGCACAGAGGCCTCCAGCTTTTGCGCGGACGGCATAGCGAGTTCAGGCTCTGATGACATTTCCATCAGATGGATGTAAAGGTGATTGGCTCCTGGATGGTCATGCGATACCGCCATGGCAGCTTCAAATGCCGCTTTGGCTTCAGCCGTACCGGGCTTTGGCGTGCCATCTTCGTTCCAGTAGTCCCATCGAGTTGTATTCATGTACGACTCGCCGTACACGGTGGCAATATCGGGATCATTTGGATACTTTTCATGCAGCTCACGCATGGCATCCAGATAGGCAAAATCGCGCTCACGATCTTCCGCTATCGCATCCTTGTTGTAGAGCACAAACAGCGCGCTGATCATGTCACGCTCTTTTTCCGTGCCATTGTTCGACAGCTCCAGTGCCATCCGGATCGCCTCGAGCCCGGTTCCCTGAGGGTCGTCTGGCAAGCCTACATACCTACTGTTAGGATTTGGACCAATGGCATGTGCCAGCCCCCAATAAGGCATGGGGTGCTGAGGATCTAACCTCGAAGCTTCCTGATAAGACGCAATGGATTCGGGAAAATAAAAGCTCCACGCCATTCTCAAACCTTGATCAAAAAAGGCCTGCGCTTCGGCTAAGTCAGTCGAGATTGGGGCAGTATAGGTACCACTGCCCGGTATCTTGATGGCGACTGGCTCACCCTCCTGTGCCAGACTCCAGGAGCCAGATGTGGCGAAACAAATCGCGGTGATGAGGGTCAAAAATTTGCGCATGAGAACTTCCTCCCGAGTGAGTTTCTGTCTGCTGTGCTACTACTGATCTAGTGCTTGTCAGGTTACTGATTTCTAATACTCATCAAAGTATAACCCAAATGACCCCTATTCCGGCCACAAAGCAAAACTTTCTCAAATGCGCTACCCTTTGAGGAGGTATAGAAACCCAGGTAATCGCCGGTCTCATCATGCAAACACTTACTATCGACGTCTTTACCGACTACATCTGACCATGGTGTTACCTCAGTACCGTGAGTATTGAAAAGCTGAAGAAAAACTACCCGGTGCAAATCAGGTGGATTCCCTTTCCCCTGCATCCTGAAACCCCGCAGGAGGGGCGTTCGCTGGCAGAGTTGTTTGCCGGTCGCGACATCGAGCCGATGAAACGTCAGATGCGCGAGCTCATGGCGGAAGCGGGTCTCGAGTATGGAGAGCGAACGCACACCTATAACAGTCGGCTCGCTCAGGAACTGGCAAAGTGGGCTGACACGCAAAAGGGCGGCCAGGCGATTTATGACGCACTCTATCGGGCCTACTTCGTCGACAACATCAATTTGTCTGATATCGGCGCTCTCGTCGAAATTGCATCAGGTCTGAGTCTGGACGGAAATTTGGCACGCCAGGTACTAGAGCAGCGATCTTTCCGTGAAGCAGTAGACGCTGACTGGGAAAGGGCCCGACAACTCGGCATTACCGGCGTTCCGACCTTCTATAAAAACGATCTGGCAGTTGTCGGCTGTCAGCCTTACGAAACCCTCGAGCGATTTGTGAAAAATCTGACGAAGACGCAATGCGATGATTAGAGGAAAATGGGAAAGCGCGACATGAGCAATCGAAAAGCATTAATCACCTGCGTCGACACCTATATGGGCCCGACCATCAGAGAAAAATTTGAGGCGAATGGTATAGAGGTCTTCAGCAGCAGAGACCCCATGCGCTCGCAGGAAGATTGCGAGGCATTGATTGAACGAGCAGGTCAGATTGATATTCTGATCGCCAACCTGGCAGAGCCTCCGATGACCGGGCCGGTGCACAAGATCGAGAATGCGGATTGGGACCAGCTGTTCGACACCCTCGTGCATCCGTTGATGTATCTGATTCGAGCGGTGACACCTCAAATGGTCGCGCGACAATCCGGAAAAATAATTGCCGTAACCAGTGCCGCTCCATTGAAGGGCATTCCCAATCATGCTGCTTACTGTGCGGCACGCGGTGCTCAGAATGCTTTTATTAAGGCCGTTGGCCTCGAGCTGGCGCGCAGCGAGGTACAGGTCAATGCGATCGCGCAGAACTACATCAACAACGATACCTACTATCCCGACGACCTTATTGAGAGCCCTAAGTTTCTTGACCATGTAAAGCGTAATGTGCCGACCAACCGGATAGGCGCAGCATCAGAAACGGCAGAACTGGCAGCTTATCTCGCCAGCGAGAAATGCAATCACATGGTGGGCCAGATCATTCCGCTGGCAGGAGGCTGGGCGAGCTAATCGAGCTCATCAGGACCTGCGACGATATTGTTGTCATGTAGACGGCCAATCTGGCCGTCGCTCAATCCGAGGATTTCGCTGAGCACTTCATCGGTGTGTTGTCCAAGCAGGGGCGCTGGTTTGATGGTTTCTCGAGTGGTCGCACCAAAACTCAAAGGCTGACCCGGCATGAGAAACTCTCCAATACCCGGCTGATGCACATTTTGAAAAAGCGGATTGTCATCGGAACAATCAATGTCTTCCGCTACCAGCTCTGAAATATTCTGATAGGGGCCCCAGCAGGCACCTGCAGCATCCAAGGCATCGGCCACCGTCGAAAAAGAATTCGCGGAAAACCAGGGCTCGAACAGACTGCGGAGCGACTCCCGCGCTTGAAAGCGATCACCTTCCTGGACAAAATCCAAGCCAAGCTGATCTTCTAATGCTGCAACGGCTGGTTCCGTACCCGTTACTTTGACCAGCGCTTGCCACTGCTTTGGACTGACACCAACCACCATGACCCGCTTGCCGTCCTGACACAGAAAGTCGTGTCCGAAGGTGCCAAAAATGTGGTTACCCATTGGCTGCCGAGCCAGGCCATTCAGCTGCGCCTCAGCGATGTAGCCAAGATGTCCCATAGTGGCTAGGGCAACGTCGGCCAACGTTATCGACACAAACTGACCTGCACCCGTCCTGCGTCGATGGCGTTCGGCGGCCAGCAAGCCCAGCGCGATCTGTTGGCCGGCAATGACGTCCCAAGCTGGAAAAGGATTGTTTGTAGGCTCGGTGCCATTACCGGCAAGATAAGGCAGACCCACTTTACTGTTCACGGTATAGTCAAGAGCGTTGCCCCCGTGTCGATCGCCGGTAAGATTGATGAAAATCAGATCTTTGCGGTGGGCCCGCAGCGCTTCGTAACCAAGCCAACCCCGTGCAGGAAAATTAGTCACAAAAAGGCCGGCATCCTCGCCGGAAGCCGTAATGATCCGAGCCAGCAATTCGCGACCTTCAGGATGTCTAAAATCTACGGCAATAGAGCGTTTGCCTTTGTTGAGTGAGTGCCAGTAGAGACTCTTCCCCTGCGCAGAAACCGGCCAGCGGCGATAATCTAAGCCACCGCCAATCATGTCAAAGCGGATCACATCAGCACCCAATTGAGCCAGCGTCATACCGGCGGAGGGGGCCGCGATAAACGCACTGCCTTCAATAATNCGCAACCCACTNAGAATGCTTTGCACGATGACCCCCCGCCTCAGATAATTTCAAGATAACCGTTATTAATGACCACTTTTTCCTGCTCTAGCGACCAGCACCGNAACGCGATGNTCTTTTCTTCGTGCCATATTTCTGTGCGGATAGTTCCACCTNGGTAAACAGGGGCAGAAACCGCCGAATCCGTTTAAGACGTTCCGGCTCGTAATGGCAACATACTTTCATCAAGGCATGCGTCGCTACACTCATGGTACACAAGCCNTGCAAGATGAGTTGTGAATATCCGCGTCACCAGCAACCTGCGGTGATNAATGCAGGGGGTTCAGATCTCCTGACAAACGATGCAGCAAAGCTTGCTGGAAAAATGTGGTCAGGTCACACACTATATAAGGCTGACGATCGGGGATCCTGTCCTTCTCCTGCGTGACGGGTCGTCTTTCCGAACTAAACCCGCCGTCTCNCCGNGCNAGNATGGTGGTGATNACNGTAGNAATATCTTCNCCGGTTTNNACGAGNCGGANAACNCGNTCNGTCACGATCAGCGCGCCNGCNNGAGCTCCCTTNTCNNCCACATCNGTAAANCGCNTNGTGGCTGCNACCTCNCCGGCAGTTGGGANCGGCTGNTGCCANANGATCTCTTGCCCAAGNTGAAGCANTCTNANCCAGTCGANNTTAATGTCTTNTTCNGCTGCCCAGAAGCCGGGNTGCGCCAGCGTGACCGCCTGNNTCGGCATGACTTTAAGNCCGTCCTCATAAACGAATCTCAGCTNATCCTGACTGAGCGGGTCTCGGCCCAGGCCAACCCCGAGAGCATAAAGCATCGAGTCTTTCTCGGTATATCGATGCGTGATCTCGGGCCACTCTCGGGCAAGCAGATAATCGGNGTCTATAGCCATCTGAATGCGAATTCCTAATGCAGTTTCATCNCTATAGGTAAGGTGACCTGGAACATCGGCCAATTCAATCTGCAGCATGCCCAGGCTTACAGACCGCCCCGCTCCAGCAGCTCTCGCGCCACGACCCGTGTGGCCANCACCTCTTCAGTGCCCTCAAAGATCGACAGCACGCGTGCGTCAACAAAATACCGGCTTACTGCAGTTTCTTCGGCATACCCCATCCCGCCATGAATCTGCATTGCCTCACGGGTCACCCACTCCGCAGCGCGACACGCAAATAATTTAACCAGACTGGCCTCCATTTGCCCCTCGCCCTGATCCATCATTCTGGCGACAGAGTAACTGAATTGGCGCGACGCCGTAATCGTTGCGAACATGCGCGCCAGTTTAATTCGCGTAATCTGGAGCGCCGNGATCGGTGCTCCAAAAACTTCCCGCTCGTTTGCGTACCGAAGCGCCTGTTCGTAAGCTGCCTGCATGACACCGGTCGCGCGCGCTGCAGTCTGGATTCTGCCTCCTGAGAATCCGGCCATAGTGTAATAAAAGCCTTTACCTTCGCCTTTTGTCTCACCGATTAAGCTTGCTGCTGGCACAAAAAAATCTTCGAAAAAAAGATCATAGGAGTGCATCCCTCGATAGCCCAGGGTCGAAATGGCTTTGCCACTCAGCCTCCCTCCACCGCTCTGGGAAAAGGTGAACTCATGGCCAGAATAGGCAGGCTTTTCCACCAAGAAAAGACTCAATCCCCGGTAACCTGAAGAAACATCGGGATTGGTCCGGCCTAGCACCACCAGAATCTCGGATTTGCCCGCGAATGTACACCAAGTCTTCGCTCCGTTCAGAAGCCATCCACCCTCCGTTGGCGTGGCACGCAAAGAGACAGCGGCAACATCGGATCCGGTGTTTGGCTCGGTGATGGAGATTGCACACAACTTTTCACCCGCAGCCAGTTTCGGAAGCCAGCCCGACTTCTGTGACTCAGTACCCCCTGCAAGCAAGGCACGCGCTGCGATTTCAGGGCGGGTGATCAGACTGCCGGCAGCGCCGAGAGAACCCCTTGATAACTCCTCAGTCACCACAATCATTCCCAGGCTGTCAGGNTGNTCGTCAGGCTGAAGCCCACCGAATCGTTCAGGGATGCAGGTGCCAAAACAGCCCATACGTGCAGCTGACTGAATTATCTCATCTGGAATGTCGCGGTCTTCCCGATGAATTACTCCGGCAAGCGGCGCCACGACCTCATCAGCAAATCGCTTGAAGGTGTCGGCAATCAGCGCCTTTTCCTCGGTCAGTCCGCTTGGCAATTCATTGATTTCTGCTTCTGAGAGCAAGCGCCCAAGATCCGCGTAGCTGTCTCTCGCCCCGTGCTCATCGAGGAACTGCTGCAGCGCTGGATGGGCACCCAGGGGTTCGACAGCTTCGTTGGATTTTTCCAGCGTGCTTGCCCCGGCAAACTGCGCCGCCATGACCCCTCGGGCTTTTTCAGCCACAAATTTCCACGTTAACTGACAGACGAGAGATGACTGAGACTGGGTTTCCGCAAAATCGACCATACACTGTGCTGACCACACGTCAGCACTCAGCATGGCGAGGTCGTAGCAGTCTTGCTGCGCATTTTGAAGCAGCGCCTCGTCAGCCCTACCTGACACGTACACCTTGTCGCGCACCACACCAATAGCGTCGTTCAGGACGGATTTGGCCTGAGACAACGCCTGTCGGGCCAGGTCAAAATTTTCGGGCTGGGCGGGGACTGAATTGATGAGATTGGGTTGCTGTTGGTTCAAGCGCTTCCTACCTGGCCGTAGGGTCCAACAATTGAAATGGAGCAGATGTTTTGGTGGGGGAAGCCCCCCAGATTGTGGTTCAGGCCAAGCTTGGGATCGGAGAGCTGGCGTACGCCAGCTCGTCCCTGTAACTGCAGGTAATTCTCATAAAGCATGCGTAAACCCGAAGCGCCGATAGGATGACCAAAGCATTTCAGCCCTCCATCGATTTGGCAGGGATTACTCCCTTCGGCGTCGAAGGCGCCATCTAGCACATCTTTTACACCTTTCCCCTCGCCGGAAAGCTGAAGGTCCTCCATTGTGACCAGCTCAGTAATAGAAAAGCAGTCATGAACTTCTGTCATGGTGATCTCTTCTTTCGGTCTACGTATGCCGGCCTCATCATAGGCCCGCTGGGAGGCTATTCGTGTGGTCTTAAGATAGGAGCCATCCCAACTGGCATGGCCCGACTCGGTACCGTTAGATACTGCGAGCTGCAGGGCTTTCACCGCAACAAGTTTCTCTTTTCCAAGGCCTTTTGCAATTTCCGGTGTAGTCACAATCGCACAGGCTGATCCGTCACTCACACCGCAGCAGTCGAACAGACCGATCGGCTCGGCTATATACGGGGCATTAATCGCCTGTTCTTCAGTAATTTCCCGCTGCAGATGTGCCTTGGGGTTCTTCGCGCCGTTAGCATGGCTCTTCACTGAGACGTGGGCCATCGCCCGTTTGAGATCATCACCATTTACCTTGTGCTTTGCTCGATAGCCAGAAGCCAGTTGCGCAAAAGCACCGGGAGCAGACAGGTTAGGCCAGTACATGTCGTTTTCAACTCCGCGGGTTCTTTGTGGCAAGCCCCCGTACCCGGTGTCTTTTAGCTTTTCAACACCAAGTGCCAGCGCGATGTCACAAGCGCCGGAGGCAACCGCATACACCGCACCACGAAAAGCCTCGGTACCGGTCGCACACATATTTTCCACTTTCGTAACCGGGATGTAGTTCAACCTGAGCGCAATCGACATTGGCATCGCGCTGGAGCCAACATTAAACGCATCAATACCGGCTCCGAACCAGGCCGCTTCGATCTGATTTCGCTCAATTCCCGCATCGGTCAGACATTCTTCGAAGGCTTCCACCATCAGGTCGGCAGGACTGGACTCCCAGCGCTCGCCAAACTTGCTGCACCCCATGCCCAGAATGACTACTTTGTCTTTAATGCCGCTTGCCATTTTGCCCTGCCTCTCTTATTTCACCGCCTAACACTCTACCACAGCCTTCCAGAAATATTTCCTGAACCCCCGCTGTGCATCAAACTGCCTGATTCTGAAATGCACCGACACCCTAGATCCAGAATCAATCGTACCCTCTTCTACCTCAGTAAAATCCATCATCAACTTGCCACCACATTCGAACTGTACCATGCCAAAGTAGGCCGGTGGACTCCAATCGAAGGTCAGCTGGTCAGCCGTCCAAGTCAACACTGTGCCGGGCTGGTTGGCGAAACTGAAATTGTCCTGACTGTCCAGTGCCCGACACTCCGGATTCACACAGTACTTTTCACGGGGGATTTGCACTGTGCCACAGAAGCGGCACTTGCCCCCAATGAAACCGGTTAACAAATCTTTCCGTCGGTTGAATCCGGAAAGAAAGGTTTGTTTGTCAACCTCCCCCCGCTTACCAATATCCCGCTCCACCAGATTGTTAAAGCTCAGGAATTTATGGTAGTTGGTCTCTTCACGCCGATTGTTCAGTGCGCCTGAAAATCCACGGTCGGGTCTACAGCGCTCAATTCTGTCTGTGGTCTGAAACAGAATGGCATCGCAGCCCTGACCAAAGCCAAGTAGCAGAATAAGCTGCTCCGGCAGAGCAGACTCTAGCGCTTTTGCGAGCAGTATGAGGGGTTGCGCAGCACCGGCAACGCCGACGGAAACGATCTGATTGTCGACGACTGCATCAGGGCTGATGCCGAGTTTCTTCGCCAAAGCAGCAGGAGTTCGAGCCTGATCAGTTGGCAGGATAAAGTGATCGATCTCGGCCGCGACACGGCCAGCAGATTCCAAAACTGCGCTGACGGCTTGGGGCACAATCTTCATGAAGCCCTCATCACGTATCCAGCGCTCTTCCCAGTCGTAGTCGAAGTCCGACCCCTCTCCCCGATAGTGATCCACGAAGTCCACTGCATTTGTGGCAACAGCTAGGCACTGAGCGATGACTTCGTCATCGCCAACGGTAAGCGCGGCGGCACCGTCACCCCACAGCATCTCTGCACGAGAACCCGCTTTCGTTCGTCGATGCTCCGAAGCAATCAACATTTCATTGCCCTGCCTAGCACTTTCCAGTCCGGCAATTAGCGCTGAGGTGGCTGCCCGTTGCGAACAGCCGATGTCTAGGGTTCTAATCTGGCTATTCAGGTTCATGGCCTCCGCGACCAGTACAGAATTCTGCCGGTCAACAAACGGAGCGGTGGTTGAGGCAAGGTTCAAGCCCGACAACGTTTTTTCCTGCAGCGCCGAAAGGCAATCGATACCCGCTTCAACCGCCATGGTGATTGTATCTTCGTCCCAGTTGCAGATACTGCGCTCACCTTTGCCCAATCCTTTTAGGCTTGAGTCAAACCAGGCGTTTGCTTCAACCATTGCTTGCCGATTCAGGCGGAGCCTTGGCAAATAAACCCCATAAGCGGTAATGCCCTTCATTTCCACTCCGTTGTGCAATTTTACACGGTTCGACTGATCAACAATTTCATAATCTCAGAAGAGCCGCCATAGATCCGGCGTACCCTGGAGTCCGCATAGAGTCGGGAGATAGGATACTCACTCATATAGCCATAACCACCAAAGAACTGCAGGCAGTCATCAATAATTTTGTTGCCGGTTTCTGTTGTCCATAGTTTGGCCATAGCGCCCTCTTCTGGCGTGAGCCTGCCGTCATTGATTTTCATAAGACACTGGTCGAGGTAGGCCCAGCCCACC
Source organism: Gammaproteobacteria bacterium (assembly GCA_002729315.1). Taxonomy (GTDB): domain Bacteria; phylum Pseudomonadota; class Gammaproteobacteria; order Pseudomonadales; family Pseudohongiellaceae; genus UBA9145. Next base: position 10,177 of record PBTW01000022.1, read on the forward strand.
GCAAGAGATGTTTTCATATCAGCCAGAGAAAACTGGGTATTCTGAAAATCGAAGATTGATTTGCCGAACGCCTTGCGCTCTTTGACATAGTCCACGGTGAGCTCATAGGCGCGCTGAGCCTCTGCGAATGCCCGGCAGGCAATGGTTATGCGCTCACGAGGCAGCTCATTCATGAGAACGCCAAAACCGCCACCTTCCTTGCCCAGCAGATTTTCAACTGGGACCTGAACGTCAGAGAAAAACATCTCAGAAGTGTCGGCAGCTTTTTGACCGATTTTGTCGAGATTGCGACCCCGGGAGAATCCGTTTCTGTCGGTTTCAACGATGATCAAGCTGATTCCCTTGGCTCCGGCTGCGGGTTCAGTGGAGCAGACTAGAAGCACAAAATCGCAGTTCTGGCCGTTAGTGATGAATGTTTTTTGCCCATTGATGACATAGTGGTCGTCATCGCGTACCGCAATGGTTTTGACTGCTTTGAGATCGCTCCCACAACCAGGCTCAGTCATACCAATCGCAGCAATGGCCTCACCGCTTACCAGAGGGGGCAGCCACCTTTGCTTTTGTGCTTCACTGCCACCATGGAGCAAATAGTAAGACACAATGTCCGAGGACACCGAGAAGCCGACACTGGCCCCGCCGATTGCGTAGCCCACTTCTTCGGACAACACCATATTGTAGAGAAAATCAGCGCCCGGGCCCCCGTACTCCTCCGGGACCCCACAACAATGAAAGCCCTTTTCCCCTGCCTTCAGCCAGAAGTCTCTGGGCAGCTGCCCGGCTTTTTCCCACTGATCAATGTTGGGTTCCAACTCTTCCCGGAAAAAGCGGCGCGCGTTTTGACGAAACAATTCATGATCACTGGTGTAAATGGCTCTATCGTGCATAGACATCGTTTGTGTTCGTGCGCCGGTTGCGGCCAATGAAATGAAGTAAACAAGCGGTGGAAATTCTAATGCAATCACCCGGTAATTGCGAAACGCCCTGATGGCCGGTTTCTCCACCTGCAATATCAGTGCAATTTCGTATTAACATCACGGAGTCTCACTAGGTTCTACCGCTCGAGCCCCTAACGGCGCTCTATCAGTGCCGCATCCACCAGCCTAGTAAAATCCTCGCGAAAGCCACCCCCACGAGACGGCGAGACCTGAGCCATGATCACGGTGATTATTCCTTGTGTCGGATCTATGAAGTAGCGTGTACCTGCGGAGCCATCCCACCAAATTGTGCCTGCAGAAACAGGAAAGCTGTAAGCAGACGGATCCATCACCAGATTGAACCCCCCCAAAGTCCAGCCAGACCCCGCCCAGTAGCCGTGCTCGCCGATCGGCATCGCCTGATCCGGAACGGCATTCTCATAGATAAGCCGCGCCGTATCTTTAGAAAGAATTCGATGGCCATCCAATTCTCCTTTGTTAAGGATCATCTGAGAGAAGCGCAGAAAATCTCCAACCGACGACAGTAATCCGACACCTCCTTCAAGTAGCCGGGGGCGACTAGTCCATGGTACCGCCTCAATTCTATGAGGTGTCAGTTGTCCTTCAATTGGTCGATAAAGTTCAGCAAGTCTCTTGGCGTCTTCCCCCTTCGCCCAGAAAACAGTGCTGTTCATTTCCAGCGGATCAAAGATGTTGTGCTGAAGGTACACATCAAGTGGCATTCCCGACCAGACCTCAATCAGTTTACCCAAGATCGTAGCGTGTATCCCATATCTGAACGCGGTGCCAGGATCCTGAAACAGCGGGACAGTCGCTGCTTTAGTTATCATTTCATCCAGCGAATAATTCTTATCTCTCACCTGCTGCTCCCGGTAGAGCCTTGAACTTCGGCTGCCAAGACCAGAAGTATGAGTGAGGAGATGCGCAACCTTGATGTCACCCGAACGAGTTTGGCTTCGACTAACGTCAGTGCTGTCCGGATCCATCAGCACCCGCTGCTCAGAGAATTCCGGCAAATACTTCTGGATCGGATCATCCAGCTCAAATTTGCCCGCTTCATAAAGCTGAAGCACGGCGGTGCTGGTGATTTCACGAGTCATTGAATAGATGCGAAACAATGCGTCTTTTGGCATGGGTTTTTGTTTTTCGATATTAAGCTTGCCCAGCGCTTCGAAATAAACTAACTCGCCATCCCGGGCTACTGCTGCCACAACCCCCGCAATATTGCCTTCATCGATGTGCTGCTGAAGGTTTGTAGTCACCGCATCAAGCCCCGTCGAAGAAAATCCTGCGTTTTCAGGGACGACAGTTTGCAGGCTCTGACCAGAACCGCTTGCCGGAACTGTTGAGATGGTCAAGACCGTCACAAATCGCAAGAAGCCGAGCAGGTTTATGTGTTTTTTCATCGTCCCTCCCACTTACAGGGCAGCTTGCGAACCCGCTGTGCTCGCAGCCAGCTGACCCTCTATCCAACGCTCTACTCTAGCCTGCATCATCGGCATCGGGACTGCGCCGGCACCGAGTACCAAATCGTGAAACGTCCGCACATCGAAAGATTGGCCTAAAGCAGTTTCAGCCCGGTTTCTGGCTTGTTGAAAATTCAGCATACCGATTTTATACGCGGTTGCCTGACCGGGGTTTGAGAAATAGCGTTTTACCTCCGAACGAACCGCTCCCTCCGGGATAGGCGAGTTATCCAGAAAATACTGAACGGCCTGTTCCTCACTCCAGCGCTTTGCATGAATGCCGGTATCCACCACAAGCCGAACTGCCCGCCAGATCTCGCCGGCCAGTCGGCCAAAATCAGAGTAGGGATCCTGAAAGCCACCCATTTCCTTAGCCAGCCACTCAGCATAAAGACCCCATCCTTCCGTGTACGCTGTCGTTCGATACTGTGTGCGGAACCGCGGTATGTCAGTCAGTTCCTGCTGAATGGAAATTTGCATGTGATGACCGGGGTTACCCTCATGATATGCAATATCTTCAATTTGCCATTTGGCTAGGGTCGACATATCACTCATGTGAGAATAAAACACGCCGGGTCGAGAGCCATCAGGCGCGCCCTGACGATAGTGCTGGGCAGCCCCGGGCTGCTCCCGAAATGCCTCAACGCGTCTGACGACAAGCGGCGCCTTTGGCAGCCGGCCAAAGTACTCAGGCAAAAGGTCGAAGATGAAGTCCAGGTATTCATTGTTGACTTCGAGGTATTCCTCTCGACCCTCGTCGGTATTGGGGAAGTAGAATTGCTCATCTTCCCTGACGAAGACAAAAAATTCCTGCAGGGTGCCCTGAAAACCGGTCTGCTCCTTGACCGATTCCATTTCCGAAAGCAGTCGGTCAACCTCTCTCAGTCCGATGCGGTGAATTTCGTCAGCGCTTAAGTCAAGCGTAGTCATTCGGGCGAGACGCTGATTGTAGTAGTTCTCTCCATCCGGCAACGCCCAGACTCCCTGTGCCTGATCGGCCGCAAACACCATATCCTGCTCCAGCCAGGCACGCAGTTCCGCATAAGCAGCCAAAAATTCGCCAGAAAGAATGTGCTGCGCGCGCATCAAGTAAGTCTGCGCAGCTTGCTCATCCAGCTTAGCCGCATTGACTAGCTGGTCTACCTTGCCCTTGAAATCCGTCCAGATAGGAGAGTTCGGTGAACTGTCATCGCTGTTAAAGGGAACTCCTGTCGTTACCCGACTAATTTCTTCCAGCGCAAACTCATAGTTAAAGCGCGGCTGACGGATGCCTGCAGCTGCCTGCTGTTTGCTGAGGTCAAGCAGGTCGCCCAACACCAGATCAATCTGCTCTAGACGGGCCAGATAGGCTTCAAGATCCGACTCATCGTCAACGCGATGAAAACTGATCATGAAACTGGGCAATGATGCATGAGGTCCACCACGCCCAAAAATGTAACCGTAATTGCGATAAGGGTAGGCCGCTTCGGTCTGTTCCAGCCCGTATTCCCACATATCGAAAGAAAGTTTCCCATCCTCGTTTAGCGCCTGGTACTCGAATTCACTACGCATAGTCGCCACACTCTGCCGCTGCCAGTCGAGTCGCCGTTGCTGGGCCTCAAGGGTGACTTCATTCAACTGATCATAGTCAGTTTTGTCGCCCAAGACGCTGCGGGTCTGAGGGCTGAAATCCAACTGCTGTTCATACTGTTCATCCAGCCAGACATTAAGCCGGTCAGTCTCGGTTTGCTCTACGAACTGCCCAAGCGCTGATGCCAGGCTACCTTCGCTAGAACTGCTTGGCCTGTCGCCGCAGGCAACAAGCAAGGTGGTAATAAACAACGCGGAAGACAAACGAACGAACATATCGACACCCTTAATAATGTTGACAGGTTGAGCGGGGTAACAACGAGAGGCGGACGCTATCGCGTTCGCGCAAGACTGTCCAGAGCTGCCTACGGAGCGACTTCATGGCTGCTTAAGTATTTCACGCCAATCAAAGCTTGCATCCGCCATAGCCATGAAATATGGGTTGAGCAGTTCCGCCTTCTGATTGTAGCGCAGCGGCAAAAAGTCTGAGGTCACCACATCGCCGCCCGCCGCTCTCAGGACTGCGTGGGCCGCAGCGGTATCCCACTCGCTGGTTGGCGCCAGTCTCGGATAGAAATCAGCTCCACCCTCTGCCAGCAGGCAAAATTTGAGCGAGCTGCCCATATGTACCATTTCGAGATCCTCGAAACGCTCACGCAGACGCGCAACAATCTGCTGCTCTCGCTCACCGAGATGACTGCGACTAGCAACTACACGCAGGCACTGGTTATCCGGCGTCAAGGTGGTAGGGAAGATCCGCTCTGCCGCTCCGTCCGGTTGAATTTTCCAGGCACCATAACCGAGTTCACCGACATAGCTGAATCCTGAGACCGGCACATGAACCACGCCTGCGCGAGCAATGCCATTGTCAATCAAAGCGATGTTAACGGTAAATTCTCCGTTTCGACTGATGAACTCCTTCGTGCCGTCGAGCGGGTCGACCAGCCAATAAGTCTGCCACCCGCTTCTTTCGTCATAGCTGATCGACTCACTCTCTTCAGACAAAATTGGCAGTTCTTCGGGCAGACCCGAAAGCGCATCAGTAATCAGCTGATGCGCCTTACGATCCGCTTCCGTGAGAGGCGACGCATCGTCTTTTGTGGCAACCGCAAGGGGCGCTCCATTTTCATACACCTGCATGATCTGCTGGCCCGCTGCGCAAGCGATTTCATGCATGGCCTGCAGCTGTGCTGAATATTCCATCTGAATCTCCTGTCTACCCGCTCTGTCGAGCCGTCTCGTCTGGCTGGGCAGCGCGATGGAATCTTGCACCAAGTTTTCAAAAATTGCCAAGCTTGGCACATATCTCACCATCAGCGGTTGCAACAGGATCTATCCGGTTTATCCTTGGCGACTTAGCAACGAAAAATCTAACGGGAAATCACGAGTCTATGATGGTCGCTTGGTCCGAGATAGACACAGTGATGTTCGACATGGATGGCACCCTGCTGGACCTTCACTTTGACAACTTTTTCTGGCTCAAACTGGTGCCTGAACACTTCAGCAAGCAGCATGGTGTTTCAGAGAAACAGGCGCTGGCGCATATTCAAAGCAAATCTGCGGAGGTCCACGGGACGCTGGACTGGTATTCCATCGATTACTGGCAAGCAGAATTGAAGCTGGACATCCCGCGCCTGAAATGTCAGATAACCGATAAAATCCGACTGCGGCCGGGTGCCGAGCAGTTACTCAAAGCGCTGGTTGCGGAAGGGAAACAGGTGCTGCTGGTGACCAACGCCCACCCAATCAGCCTGCAGCTCAAAATGCAGCATATCAGAATAGAGAAATACTTCGAGCGGCTCATTAGTTCTCATCAACTCAAAAAAGCGAAGGAAAACGACGGTTTCTGGGAGTCTCTCAAGCAGCTTTTCTCCTACGATCCCACCAGAACCGCTTTATTCGATGACAACCTGAACGTGCTGAGACAGGCCCACCGGGAAGGCATTGCCCATCTCCGGGCAATCAAGCAGCCGGACAGCCAGCAGCCCTCTCTCCCGGTCGCCGAATTTCCCCAGGTCGAGGACTTTGGTTTAATCGCACCCGATACGTGTTAGTTTCCCACGGTCCTCACAGGCTGGCAGCCATGTGACGCCGACGACAATCTGAGCTTAACCGGGCTGCCGACATGCAAGGAGGATAATCCAGCCTTGCAAACAGCCTCATTTACCGAACTCGCAAGACCACCCAGGAGACGTAGACGCCTGCTATGCCCAAGACCTCTTCCGAATCTGTTTCGAACGCGCCGGCTAAAGTCAGACTAGATAAGTGGCTGTGGGCAGCTCGTTTTTACAAAACTCGCGCGATTGCCAAACAGTCGATTGAGGGAGGGAAAGTGCATTGTGACGGGGCCCGCAGCAAACCAAGCAAAGAAATCACTCTTGGCACCCGTATTTCCCTCCGGCAGGGCTTCGATGACAAGACAGTCATAGTGAAAGCACTTTCAGACAAGCGTAAGAGCGCGCCGGAGGCTCAGTTGCTCTACGAAGAGACTGCAGANAGCATCAAGCGCCGCGAAGCGCGAGCGGCAGAACGCAGAGCTCAACCCAGCCACTGGCCTTNTCNAACGCGGCCCAATAAAAAACAAAGAAGAATGATTCAGCGCTTTAAACAAGGTGANGCAGACTGAGTCGCAACCAACCCTCGCAGGTGGTTGACAGGGTCATAGTTATTTATCATTGTGCTAAAGCAGTGATGCTCGCACCGACGCGCGTTCAGTCAGCGTGGCAGAGAAATGCATGTCAAACCCAATTCAAACCAGCCTCAATCGATACAACATACCGGAATTCAAACCGGCTTGGGGCAGTATTCTGCGCGGGATTGAAAAGGAATGCCTAAGGGTGACACCGGCAGGGCACATTTCCACGCGCCAGCATCCTGAAGCTTTGGGGTCCGCGCTCACCAACCCATACATCACCACCGATTTTTCCGAGGCCCTGCTCGAATTTATTACCCCAGCCTATGCCGATATTCAGGATTGCCTGAAGATGCTGGAAAACATTCATCGCTTCTCTCTGGAAAATCTCGAAGGGCAGGAGATGTTCTGGATCTGCAGCATGCCATGCCAATTACACCCGGATACTGATATACCGCTCGCTCAGTACGGGTCGTCGAATATAGGCAGGATGAAAACCCTCTATCGTAGCGGCCTGCATCATCGGTACGGAAGTCTCATGCAGGTCGTAGCTGGCCTGCACTATAATTTCTCCATGCCAGAAGCGTTCTGGGCGCCTTTCAAAGAAATTTACAGGAGCCAGGAATCTTTGAAGGATTTTAAAACCTCACGGTATTTGCACCTGATCCGAAATTTCCACCGTTTCTCCTGGCTGCTGATCTATCTGTTCGGTGCATCTCCGGCGGCCGGCAAATGCTTCGCCCAGGGCCGGGAGCACGCAATGGCCGAATTTGATGATCACAGTCTTTACCTTCCGCACGCGACCTGTTTACGCATGGGCAAGCTCGGCTACAAAAGCGAAGCTCAGAAATCTCTGTTTGTCTGCTACAACGAACTGAACACCTATGTGGAGTGTCTCAACAGCGCGATGCACACGCCTTATCCAGAATATGAGGCAATAAGCCGCCAAGAAGGTAACCATCCGGTGCAGATCAATGCCAATCTGCTGCAGCTGGAAAATGAGTTCTACTCTACCATTCGCCCCAAGCGGAATGTGCCAAGCGGCACCAAGCCGCTGGATGGTCTGACCCGCGAAGGCATTGAGTATGTCGAGATTCGGGCGCTTGATCTCAATCCGTTCCTACCGCTCGGAATTGACTCGGAACAGATAAAGTTTCTCGACAGTTTCCTGCTCCACTGCCTGCTCAATGACAGCCCTCAATGCAATCAGGACGAATTCTTCGAGGTCGCGAAAAACGTCGAACTTGTCGTTGAGCGAGGTCGCGATCCCGAGCTGATGCTGTCTCGCGCCGGACAAGCGATATCCATGAGGGAATGGGCCGAATCACTTCTAAATGATATCCATCACAGCAGTGCAATTCTGAATTACTGCCACACCGAAGCAGGTTATAGTGACGCACTTGCCGCACAACGAGCAAAGATCAGAGATTCAGAGCTGACGCCTTCTGGGCGGATGCTAAAAGAGATGGGGGGAAACAAGCTGTCTTTTTTTGAATTTTCAATCGAAAGATCAAAGATAGCTCAAAAGGAGCTCCTCAGTAGCGATCTGGATAAGCGCACACTCACGGATTTTATCGGTGCCAGTGAGCTCTCTCTCAAGAAACAGGCTGAAATCGAAGCGAGCGATACACTGGACTTTGATAGCTATCTCGATGATTGGAACAGCAACTAAACGATTCCCTCAGATTTCTATCTCCCTCTCTGCCAGCGGAAAAAGCGCTCTATATAGGGAAAGCATTTGTCCGGTAGGCGAGCACTCCGCCAGGCATTGGCTACGAATTTATTGGATTCAGATAAGGTCGGGTAAATGTGGGTCACCGCGGAGATTTTCTTCAGACCCAATCCATGGGTCATGGAAAACACAAACTCCCCGATAAGTTCACCAGCATGATAGCCGACAATGGTTACACCCAGAATTTTGTCTGTACCGGGCACAGTTAATACTTTGACGAACCCATGCGCTTCACCGTCAGCCAGTGCCCGGTCGTGGTGGTCAAGCTCATAGCGGGTCAACTCATAGCCAATTTCGTGTTGCTGCGCTTCCTGCTCACTTAAGCCAACACGCGCGACCTCGGGGTTAGTAAACGTCGCCCACGGCACAGCTCGGTAATTAGCACGCAGGCGCCAAAGCCCTCCAAGAAGCGCATTCAAAGAGGCAAAATAGGCCTGAAACGAAGCAATGTGAGTAAACTGATACGGCCCTGCAACATCCCCGCATGCATAAATGTTTGGATAGGACGTCTGCATGGCACTGTTGATTTCAATTGTGCCTGAAGGCGTAAGAGCCACATCCAACTCTGCTAGACCAAAGTTTTCAGTATTGGGCTTGCGCCCGGCTGCGATCAGGACTTGATCGAATTCGAGCACCTGGATCTCGCCATTATTCGAGACTTTAACTTTCTTCTGTCCGCTCTCAGCGAAGAAATGACACAAACTATGCTTAGTCAGCACGGTGATGCCATCTTTCTCAAATTGCGCGTTAACAGCTGCGGAAACTTCAGCATCTTCTCTCGGCATGATGTGCTCTGCCATATCGACCTGAGTGACTTGTGAGCCAAGGTGGTTAAACGCTTGTGCCAGTTCACAGCCTATTGGCCCGGCTCCCACAACCAGAAGACGTTTCGGCAGTTCTCGAAGTTTCCAGATGGTTTCAGAGGTCAGATAACCCGTTTCTTCCAGTCCGGTTACTTCAGGAATCAGGGGGCGGGCGCCGGTCGCTACAATAATCGACCTTGTAGTGATAGTGCGCTCTCCTACCGCGACTTCATAGGGAGATTTGATGAACGCCTCACCCTGAACACATTCAACTCCAAGCGAAGTGAAGCGCTCAACTGAATCATGAGGCTCAATGTTTTTAATCACTCTCTGTACCCGCTCCATGACCGCTGCAAAATCCACCTGAGCGGTAGCGCCTGTAAGTCCGAATTCCTCGGCTCTTCGAATGTAGGACATAATGCGGCCACTGCGAATAAGAGTCTTGCTCGGCACGCAACCGGTATTTAGACAATCTCCCCCCATTTTGTCCTTCTCAATCAGAACAGTCTTGGCCTTCGATCCTGCAGCGATAATGGCAGCAACCAGGCCAGCAGAACCGCCACCGATCACAACAACATTCGCGTCAAACGATTCTGGCCGGGGATACTGCTTGCTCAGCTTTTTGCGCTTCAATCGGTTTAAGATAGCTCTTCCTATCAGAGGAAACACGCCAAGCAGAGCCAGTGAGGCAAGAACAGGCGCGCTCACCAAGCCTGACAGTGAACTGATTCGAGCCAGTTCCACTCCTGCGTTGACGTAAACCACCGTTCCCATCAACATGCCTAGCTGACTGATGCAATAAAACGATCGCACGCGAATTGGCGTCAGACCCATCGCCAGATTTACCAAAAAAAACGGGAACAATGGGACCATACGCAGACTGAAGAGGTAGAATTCCCCGTCCTTTTCGATACCGTCATTGATAGGTGCGAGAGAATCACTGAACCGTGACTGCACCCAGTCGCGCAGCAGCAGACGAGCGATCAAAAACGCCGCCGTGGCTCCGATGGAACTGGCAAAAGACGCCAGCAGCGTCCCCCACAGAAGGCCGAACATGGCTCCGCCAAGGAGGGTGACGACGATTGCCCCGGGAATTGAAAATGCCGTGATCACCACATACAGAAGAAAGTACAGTACAGCGGCAAGCGGAAAATTTGTCTCTCGGAATTCTTGCAGGGCCATAATCTGGGACTGCACGAATCCGAGCGTGATAAACCGCCCAAGGTCAAAAAAATAGAAGCAGCCCAGGGCAACAGCTAGGGCAACAATCACCGGGATCTTCGTCTTGCTCAAGTTTCATACCTCATACACAATAGATTCTGGGTCCACAGAATCTGTCGTTAGGGCCACTGCCTGACTGCGGAGTCTACAAATCAGAACCAATGCTGCATGGATCGGGTTAGTAACTCTGAACGACTACGCTATAATCGCTCTCCACCTATCAATTAACAAGCGACCCTCTACTTAGGTCGGACTAAAGCGAGTATTTCGTGCCCCACAATCAGACTGGCAGAAAATTCCCCCTTACCCGGATGCGGCGAATGCGCCGAGACCAATTTTCGCGCCGCCTTATGCGCGAAACGCACTTAAGTGCAGACGATCTGATCCTCCCGGTCTTCGTCAAAGAGGGGTCTGGCGACAATCAGGCTATATCCTCCATGCCTGAAATCTTGCGTTTGAGTATTGACCTCCTTCTTAAAGAGGCCGAGGAACTGGTCCAACTGGGTATTCCCGCCATCGCGCTCTTTCCAGTTGTTGGGCAGAAATCCAAGAGTCTCGACGGCAAGGAGGCCTACAATCCTGACGGTCTAGTCCAGAATGCGGTTAGAGCAGTGAAAACTCGCTTTCCTGAGCTGGGGGTTATTACGGATGTCGCTCTTGATCCGTATACCACTCACGGTCAAGACGGAATTATTGATGCTAGTGGCTACGTGATGAACGAAGCCACCGTAGAGGTTCTCTGTCGACAGGCACTTTCCCATGCGGAAGCAGGAGCTGATGTGGTTGCTCCATCAGATATGATGGATGGCAGAATCGGGTCAATTCGGAAGACGCTGGAAGACAATCAGCAAATTCATACTCGGATTCTCGCGTATTCCGCAAAGTATGCGTCGGCATATTACGGACCCTTTCGAGACGCCGTAGGCTCGAGTGGGAATTTGGGCGCCAGCAGCAAGGATAGCTATCAGATGGACATCGCCAACAGCGACGAAGCACTCCATGAAGTTGGACTCGACATTTCTGAGGGGGCTGACATGGTGATGATCAAGCCCGGTATGCCTTACCTCGATATCGTCAGCAGGGTAAAGCGCGAATTGGCAGTCCCAACCTTCGTTTATCAGGTGAGCGGTGAGTACGCAATGCATATGGCGGCGTTTCAGAATGGCTGGTTGGACAAGGACCGGGTTGCCCTCGAATCCCTGATGGCTATCAAACGAGCAGGTGCCGACGGCATACTGACCTATTTTGCAAAGCATGTGGGTCAGTTGTTACAGCAAACAGACTGATTAGATCGGCCCAATGAAATGGCGTCAAACCTTGATTCATTCTGAATTACGCTTATGATTAGAGNCCAANTNATTGGGTCATGGGGGCGTCCGACCTAATCCCAACCGCCNNAACNACTGCGTATTCAAGACCGAACAGGCAACACACTTTTTGATATTTATAAGGATTTTCTCATGAGCGAAAACATCGTTCACATTTCAGACAGTAGCTTCGAACAAGACGTATTACAGGCCGACGGGCCAGTCCTTGTAGACTTCTGGGCTGAATGGTGCGGGCCCTGCAAAATGATAGCACCGGTNCTNGAAGAAATCGCTGTCGACTACGAAGGCANGCTGAAGATTTGCAAAATGGATGTCGACGCCAATACTGAGACTGCACCCAAGTTCGGTATTCGTGGCATCCCCACTTTGATCCTGTTCAATAATGGCGATAAAGTAGGAGAAAAAGTGGGAGCCCTCTCTAAATCTCAGTTGGCTGCATTTATTGACAGCGCCATGTAAATTGCGTTTAATANNNNGNNTATGGGGCCTTCGGCACACGCTTTTACCGGATTCCTTAACACTTCCGTNTCCGTAAGCACAAAATCCACACGCTTTTAGAACACCCTGCCGACTACTCGATCAGTTGCATTACAAGGTTTTTAAGGCCAGCGTGAGCCGGACAGTTAGGGCGGTCGCGGCAAAGTCGTCAGCCGAGGCGCAGCGANGCATGAGGGACGCTGATACTGGCCGACACGGTGAACAACGACGCGACGACACGGCCGTGAGAGAGGCGTAACAACAGACCATATCAACAGAGACCGCGACAAGCGCTTCGTACAAATTGCCGCTACCGGTANCTACAAGGCAATCACAACTTATTTTTCAACTTACTATCTCCACAACTTTCCAAATAATTCCGACNTACTATTTACCCACAACGTGTGGACGGGAAGGCAGTGCTAGCCTGNATGGATGAGCTCTGACCCTACCCTCTGCCGGCCCACATTGAAAGACTTCCAACTATGAATCTCACCGAATTGAAACAGAAGCCCATTGGCGAACTCATCGAAACCGCTCAAGAAATGGGTCTGGAGAACGTTTCCCGGACCCGGAAGCAGGATATCATTTTCGTTATTCTTAAAAAGCACGCAAAAAACGGCGAAGACATTTATGGGGACGGGGTGCTGGAGATTTTGCAGGATGGCTTTGGCTTTCTTCGTTCCGCTGATTCATCTTATCTCGCCGGACCGGACGATATATATGTCTCCCCGAGCCAGATCCGCCGTTTCAACCTGCGCACTGGAGATACTGTCGCTGGAAAAATCAGACCCCCAAAGGATGGTGAGCGGTATTTTGCCCTACTGAAAATCAGTGAGATCAACTTTAACAAACCCGATAACTCGAAGAACAAAATCCTGTTCGAAAATCTGACACCGCTGTTTCCTCAGGAAAGACTGGAGCTACAGGTAGGCAACGGTAGCACCGAAGACCTCAGCGCCCGTGTCATCGACCTGACCTCACCCATTGGCAAGGGACAGCGCGGTTTGGTGGTGTCGCCGCCAAAGGCAGGTAAGACACTTATCCTACAGAACATCGCTCAGTCGATCACCCGAAACAATCCGGAATGCCGTCTTATTGTCCTGTTGATTGACGAACGTCCGGAAGAAGTCACGGAAATGCAGCGCTCGGTCAGAGGCGAGGTCGTCGCTAGCACATTTGACGANCCTCCNTCACGTCACGTGCAAGTGGCTGAGATGGTCATTGAAAAAGCGAAGCGACTGGTCGAGCACAAAGAAGATGTCGTTATTCTCCTCGACTCAATTACACGCCTAGCAAGAGCGTACAACACGATTGTGCCTTCTTCGGGTAAAGTGCTGACCGGTGGCGTGGATGCACATGCTCTTGAGCGCCCCAAGCGCTTCTTCGGAGCCGCGAGGAATTTAGAAGAGGGCGGCAGTCTCACAATCATCGCGACAGCGCTAATCGAGACCGGTTCAAAAATGGACGAAGTCATCTACGAGGAATTCAAGGGAACGGGGAACATGGAGTTGCATCTGGACCGCAAGATCGCCGAAAAGCGAGTCTATCCCGCGATTAATGTGAGACGTTCAGGTACACGCCGAGAAGACTTGCTCACTTCAGAGGAAGAACTGCAGCGCATGTGGATTTTGCGCAAACTGCTCAGCTCTATGGAAGACGTGCAGGCTACCGAGTTCATCCTAGATAAACTCAAAGATACTAAAACCAACGACGAATTCTTTAACGCTATGAAGCGCAAGTAATTCAC
>PBTW01000023.1 GCA_002729315.1 Gammaproteobacteria bacterium
AGAGAAATTAAATATCTTGAAAACTCAACTTATACCCTTTGCGAAGGTAAAAGAGCCTAAATTAGCGGTACAAAATAAAGGCCTGGCATTGTCACAGAAGCGGAAGAAATTATCTGAACAAAAGAAGCGGAAGAATAAGGCAACGAGAAGAAACTTAAACGGCAACAATCCACCTCACGAGCAACTCAGTGGCCTGTTAGAGTACTATCAGAATAGACGGTTTGATGATGCTGAAAAGCTAGCAGTATCTATTACCAACGAGTTTCCCAAACATCAATTTGGCTGGAAAGTGCTTGGTGCGGTGCTCAAACAGACTGGAAGAGTAGTTGATTCATTAACTGCTATGCAAAAATCCGTAAATTTAGCGCCTCAAGATGCCGAAGCCCACTACAACTTGGGTGCCACTCTTCAAGAACTAGGAAGATTAGAAGAAGCTATAGACAGCTATGCAGAGGCGATAGCGTTGAAACACGACTCTGCCGAAGCCCATTACAATCTGGGCATTACGTTTCAAGAACTAGGAAGATTAGACGAAGCTGTAGACAGCTATACAAAAGCGATAGCTTTGAAACCTGACTATGCCGAAGCCCACTACAACTTGGGGAGCACGCTCAAAGAACTCGGCAGTTTAAACGAAGCTGCAGTAAACTATCGACAAGCGATAGCTTTAAAACCTGACTTTGCCAAAGCCCATTACAACTTGGGTATTACGCTTCAAGAACTAAGGAGATTAGACGAAGCCGTAGACAGCTATGTACAAGGGATAGCTTTAAAACCTGACTTCGCCGAAGCCCACAACAACTTGGGCATTACGCTTCAAGAACTAAGAAGGCTTGACGAAGCTGTAGACAGTTATGCTCAAGCGATAGCTTTGAAACCTGACTTTGCTGAGGCCTATAGCAACTTGGGTCTCACGCTTCAAGAAATAGGAAGATTAGACGAGGCTGTAGATAGCTATGCACAAGCGATAGCGTTGAAGCCTGACTCTGCCGAAGCCCACTACAACTTCGGCATTACTCTTCAAGAACTTGGAAGATTAGAAGAAGCTGTAGAAAGCTATACACAAACGATAACGTTGGAACCTGACGATGCCGAAGCCCACTACAACTTGGGCATTACGCTTCGAGAACT
This sequence comes from Gammaproteobacteria bacterium, assembly GCA_002729315.1. Lineage (GTDB taxonomy): Bacteria > Pseudomonadota > Gammaproteobacteria > Pseudomonadales > Pseudohongiellaceae > UBA9145. The sequence goes on from PBTW01000023.1 coordinate 1,132, forward strand.
AGGACGATTAGACGAAGCTGCAGATAGCTATACAAAGGCGATAGCTTTGAAACCTGACTTTGCTAAAGCCTACAGCAATTTGGGTGTCACTCTTCAAGAGCTGGGCAGGTTAGAAGAAGCCGTAGACAGCTATGCACAAGCGATAGCTTTGAAATCTGATTATGCCGAAGCCTACAACAACTTAGCCGTCACGCTTCAAGAACTCGGGAGATCAAAAGAAGCTTTAGATAATTATCGATTAGCAATAGCGCTGAAACCTGGCTATGCCCAGGCCCACCGCCACCTTTCATCAATGAAGAAATTCGATGCACAGGATGAGCAGTATTTACAAATGATGGAAATATATCTTGATGAAAATATTTCAGAAGAGCAGCGTTGTCATATAAATTTCGGATTAGCCAAGGCTTGTGAAGATTTACAAGACTTTGAGAGAGCTTTCGCACATTATAAGGAGGGAAATATACTGTGTAAAAAGCTTTTGAACTACGATATCAATCAAGATGAAGAACTCTTTAAACATCTGAAATACAGCTATCCAAAAATAGAAAAAACGTCACTAGACCTAGACAAATTATCAAAGGGTTTAATGCCTATCTTTATTGTTGGTATGCTACGTTCTGGAACAACTTTAGTCGAACAAATAATTTCTTCTCATTCGCAAGTTACAGGTGCTGGAGAGGTAAATTTCGTAGATAAATTCGGCGCAGCTATTGCCACTGGTTTTACTGAAGTAAATAAGCAGTCTTTGCTCGATTTCCGTCAAAACTATCTTAACGAGCTGCAGAATGTTTCTAACGGGGATCTTATCGTTACAGACAAGATGCCACAAAACTTTCGTTATATAGGACTGCTTTCTGCAGCTTTTCCTGAGGCTAAAATAATACATGTGAAAAGAAATCCTGCTGCGGTATGTTGGGCAAATTATAAGCAGTATTTTGTATCCAAGAATATTGGTTACTGTTACGCAATTGATGACATAATTAGTTATCATAGACTGTATGAAAATCTTATGGATTTTTGGGCAAGCACGCTCAGCAGAAGACTTTATAATCTTGATTACGAACTACTAACAGTTAATCAGGACAGTGAAACTCGGCGGCTTATCGAATATCTAGGCTTAGATTGGGATGAAAATTGCCTATCGCCTGAAAACAATAAAAGAAGCGTAGCAACAGCTTCCAACCTTCAGGTTAGGCGAAAAGTGTATCGAGGTAGTTCGGAAAAGTGGAAAAAATATCAACCATTCCTCAATGGAGCATTTGATCGGTTGCTGTCGCAATGAGTTGGGAGCCAAGCTCTAAGTTAAAAGAAATCAATAAGGCACTGGGTTGAAGCAATGAGTGATTGGCAGGATATGCAAAGGAAGCCCAACTCTATGTTGCGAGACTTTCTAAAAATCAACTCAGCCAATACTCGCAAGCTAAGCGAGCTTTTGGAAGCAACGAGTCACTCAAGGGAATGCACTTTCATAACGAAACTAAACGGTAAAGGTGTCAGCAAGACACTCATTACTGGCAGTGACACCGCAATACGTTGATGTCAGCGTCAGCAAGTTATGAATTGCAGTGAATCTGGTTCCCGCGTGATTGAAAGGTAAGCACTACATACGTTGTAGTAGGCTTGATTCTAAGTGACTGATTTTGCCGTGGCAAGGAAATTAGTTACTTATTCAACTGCATACTCACTACATAGTCTTTTTAATACTATTAATATAAATAGTTTAAGAGTATTTCGTAATCGAGGTGGATCGGGTCGCACCTTGACCACCTTATGGGCGGGTGACTCTGCATTAAACACAAACCAAACGGTTAGTGTCGTTCGGCAACAGTATCAAAGAAGTTTTCTAACGCTCTTATCGGCGCTTCATTTGTATACAAGAAGCGTTCCCTCAGTCTGATTTTCGACTTGGCGTAATTGAGATACTTCGGATCCAGAACCACCTTTTCCACTAGCGAGACATACTCTTGCTCGGATTTGGCTGTAAGCTCNTCGAGTTCAAGGATTTTAAGTATCGNGCNAGCATGTTAAGTCCTTTGAAATTTTNCCTCTTTAGTAATAATAGGAACGCAACATCCCACCGCCTGCATTACTGTATTCAGACCAGAAAAGCCAATAGGATCCAATAATGCGTCAGACGTTCGCATTAAGGAGTTAAATCCTTCCTTGTCTAACTACGGAACGAATACAAGGCGGTCTTGTTCAGTCAACTTAGCCTTATGTATTTCTAATCTGAGCCGGTTATCGAATATCTTCGACGAACCAAGAACATCATGCACAAAGGTCAGCTGGCAGTTCTCCACCCTTCTAATAATTTCAATAAAGACAGAGTCTTATAGTGGAGAGAATTTATTGGGTGCTCCAAGGCAGAGTAATTTCGGTGCCCTTAAAAGAAAGGTGAAGCAACTAAAGCAGAGGGCATTCTGAACGAATTGCTGATTATGAGACCAAATCTTGCGGAGGGCCATTATAATTTCGGCGTTATATTGCGTGATTTAGAGGAGTATGACTGGGCCGCCGAGAGTTAGAAAAGGGCGATTGCTTTTAATGATCTATTAATTCTCTCATTTCTAGCAAAGCCTTCGCAAAATTGTTAGCAAACCTAGGAAGATCGTAGAGCGGCGTTTTGAGTAACTCTTGTCGCAAATTCTGACGGAGCGTCTCGAGCGCATTTAAGTCAGAAGAGAACTCTATAGCTTTCGCAACGTAATCCTCATTGTCAATCGCTATCCAATTTGACAAATTTGTATTGTGGGCTATGGATTCCCCTAAATGAGATAGATAATAGCTTCCCTTCTTGGTGATTACTGGGACCCCCATCCACAATCCCTCAACACTGGTTGTTCCTCCGCCATAAGGGAAAGGAGATAAGGCTATGTCAACTCGATTATAAGAAGATAGATATTCTCCACGACTTGATCTACCTTCTAGCAGTAGGCTATCTGCAGAAATTCCAAAGGATTCAAAACGGGAAAGGACCTGATCACGACCAAGTTGGTGTTCAAGTCGTTTATCTTTCAAAAATAATTTTGAATTGGGCACAGCGTGAAGAATTCTTGCTCTAATTGAGACTACTTCATCAGTCATTCTTGAGAGATCGTTGAAACACCCGAAAGTTAGGAAACCATTTCGTAGTGCTGGCAGTGGACCAACCGCCAAAGTTGCATTTGGTGGGGTAAAGCACAAGTAGCTTTCAGGCAATTGCCATATCTTTTCGGTGAAGTGATGGGCTTCGGAAATGGGAGTAACAAATGGATCACCGAGGATAAAATCTATCTGAGGTAAACCCGTAGAAGCAAAGTATCCTAACCAAGTAACTTGAATGGGAGCAGGTTTCCAACCAAATATAGCTAGTCTATTTTTTTGAGTGTGTCCCGAGAGATCTATCAAAATATGTAGGCCGTCACGATATATGGTTTGGGCAGCATCCCTATTTGATTTTCCTGATAGAGGTGTCCATGAGTGGAATAAATCCTTTAGCCTGTCTGTTAACCCTCCAACAGGGCTATTAGTGGGATAAGCAAATAATTCAATAGCAAACGACTGAAGCTGAACAAGAAGCCCCTCGAGGAAATATCCTACCGGATGCTCTTCAAAATCTCCTGAGACAAACCCAACCTTCAGGTTTTTGGCGCTTTTATTACATAGCCAATTTTCAAATGGTGAGCTTGTTTGCTCAGCCACCATATCTGCAAAGCCTTTCGCTTCCAAAAGATATCGACTAGCGTCAAATCGCATTGATGCATTTAAAAATAGAAGACTATTTCTTGCTGCGGCATAGTCAGGCTCCAGCGCTATCGCTTTGTTATAGCTTGCTTCAGCTTCGTCTAACCTGCCTAATTGTTGGAGCGTGCTACCCAAATTGTGGTGGGCTTGCACAAAATCCGGTTTTAACGCTATTGCTTGGGTATAGTTTGACTCAGCTTCATCATGTTTGCCCCGCTCTCTTTGCGTATTACCCAAGTTGAATTTAGCCTCAGCAAAGCCAGGCTTGAGTGCTATTGCTCGGCTATAGCTTTCCTCAGCTTCGCCCAATCTATCCAGCTCTGCCAGTGAATTACCTAAGTTGTAGTGAGCTTCAGCATCTTGAGGAGATAAAGCAACTGCTACTCGGTCCGCATCTACAGCTTCAGGAAGTCGACCTGTCTTCTTGCGTATTCCTCCAAGTATTTTCCAGCTAAAATTGTGGCTTGGGAATTCTTGACTCATGCCGGTAGCTAGCTTTTCAGCATCAGCGTATCGATGGTTCTGATACAAACCTAAAAGACTGTCAAGTTGTGCCTGAGATGGCGCTTTAGTGTCGACTATCCTTTTTGACTGAGCGAATACCGCTTGAAGTTTCTTTGCATCGATCCCCTTCTTTTTTGCCGTTTTGATGGCTTTTTTCGCATCCTTGGGTTGCTTGTTTTTTACTAGAGCATCAATGTAGCTCACCCAATATTGTTCGAGATTCGGGTTGACGTTCAAAGCCGTTTTGAATAGGGGTAGTGCAGCCTCTATCTGGTTTGCCGAAATGGCTATAAGCCCTAAGTTATGATTCGCATCAGGATGCTGAGGCTGGCTTTGCAATATTGCCCGGTAAGCACGCTCCGCTTCCTGCAGATTACCTGCTTTATGCGCTGCAATGCCCTGCTGCAGTGTTTGCTCAACATTTAGACCCATTAGCTAGTTTTCAACGTCCATTCGCACATATTTCATAATGATATTTAAGCGAGTCATTGAAGGAACGTAAAGGGTTCAAAATCAAGCATCGGTTGTCCTAAGTCTTAGAGGAGATGGAATAAAAGCAGTCGAGACACGCCGGTGATCGGCTCAATTGTACCTGTGTTAAATAACTTGTCTCAATTTTGGTAACAGGTGTAATAAAAATGACAGGTAGCTTAGTTTGCAAGGATTCTTAGAGGCTAAAGTTATATAACTTACTGTATTACATGTATTTTATGCTGTTGGCCCGCTACTTGCTTGTAGCTCATGCGAACCTTGTAGGAGGCAAGAAATGCTACCTTTAGACAAAGAGCCACTTGAAGAACAGTCTGACACGCAACCGTTTGTCTTTGTTGATGAGCAAAGCACTCAGCTTTTTAAGCTAGCATGTAAGGTTGCTGTAACCGACGTTTCCGTTCTGATTAATGGTCCAACGGGAGCAGGCAAAGAAGTAATTGCTAGGGTAATTCATGAATCCTCCCCTCGTGCAAACGGGCCGTTTATTGCAATAAACTGCGCTGCTATCCCTGCGTCGTTAGCAGAAGACATGCTCTTTGGTCATGAAAAAGGAGCGTTTACAGGGGCGAATTCTGTTAGCACCGGATGTTTTGAGCAAGCAAATGGCGGCACGCTATTCTTAGATGAAGTTGGCGAAATGCCTATGGAACTGCAAGCAAAACTATTACGGGTGCTACAAGAAAAGCAAGTCACTCGAGTTGGAGGATCCTCTTCTGTCGCGGTGGATGCTCGGATCGTCGCTGCAACGAATATAAATCTCAAACAGGCTGTTGCTATGCGGGCTTTTAGAGAGGACTTGTACTATCGGCTCAGCGGATTCAAACTCACACAACTTCCTCTCAATCAGCGAATAAAGGACATTGCACCACTCGCGCTCCTGATGATTCAAAAGCACTCAAAGAAACCATTTCCTCGCCTCTCCTCATGTGCAAAAAAACTCCTCGAAGATTATTCGTGGCCGGGTAACGTGCGTGAGCTTGAAAATCTCATTTGTCGTTCGTTGATATTGTGTAACGGGGAAGAGATTTTAGAATCAGATATCATGTTTGATGAGGAAGAGGGTCAAAGCGCACCCGAGATGACATGCAGAAACTTTGACGTTTCCGATAGCCAAGAAATCTTCCTGAATGACATTGAGAAAAATAATAAAGCTTCTGAGCTGCCCCATGAGCGGTTTCTCATGTCCAATCTTCGCAATGAGGTAGAACTACAGAACATTATTGCTGCCCTAAAGATAGCGCCAACAAGGAATGAAGCCGCGGAGAAACTTGGCATAAGCCCCCGAACGCTGAGGTATAAAATCAATAAACTGAGAGATTTAGGCATGCCTGTCCCTGCAGCGTATGCTCGAATATAACGACATGGTTTAATCGAGATGACAATGAAACTAGAAGCAAATAATTTACTCGCTCAGATTAGGGATTATCAGGCTCAAATCGCTGATTCCAGAGCGATTAATTCAATTGACAGCCAAGTTGATCGTTCCAGTGGAACAGGTAATTTTGGCTCCGAAATTTCAAGCGCTATGACTCGAGCTCTTTCAGGAGTGAATGATTTGCAAGCAAATGCTGTCGATCTCAGTGAAGCTTATCTTGCTGGAGATGATATTCCTCTCACTGACGTGGTGCTTGAGATGCAAAAATCTTCCCTAGCTTTTGAAGCAACACTACAAGTAAGAAATAAGGTATTAGAAGCTTACCAGCAAATAATGAATATGCCGGTTTAGATGTCAGTCCAGAGAAACTAAACAAAGGAAATTACCGTGGCTACCGTCCAACAAGCCCTGCCAGGCACAACATTGGGAAATACCGCTGGTGCTGTAATTGATACGCAGCAAGCACAGGATAACGTCGGCTCCAATGCCCGATATCAATCAGCTGGTGCACCGTCGCTTGGTTTCCCAGCAATGCAGCTTATCCAGCGGTCACTCCCTGGAATTATCGTCTTATTGACTATGTTTGCGTTATTTATTTTCTACAACTGGCTTCAGTCTGGTAATTACCGGCCCCTATTTCCGAACCTGCCGGAGTCCGAGAAAAACGAGGCATTTAACGTTTTAGCAGGCTCGGCATTTCCAGTCGAATTAGATAACAGAACTGGTAACATTATGGTGCCTCCGAGTCGCTATTATGAGGCTAGAATGTTACTCGCCAGTGCCGGATTTTCCGATCCAGGGACCTCACAATCATTAGATATTTTCAATGAACAAGCGTCCCTGACGACAAGTCAATTTATGGAAGAAGCTCAGTATCGGGCAGCGACAGAAATAGAACTTTCAAAGAGTATCGTACAAATTTCCTCTATAAAATCCGCTAGGGTCCATCTGGCCGCGCCTCGGCAAAGTTCCTATGTACGCAATAGAGTACCTGCTAAGGCATCGGTTGTAGTTATCGCCCACCCTGGGAGAGTCATTACGCAGGCAAATGTGCAGTCGATAACGAGTCTGGTCTCTTCCAGTGTGCCATATTTAGCCGTTGAGGACGTCTCGGTGGTTGATCAACAAGGTAACCTGCTTACCATGAGTATGTCCCCTACTTTGCGTATGGCTGATATGCAAGCAACCTATGAAAGATCAATAGAAGGCGACTACAAAACTCGTATAGAGCAGTTGCTAGCACCAATCGAAGGTATAGAAAACGTTAATTCCGATGTCGACGTCGTTATCGACTTTTCTGAGTTCGAAACAACTTCGGAAATTTTTGATCAAGCGGGCAAAGGGCCTCTGTCCAGGTCTGAAACTCTCTCTGTGGATCGCAATCGTGGAGACTCAAGGGTAGGCGGAATTCCTGGTGCTCCCTCTAATTTGGTGCCCGCTAATCCTGACGCGGAAGAGCAAGAGCTTCCAAACGCCGAGCCAGGCAATGCTGGTGAACCATCTAGTGAGCGAAGCACTAGGAACTATGAAATTGACCGATCAATACAATATTCCCGGAATGCGATCGGAACCATTTCTAAACTGTCTATAGCGGTCGTAGTGAATCAAGCCGCCCTAAACTTTGGCGCCGCCGAAGAGCCTGTCTCTGAGGAACCTTCTACTCCTGAGATAAACTTAGATCAACTCACTGAGTTAGTAAAAAGCTCGGTTGGTTTCGATGAATCCAGAGGTGATCAGGTGCTACTTGTTTCCTCCCCTTTCGTGGAAGTCGCACAAATTGAAGAAATACCCACGCCATGGTATGAGAATTCTTCCATACAGTTTATCGCTCAAATGGCTGGCGCGGTGATACTGTTCGCGCTTGCGCTTTTGTTTGTCGTGCGACCAGCAATGACATCGATCTTGTCGAGGAATCGAGCGCTCAATGAAACATCTGGTCTCGTAGCTGGTACGAGTCAAGGACAAGCCTTTCAGCAACTCAACTATGATCAGAGGATCGATATGGTTAGACAAGCGGCAAGCTCGGACCCCGCGAAAGTAGCAACCGCGATAAAAGAGTTAGTGCAAGGATGAGGGAGTCACAGACGCTATGGCAAACAAAACAGAGTCAACACAGCCTACTGAATCCGCATTAGACTTAAATGAGAGGTTTTCAAAACTTACTGGTGCGGACAAAGCTGCAATGCTGATGCTACTGATGGGCGAGGAACATGCGGCACAGGTAATTAATCATCTTGAACCCAAGGAGATTCAAGCTCTTGGAAAGAAAATGGTTGAAGTTGCAAATCTCCCTAAAGATATCGTTAATGCTGTTTTGGACGAATTTTTGATCTCAACCTCTAAGATGTCGGACCTGGGAAATGGGAACTCAGAATATCTTCAGAAAGTTTTCAATAAAGCTCTGGGTGAAGACAGGGCTTCTGCCGCACTTGACAAAATTATCCCAGAGCAATCGTTAAAAGGCTTAGATATGTTGCGCTGGATGGATGCAGCTGAAATTCATAAGGCAATTGAGGTCGAGCACCCTCAAGTAATTGCGGTTGTTCTCTCCATCCTTGACCACGATGTGGCGGGCACGCTTATAAAGATGTTTCCAGAAGAATTACGGTCGGACATAATTGCAAGGATAGGCTCTCTCGATGGGGTACAACCATCAGCCTTGGCTAGGCTTGAGGAACTTCTTAAGTCGCAATTTCTACAAAGAAATCATTCAAGCAAGACACCATTTGGAGGGGTTGAAGCAGCTGCCAAGATTCTTAATTTTTCAGGCTCGGAGGTTGAAACTAGTATACTTAAGTCTGTCGAAAAACGAGACCAAAAGCTTGCCGAAGCTATAGAAGAAAACATGGTAACTTTCACGGATCTTGATGGGATGGACAACAAAAGTTTGCAGACGCTGATACGGGAGCTAGACAACGAATTATTAATACCCGCCTTAAAAGGTGCTGAAGACTCAATTAAAGAGCTCTTTTTAGAAAATATGTCTGAAAGAGCGAGAGAATTGTTTGAGGACGACTTAGAGGCAATGGGGCCAATTCGTGTCTCTGAAGTTGATAAAGCGCAGAAGGAAATTATGAGAATTGCTCGGAGACTTTCTGGAGAAGGTGAAATAATGTTATCAGGTGGCGGCGATGAGTTTATCTGATAACGAAACCTCAAAGGACAAAGCCCTACTCGGGAGGAATTCTGAAGAGTTTGTGCCGGACTATTTCTCTTTCAGGAAAGATTCTTCGTTAGAAAGTTTCAAGGTTTGGGATCCCATGGGCCCTTCTGATGCCGATCGTAAGAAGAAAGAGCTCTCTGATTCAAACTCTAGCTTGAGCCAAAACCGATTGTTTCAGCAAAACATTGAACCAGATAACGACGCACTTGAAGAAGAATACAAAAGAGGTTTCAAAGATGGTAGAGCGGCATCGGACCAGGAGATGGAGAAAAAATCTAGCGAAATTGAGACTCTTTTGGGACTGTTGAAGAGTGGTCAATGCGATGTTTCGGAATATTACTCACCCCTTAAAATCCTGGCTGTTCGAATAGCCGAAGCAATTTGCAAGGTGGAACTGAATGAATCTAGAGAATCAATCGAAAAAATCGTGAAAGATCTGCTGGAAGAGGCAGCGCCTTCTGGCGCAGGCCCGGCTACACTGCACCTCTCGCAAGATGACTTGAATATATTATCTACAGAATTTATCAGAGAATATGAAGACGTTAAATTGATTGCCGATGCAAAATTATCGCGCGGCAGCGCTTATGTTGAAATGAATGATCGATTAATTACCGATCTCAAAGAAGATCGGATTGAGGCCGTCGTTCAAAAGGTAATTCAGAATGGCTGAGCGCGTTTCGGATGAACTATATGATTTCGGCCAAGCGCTTGCAAATCTCGATCTCTCTGTTAATTCACCGGGATTCATTTCTATTGGTCGCGTGAAAAGGATCGTCGGACTCACTATCGAAGCTGCAGGAATTTCAGCGCCGATTGGAGCTCAGTGTGTCATTCAATCTCAGAGTCAAGATAGAGGGCTAAATGCAGAGGTCATTGGATTTGATGGAGATCTGGTATTCCTTATGCCATTGGACAGCATTGAAGGAATATCTCCTGGGTGTCGAGTCACACTTCGATCGGAAACGTCTCTAGGTTGCTTTAGCCTAGCTTTAAAAGGAAGAGTCATCGATGGATTAGGGCGGCCGATCGATGGACGGCAAGAAATAGAGTACGACGAGGACGTTAGCCTAGAATCAGGCGGGTCAAACACATTGGCTAGGGAAAATATTACAGAGGTTTTAGACACAGGGATAAAGGCCATTGACTCTTGTTTTACTTTTGGCAAAGGTCAACGCATGGGCTTAATTGCAGGTTCAGGCGTTGGAAAAAGCGTTTTACTTGCAATGTTGGCGCAAAATACGCCTGCAGACGTGGCTATAATTGCCTTGATCGGAGAACGCGGAAGGGAGGTCAAAGAGTTTGTGACGGAAACGCTTGGCGAGGAAGGTTTAAGAAAGTCCGTCGTTATCGCTGAACCCGTTAATGCTTCTCCTGTCCGCAGAATAAAAGCGGCCAAATTAGCCCATACAATCGCAGAACAGTATCGTGAGCAGGGAAAGCATGTGTTATTGCTTATGGACAGTCTGACGCGTGTGGCACACGCTCAACGCGAAATTGGTCTCGCTATTGGGGAGCCCCCAACAACGAAGGGATATCCGCCATCAGTCTTTAACTTGTTGCCAAGTTTGATAGAGCGAGTAGGGATGGGTAGCGCATGTGAGGGTTCGATCTCTGCTTTTTATACAGTCCTTGCTGAGAATGACGATAGGTCTGATCCCATAGTCGATATTTCAAGGGCGTCACTGGACGGACAGATAATGCTGTCAAGAAAACTGGCAGATGCTTCACATTACCCAGCGATAGATTTAGAGGGCTCTATTTCTCGCGTAGCCGACAAAATTGTCAGTGAAACACACACGTCATCTGCGAGAAAATTAAGGCGCTTGTGGTCTCTATATTGCCAAAATGAGGACATTATCCAAATCGGCGCATATGAACCCGGATCCAATGCTGATTTAGATCTAGCAATAAAATTAAAACCCGAGATCGATAACTTTCTGATGCAGGGAGAAGGTGAGACTTTTACTTTGCAACAAACCATGCAGCAACTTTCACTTATCGAAAGTCAAAAAGTATGAGCGCTAAAGTCTGGCAAATCATGATAAAAAAGTTGACGGAAGAGCAGAAAGTGCTGGAGTCCCGACTCGGCGAGCGAAAAAGGCGAGCCTTAGAGCTTAGATCCAAGATACAAAATTTAGAAAGCTACCTCCAGGACTATCTGACGCATGATTCCAGAGATATGGAGTTTGATCGTAAAAAATTGCTTTTGAGAGAATCAACAATGGCTTTTGTTAGTCAACTCAACGCAGCAAAACTGAAGTTGGAAGGGGGTTTGGACACATGTAACTCCGAATGTGAAGCTCTTCGCAAGGATCTTTTAAGTCTCCTCATAGAATCGTCTAAGTATCAAAAAATGGAAGAAGCTTACTTAAGACGACAGCGTTCTTTGGCAGAAAAAGCTGATCGCAAGTATCACGATGAACTCTCCACGTTAAGTTATTTGCGATCGAATACAGGCTTATCCTAGTTGGCATTTAACTTGCTTACTGTTAAAGCGGCAAACAACTTTTGCCGCCACTTGGCGGTTATATAACAGAATTCAATTAAGAAATCTAAATATGATAAATGCGCAATTTGACCTACAGAACATTATAAATGAGATGAAGACTGTGGACAGAGCACCAAATAGCTCGAGCAACTCCGAAAAAGAGCAGTTTTCTGAGACTCTGGACCGTATATCCAGGTCAGAGTCCTCGAAGCGACGTTCAACATCGACACATCAATCCCACGAAAAGGCTACTCAAAGGCCGACAGAAAAGTCAATCTCTGATTCAAGAGATGAAGCTGAATCCGATGAGCTCAAAGAAGGACCTGAAACTAACACTCTACATAGTGCGGTGTCGCAATCACCAGGGAGTACAGGTGGCAAAATATTGCCGCTATTGCCGCCTGAGCAGCCTTTAATGAATCAAGTAATGCTCGAGAGTAAAAGACCTATATTGGTAGGGGACTTGAAAGCCGCAGGCTCTATTAACGATCAAATCACTAAACCAGCGGAATTAGATGGTTTGACACTAGAAACTAAAATTGGGTCGAAGAATGGTTCCGAAATGGAAGGGGCTGACCTAAAACTCCAGAGCCATCAGAGCCAGGAAACCATGGTATTAAGAGGACTTTCCTCAAAACCAAGTAAATTGCTAAATACGGAAAAATCTGATGTCGATATCAAGGATAATTCTGCGTTGAACAGCATCCATCGATCGTCTGAGTCACGGAATCTAGATCTTGCACCAGGATCAAAGTCATCGATGCTGACATCACCACACGCCTTTGACACGGAGGCATTTAAAGAAGGCTTAAGTAAGATTATAAAAAACCAAATCGTGAGTTCCTTTTCGGGCAAAAATGTGACCCTCAAGATGGTTCTTACACCTGAATCTTTGGGAGAAATAGAGGTTGATTTACATTTCACAAAAGATAAGAGCCTTCAGGTCACACTTCGGCCAGAAACCCTTGAGGTTGCTAAGCTGATTCAAACTAACGCTGCAAGTCTCCGAGAACAGCTATCCCAAGAGCATAAAGGGTTTCTCTCCTTAAATATGACCGATCACTTCTCTGCCGAAGATAATCGAAATGGAAGTAATAGCGATCGCTCAGATGAGAGTGGTAAAAATAGTCTTGTCGGTTTAGAACAACAGAATATTGTAGATTCAGATTCTGGTGAGTCTGCACACACAAAGAGAGCTGGAACGTCTTCTCTTGTAGATACATTTGTTTAAGTTTGGTTGATCTAATGGCGAAAAAAGACGAACAGACTGAAACCGAAAAAAGTGGTAACAAGAGGATTATCTTGGTAACCATCATTGTTCTGATTTTAATTGGGAGCGGCGCAGCCTATTATTTTTTGGTCCTTGCTGGTTCATCGTCAGCAGTTGAAGATAGTGAGCAAATAGTCGCGGAGTCGGAGGAACCCGAGCTTTTAGAAACCCTTTATTTGCAGTTGGCAGACTCATTCACAATTCAATTACGCGATTCTGGCTCTATGATGCAAGTAAAACTTGCGTTAAGAACACCCTATGGACAACCGATGATTGATGAAATAAGTGCGCATGAGATTGGAATTCGCGCGGCTCTTCTTGAAAGCCTTTCTGGCGTCGAAGGTGCGACGGCATCTTCTGAGAATTTTAGGAGTCTAATAGAGCCAGACTTGCGAAACGCTGCTAACGCTATTCTAGAAGAGCAGAAAGTATTTCCAGGAATTGACTTAGTGCTCTTTACTGAATTTTTAATGCAATAAAATAATTAGTGTAAACAAAATGGATAAAGAATTAGGAACTTTGTCGGAAGAGGAACTTGAAGCAATTCAAGGTACTCAAAACGATGAACATTTAACTAAATTGGCTACTGGAGAATCCGCCGAAGTCATTAAACATGATCTTACGAGCGAATATAACAATGTCAGCATAGAAACTGACATTTTTGACTCCGTCAGCGAAAAAGCTAGAGCTATCTTGCAAGCAGGAGTCTCAAGCGTCCTAAACATACCCTATCAAATTAGTTATAAGAAGACTGATGTATGTAGGTTTGAATCACTGCTGGCTTCCAAAGATTCTCCTATTTCTGCTACGACGCTGGACATTAGCCCACTGGCCGGTCAGGCGGTACTCCTCATAGATTCATCGATCATTTTCCACTCCTTGGATAGATTCTTCGGGGGAGCAGGAGTGAGCACTATCGGATTTACTCCCAATAAAAAATTGGAAGGGTCTGAGGAGGCCCTTGTTGACGTTGTTGGAAACCTGGTGAAAAGCGCTTTGAAAACTGCATGGCAACCAATTGTGGTAGCGGGCTTTGAAAAAGACTCCTCAACTAACAGTATCTCCGAATTACAATGTTTTACGCCCGAGGAGCTCATAGTGCTTTCAGATTTTGAAGTATCTCTGGGGGAACCCTTAGGGTTGATTCAAATAGCTTATCCATTGGCTGCGATTCGCCCGCCTACGCATGCTAAAGCCAAACGACTTGAGTCAAAAGTGAAAGAGAACGAGTCCGTCAATAATGATTGGGCGTCAGATTTATACGAAGCTCATTTAGAAATTGAAGTCGAGATAACTGCGACGCTTGGTAAGTTCACAACTACTCTAGGTAAGCTTGCGAACCTCCAAATTGGCGATGAATTTCCTCTAATACTCTCTGACTCTGTCCAAGTAAGTGCCGGTAAAACTCCAATTTTTTCGGCTACAACTGGCACTGTTGGAGAGTCGTTTGCCGTCAAAGTAGAATCTATGAAAAATACATAATCAATTTAAGGCATTATCATGACTAACGAAGAGAAAGGGGTACAAGAGAACAACGAACAAACTATTCTAGGTGAAGGGTCTGAGATAGCTGCCGATAACAATAGAGACGTTGCCGACCAAGGGGACTCGCAGGCTATAGACAAGGCTCTCTTAAACAGTATACCGGTCTCTATTTCTGTGGAACTTGGCCGAAAAAAATTGAAGATAAGCGAACTGATGGAGTTACAAAAAGGGGCAGTGGTTCCACTGGACTCTTTGGCCGGTGAGCCACTTCAAGTCTTTGTAAACGATACGCTCCTTGCAAAAGGCGATATTGTGCTAATCGATGAAAAATACGGCATCAAACTGACTCACATTGTTCCTAAGACAGAGCGCTTAAAAAGCACGGATTAGATGCCTAGTCGTAAAGCATGGAAATACTCCAGGTCGCTTGGTCTATATCGTGCAATCCTTTTAATACATCGTTAAAACTCTATTGAGCGTGATAAATGGAAAGCAACGCGCTTCTCAACATAGCTATCGCATTAGTAGTTGTTGTTGCTCTAATGTTCATATTTTTCTTTCTGCTTAAGAAGTATTCGGCTGATCTATCTTATTCGAATCAAGGAAGGATAAAAATCTTAGCTCAGCAGAGAGCAGTTTTAAAAACACAGCTTTTACTCATTGAAGCGGATAATCGCACGTCGTTACTTGCTATTTCCGGAGACAACGTAGTGCCAGTTTGGACTGCGTTAGATAGCAAAGAAGAGAGAGCAGATGTCTCGCAGTAAGGCTAAAATCTTCGTAGCAAGACTCAAACACCGTCATTTTCAATATTCGGCTGTTCCGATAGCGGTCCGGCTGTCAGTCCTTGTCATAAGTTTTTTGGCCACATCGGCTGCCATCAGCCAAACAGGACTTCCAGCCATCAGCGTTAACCAAACGGTAGATGGGACTGAGTATAGCCTGACCCTCCAGATTCTCATTTTGATGACAGTGCTAACGTTACTTCCGTCACTGTTAATTATGATGACGTCTTTTGTGCGGATAATAATCGTGATGTCCCTGCTTCGACAGGCCATCGGTACAGCGCAAACGCCGCCAAACACAGTCCTAGTTGGGATCTCGCTTTTTCTCTCATTCTTTATCATGTCTCCCATTTTCCTCGAAATTTATGATGAATCAATTACCCCTTACTTGAACGAACAGATAAATGCAGAGCAAGCGATCCAGATTGCTGAACAACCATTACGAGATTTTATGTTGCTGCAAACACGAGAGGATGATTTAACTGTATTTAGCGATATAGCGGGGTATGAATATCAAGGTGAGCAAGATGTCCCCCTAAATATTCTACTGCCTTCGTTCATGACCTCAGAGCTAAAGACTGCCTTTACGATTGGCTTTCTCATCTATATACCTTTCGTGATAATAGATCTCGTCGTAGCGAGTGTGCTGATGTCGATGGGTATGATGATGCTTTCACCAATGATGATATCGATGCCTTTTAAACTAATGCTATTTGTACTAGCGGACGGATGGATCTTGGTAATGCAATCACTGGCAGGTAGCTTTGGGGCTTAGATGGAAATATCAGATGTTATTACAATTGGCCGAGAAGCGCTTATCGTAACGATAATGATTGCCGGTCCTTTGCTCGGTGGGATTTTATTGGTTGGCGTCGTAATAGGTATCCTGCAGGCTGCAACATCTATCCAAGAGATGACTCTGAGTTTTATTCCAAAGCTAATTATAGTCGTAGCTATTTTATTCGTTCTAGGCGGCTGGCAAATACTTACCCTTGTAGAATACTTACAAAGCCTGCTCGCAAACCTCTCTATGTACCTACAATAATGGTCTTCTCTTCAGCTGAATTAGTTCAACTTTTTTATGAGTTTCTATATCCCTTTACTCGGATTTCTTCGTTCCTCCTTGCTTCGCCATTCTATTCAATACAAGCACTTAATTTGCGATTTCGAATTGCGACGTCAGTATTACTTACTGCTTTGTACGTAAGCTATTTCGAAAGTATGTCTTTTGATCCACTCAGCGTAGGTGGATTGAGCGTATTATTTCAGCAGGCGGCGATAGGTATTAGTCTGGGATTTAGCTTTCAGCTAGTCACCGCTGCAATTACTTTGGGAGGTCAAGCCATTTCTAACTCTATCGGTTTGAGTATGGCAAACATGGTTGATCCAACTCTCGGAAATGTTCCGACCATTTCTCAATTACTAATCGTACTATCAACTCTGATTTTTCTCTTGATAGATGGCCACTTAATATTAATTGAGCTGCTATTCATGAGCTTTGAAAGTTTTCCTTTAGGAACATCAATTTCGCTAGAGCCATTAGTGCAACCAGTAATTGATTGGTCCTCAACCATATTTACGGGTGGGCTTCTCATTGCTCTACCTATTATGATCGCTATGCTTCTCGTTAACACGGGGCTAGGCATAATTACTCGATCAGCTCCGTCTCTAAATATTATTGCTGTGGGCTTTCCGGCTATTACTTTGGTCGGCATTTTTATCCTCCTTCTCTCCTTGCGTGGTGTCTTACAGTTAATAGAAGAGTTTTGGTTGAACGCGTTTGAACAGCTTAGTCTTATGATGGTGGTGTAAAAATGGCCGAAGAATCTGACCAGGGAGAAAAGACCGAGGAACCGACCCAACGGAAGTTAGAGAAAGCTCGAGAGGAGGGCCAATTCCTGCGGTCGCAAGATACATCTATTGCCGTCCTATTAATTTCTGTCGCCGCTATCTTATACTTTTTTGGCTCAACTGCCGGTGGCAGATATATCGATTTGATGCATAGAGCCCTCGAATTTGATGAATCTATAATTTTTTCTCCAGAGTTGATTCTGGTGGTGTTCTCAGATTTATCCCTTCAAAGTCTGATCGTCATATCGCCAATCTTAGGAGTCACGTTAATACTGGCCTTCCTTGCAGCCTACTCGATAGGAGGTATTGGCTTTTCGTTTAAAGCGTTCCTCCCAAAGTTTTCAAAATTAAATCCAATTACTGGCCTTGGTCGGATGTTTGGCTCGCGGGGCCTGATTGAGTTGATCAAAAGCATCGCGAAACTTGTCTTAATTGCAAGCGTAATTACCGCAATCATTTATTCAGTATACGATAGAGTTTTCTTTTTAAACTTACTCTCGCCAAAACTAGCTGTAGAGTCGGGCCTTGATATCTTAACTCTAGGTATATTGCTCGTTACCTTGACACTTCTTTGTATCGCAGCAATTGATTTGCCCTACCAAGTGATCACATTCAGAAATAAACTAAAGATGACTCGAAAAGAGTTGAGGGACGAATTTAAAGAAACTGAAGGTCGGCCAGAGGTACGCGCTAAAATTCGAGAGCGACAACGCCAAGTTGCGATGAATCAGATGATGCACGCGATATCTGACGCGGATGTTGTAGTAACTAACCCCAGCCACTTTGCTGTAGCACTAGCCTACGAGCCGGGCAGTGAAAAAGCCCCAATTGTTCTTGCGAAAGGCACAGACTTTATTGCCGCCACGATTAAGATAAAGGCGTCCGAAAATGTAGTGCCTATTTTTGAAGCGCCGTATCTCGCACGTGCTCTCTATTTTACAACAGATTTACAAAAGGAAATCCCTGTGCCACTTTATCGGGCAGTAGCAGAAGTAATAGCTTACGTATATAAATTAGCTGAGATACAGAAAGACAGTGAAAAACCGGTGAGACCAAAGGTCGAAGTGCCTGAAACTATGCTTTTCGATGACTTGGGGAATTTAGAAATACGGGCCTAAACCTTTAAGTTAAACTGTCGATTTAGTAACTGAGCCGAAGAAGCTCAAGATGCGTCACTTAAGAGTGCATCAGAGAGCACCAACTCCAGAGGTTCTTGAGGCGAGAGCTAGATCATGACAGATGATAATAATCCCGACGTAATATCCGAAGAGGAAGACGGCACTTTGGCACCGAACAGTGGGTCATCTATCGATGAAGCAGAACCAGATGGCCGCGAAGATGTGGAAGAAGCGTCAGATGGTGATGCCGAGCTTAATGATGTCCCCAAAATAAGTGATTCCGTTGAAGACCTAAAAAGTCAGCTCGGCCGTTTGTCTGACAAGATAGATAGTCAGTTTGTAAGAGAGCAAAAAGATATCAGGCAGATTCAGAAGCGGATGACTGTCTCATTGTCAGTTGTCATGAGCCTTACGGTACTGTCCATTTTGATCACGGTTTTCTCTTGGTTTTCCCAGAGAGGTGAGCAATCAATCGCGGAAGATCTTGGTGAAAGAATCAATTCCTTCACCCTTATGGACTCGCTCATTGAGGATCTGCAGCAAGATTTAAACCTGGCAGGAATTGATTCAGAGGGCCTGAGTGAGCAACTCCTCGGATTCCAAAATACATTGGACATCGCAATCGAGCAAATTTCTCTAAGCTTAGACGAAAAGATAGGAGCGTTCGATCAGAAGATCGGTGGGCTGGAGGCCTTAGTCGCAGGTTTTGATGATACGTTTGATGCTTTTGGAGATACGAACCTCGCTATGTCCACTGAGATCAGACGTGTGGTTCAATCAAACGCTCGTTTAGAAGAGTTCGAAGAGACCCTTCAGGCTCTTATCCTCTTGGAAAAGGAGAAGTATTACGATCTTGTTACTGCGCAACTCGAGATTCAGACAGAAGAAGCCGTAGAAGAAGACGAGGCTTCAGGCCCAATGAATGTCGACGACAACGGCTACATTTTCTTTAGTCAAGATCAATAGTGAAATACTTCTGTCAGTTTATATTAAGCTTTGACGCAGTCCTTTTGCTGTCGAGCTCAGTATTTGGCTTACTCTAGACTCATTAACTCCAATGATGGCTCCGATCTCTTTCATGTTCATTTCGTCCCTGTAATACAGTGACAGTATAAGTTTTGAGCGTTCATCAAGCTTCGAAATCTCAGCGGCAACTCTCTCTGTCAAGTCAGACTGCTCCATGGTCAGTAAAGGATTGGTGTGCTCATCCTCGAATGCCGATTCCCATTCGGCCGAATCCTCCTCGAGATGAACCATATTCATTTGATTTGCATGAGAACGCCTTTTCTCCAACTCCGAGATTGAAATATTTAAATAAGCAGCTATCTCAGCATTTGTTGGTTCTTTCTTGAGGTTATTTGAGAGTGCCGTTTTAGCCTGGTTATACTCTCTTGTAGTCTTAACAGCTAATCTCGATAAGCTACTTGATTTCCTTACCTCATCCAGTATTGCGCCCTTTATTCGTCTTTTCGCGTACTCATCAAAGGTAACGCCAACGCTAGCATCATATAGTTTGCTTGCCTCTATAAGACCTACCATTCCGATTTGGACCATGTCATCGACTTCCATATAGTCAGGAACGCGAGCTTTTAAATAAAGAGCTATTTTTTTTACTAAGCTTACTTTCTGTAAAATATCAACTGAATCTGAACTTAGATTCTGGATCGTTTGGTACTCGCCGTCTTTTGAACTCATCTGAATATCTCCGACTAGCTTGTAAACCCATCAAGGAAGAATGAAAGACCCTTTGAGCCTTCTTCTGAGTTGAATGCTGAGTGTCCCTCAATTTTTGAAACAATTGCTGATAGCTCCGCATACGCATTCGACGCTGACTTTATGATCCCCTTGGGTTCAGTAGAGTCCCAAACACGGCAGTACAAAGAATCCTCCGAAATTGATCCAATATACTCGAGGTCTTCTTGAAGGAATTTGGTGGTAACGTAATTTACTGATTCAAATAGCTTTTTCCCTGCCTTTGAGGAAGGGACTCTATTCGGTAAATAGATTAAGTTCTCCATACCATGATGTTTAGAATGTACTTTTATCAGCGAATATGCATCAGATATAGAACCTAACTCATTAGTTCCGACAACAATCTTGAGATGAACACAAGAAAGAAACGTCAGTACCTGAGTGCTGATACCCGCAGACATGTCTACCAGAAGATAGTCGTATTGGCCTTCCAACGCAGAAAAGGCTCGAACGATCGAAGATACGCCAATTTCATCTAAATCGGCAATGTCTGCTACACCACTACCACCTGGGATGAGATCAATCCCTTCGCTGAGACTAAGGATTGTTTCCTCCAAACTCACGTTGCCTTCGAGCACATCAGATAAATCGTGAGATATGCTTTTTGAAAACGCCAAATGCACATTAGCCATTCCTAAATCAGCATCAAAGATTAAGACTTTCTTCCCAAATTCGGTTAGCTGCAAAGCAAGATTTACAATTAGAGTGGTTTTCCCGACACCACCTTTCCCACTAGCTATACCGACGACACGAGTACCCATTGTCACACCTGTTTTCCATCTTCTGCCCGTTAACCGAAATAATCAGCCGGCAGATTTTCTTTGCTGGCTCTTCAAAAATACGTTAAGGCCTTCATTCATGCAGCTCGGTTAGCAACTTTTGTACCGCACTGATCGATTTCTAACCAGTCTGGTAAATTGAGCTGGTTTACCAAGTCTTCCTTTGTTAATGAAACCAGCTGGCTTTTTAAATCCGGGCTTATTGATCCAAGAGACAAAGGCACCCTTGTATTCGCGAGAGAATGAATCAATGGCCATCGATTAGTGTTCATTTCGAGCCTTGTGAGAATAATACTAGACCAAGTTGTCACGTTCAAAAAATGCTCTTGTGCAGCGACAAATGAATCACAAGCATTTACCAGATGAAAATTGACTGAAAGAAGCTCTTTCTCCAGCTTCGGAATCTCCTCCTTGATGTTCCCGGTCGAGGTATCCACGATTAATACACTATCATCAGCAAGCTGTTCTTCGACTTTTTTTAGTGTGGCAACATCGTCAATTTCAAAAATTGGTACCTTTAGTTCTTTAGAAAGCTCTTTTATCAAGGATTTAGATGCTGAGTGGTTTTGTTTATAGCTTACCAAAATAGGAACCGCTTGAGTCAGGGACATCAGCTTTAACACCATTTTCAAGGCGACCGTTGTTTTACCGGACCCATAATTTCCGCATAGGACATGAGTTTTGACGCTTAGATCTATATCTGTGCTTTCTGGCAGCGTTTCTTCTAATACCTTACTTACCTTGCTGGCTAAATTTGGAGATGCGTCTTTTTCACTCAGTTTCGCCATTATTAGAGGGTAAAGGCTTTTAGGCACCCCAAGTTTCTCCAGCATTAATTCAAGATCCGTTTCGACCTGTGCGCTTTCAAGAACCTTGCTTTCTAGCTCTTTCCGCAAGTGCTCGATTTCTTTTCTTACTAGAGAAGCGATCATCTGATAGTCGGTTTTCTCTTTATCGGACGTCGATATGACAGAATCGGGAACTTGAACTGATGAGCAATTCGCCTTTTTATCGTCTTGGTCTGTCCCAATAATAAGGCGATATCTCTTTCCTATTTTTTTGCTGGAAAGAAGCAATGAGTCCTCCCCAAAATTAGAAACTGCATGACCAATCCCGATTTTTGGACTCCGGGCCCAAATTACATCCATTTTCATGCTGCAACCTCTTGTGCGTGATTTTCTTGAATGCCTACCTTACCTACGACTCTGATTTCTTGATCCTCTGGAATCTCTGTGTATGCCAATACGGAAAGATTACCGAGTCTTTGTCTTGTGATGCGAGACAACCAAGGTCTTATGGTTGGAGAAACGACTAAGACCGCTGGAAGGCCCTGTTCTTCCACACTGTACTTTTCTTTAGCGATCGCATTGGCTAGAGCGTCTATAAGCTTCGGTTCTAGGAAAGCATCTCTTGATTGTGAACTCTCTTTCAAAGCGTTGTTGAGTAACTGCTCAAGACTTTGTTCCAGAGTAATTATTGGAAGATCTTCCCCTGCGCTAATAATATCTTGAACGATACTTCTGCCAAGATGTGGTCTGATTAAGGATGTCAATTCGATGGCATCCTTAGTTTTTCCTGATTCAGAAAGAAGACTGTCGAAGATGGATCGGTTGTCCCTTATTGAAACGCCCTCTTGAAGAAGATTTTTCAAGACTTGTGTAACTGTAGAGACTGGTAGCTTACCGGGTACCAAATCCTCGACCAACTTCGGCGATCGTTCAGAAACCAGGTCCAGTAATTGCTGTGTTTCGTTGTGTCCAAGCAATTGATCAGCATTGTTTTTTAAAATGGAATTCATATGAGTTGCGATCGCGGTTGCGGGATCGACAACGGTATAACCTGCTGTTTTCGCGAAATCGCTTTGAGTTCTATCAATCCAGTAGGCATTGAGACCAAAGGCAGGTTCTAATGTTTTTTCACCCTCCAAAGGTATAGTTACGTGCCCAGGATTGATTGCCAGCTCCTTGCCAATAAAAACCTTCCCCTGGCCACGGATTGTCCCGTTTAGCACGATGTTATAGTCATTAGGTCCTATCTCAAGATTGTCTCTTATCCGAATTGGATTCACTAAGAAGCCGATCTCCGATGAAAGTTTCTTTCGTATCCCTCTGACCCGAGAAAGCAAGGTTCCACCAGTATCTTGATCTATTAATGGAATCAATCCATAGCCGATTTCTAATCCAACTTGATCAACTGGTTCAATGTGTGACCAGTCCAACTCTTCGCTCTCAGTATTTCTGTCTTCTTCTGTTGCAATTTCCTCTTGAAGGCTATTCTCAATTTCAGCAGTATCCTTTAGAGACTTCTCTAAGAAATAGGATATGAGTGCAAGGACACCACCCATTGATAAAAATATAAAGTGAGGCATTCCTGGTATGCAGCCCAGAAATATAAGAATGCCGGAAGCAATATATAATGCTGCAGGGCTCGCTAACTGATTTCCTGCTTGAGCGCTTGTAGACTCCGATGTCGTCACACGAGTCACAATTATTGCAGTTGATAGAGAAAGTAGAAGCGATGGAATTTGAGCAACCAGCCCATCACCGATTGTAAGTAAGACATATATCTCCCCCGCCTGTGAAAAAGATAGATCGTGTT
The DNA here is from genome assembly GCA_002729315.1 of Gammaproteobacteria bacterium. GTDB lineage: Bacteria > Pseudomonadota > Gammaproteobacteria > Pseudomonadales > Pseudohongiellaceae > UBA9145. The sequence goes on from PBTW01000023.1 coordinate 24,515, forward strand.
GGCCGATCCCAATTGCTAGCCCCCCTATGATGTTTATCAACAAGATGAGAATCCCAGCTATTGCGTCACCGCGAACAAATTTAGAGGCACCATCCATTGATCCAAAAAAATCAGATTCTTGTGCCACTTCCTCACGTCGGCGTTTTGCCGCTTCTTGATCAATAACGCCCGCGTTTAAGTCAGCATCAATAGCCATCTGCTTGCCTGGTAATGCATCAAGGGTGAAGCGCGCAATGACCTCCGAGACGCGTCCAGCGCCCTTTGTTACTACTATGAAATTTATGATCATCAATATTACAAAGATAATGAAACCGACAACGTAATTGCCTCCGATCACAAATTCGCCAAATGACTCAATTACGGTCCCAGCGGCACCGGGTCCCTGATGTCCGTTGACAAGAACGACGCGCGTGGAGGCGACGTTCAAGCTCAGTCTCAGCATAGTGGCAAGGAGCAAAATAGATGGAAATGAGGAAAACTCAAGCGGCTTGGAAACATTCACCGATACCATAATTATGACGAGGCCAATGATTATGTTCACAGTAAACAGCATATCGAGCGCCAAACTTGGCAGCGGTACAATCAGCATTGACATGATCAGCAAGACAATAAACGGCATACCAAGATTGGCCATACTCGTTGGCTTAATGAACTGTCGCAAAAATGACAATATCGTTGTTTCCATTATTTTCAATAAATACAGCTATTTAGAGGTTTATTTCCAGTTTCACGCGAAGAGATGCTCGCTTTGTTAGCAATGTAGCAATGATCATGCCAGAGATTCAGAAACTTCGTACCAGAGAGTAAAGTTAAATTCAGCAGTGTCGATTGGGTCGTAGATAGTGCGGATTCGACATTCGTCGATTGCCAGTGCTTTTCAAAATAATTTCGCGGCTGTATAGGTGCCAGCCGAACATTTACTTTAGGGCAGGAATGAATATGAGAGACACCCTCTTTACTCGTTTTCCATCATTACTGTTTTTGGTCGTGGTGATATCAAGTTGCGGTAGCACTACCGAAGATCTTACTGTTGCGCTGGCTGAGAGAATGCAGCTCGAAAGCGGTCGCTTGACTGCGACAGGATATGCAGACATAAATGTTCAGTCTGGAAATCCAAGTCAGCAACGAATTCTCGCAATCCGTGCTTCTAAAATAGATGCATATCGTTCTTTATCAGAACAAATATATGGGCTTTACATTGACGCTACGACTACCGTCGGCGACTTAGTGGTACAGAATGATGTTATTCAGTCCCGAGTTGAAGGAGTGATCTATGGTGCTGAAATTGAGAGTATTAAACCGGTTTCTGACAGTGCTTATGAGGTGACACTGTCTTTGCCTCAAGCGATTGCTAACGACATTAAGAGGCTTTATCTCCAGAGTATCGAGTAGCGCAGGCTCATTAGAAAACTGAACCCGGACAGAAAAATGCGTACATATCCAATCAAGCGCGGTGGCTTACCATTCGTTCTAGCTTTCGCTGTACATCTCGGGACCGCCTCCGAGTCTGCCACTAATCCAAACGAAATCTTACTCGATGAGATAAAGTATAGTTTACTCAGTCAGTCGCTCGAAGCTGGACTCTCAATTTCGTCAGCAGGATTTATTGATTCTACAGGGAAACTAATTGAGTCCACGTATTTCAGGGCAGACTCTAGCATCGACAGCTTGAGAAACAAGCGTTTGGTGGAAAGACGTAAAAATTCAACGCCGGCTGTTGACAGATTCCTGGAGTCTTTCTCTCAGGGGAGAAATGAGTGCAGTAGCCAAAGCAATAAATACCGAAGTGAAATTAACGTGCTCTTTGAAGGAAATAATTGGGGATCAAGCACTGACTCAACTCTAAAACTCGAAATCGAGGACCTAATCAGCACTACATTGTCGAACAAGATCGGCCGCTCTCCGACGTGGTACTCAACACGCGATCCGCAAGATACCGAGTTGGTTGATACCACTCAATATTTTGCTGCTGTTAGTCCGCAAAATAAAGACACAAGATCATCGAGATATGTAATCCAAGTAAACATGGTTACGGACAGAGGAAGCACCCCAGTTTTACAAGGTCTGCAAACCATTCGGTCAGCAGGAACCAGTTTCTTACTAGCTACAACGAATTCCCAACTGGTCTCCTCATTAATCAGGAAAGATACCAGCTCTCCTTTCAAGGTGACCGTTGAGTTATCATTTATAGATTCTCTTAATGGAATTGAACTAGCCCGTCATGATATACAATTTTACACCAACTCTTCTAAACACAACCTTATGCCACGACGCCTTAATTCCGCAAATCGGGGAATGCTAAGTCAAGGCATAGACCAGTTCTTGGGAATACTGGAAAAGGCTAGAGGTTGTGATTACGAAGAGACGCCGATAACCATTGATAAAAATTATGAAGCCGCCGGTGTAACTTGGGTACGCATTAACAAAGGGAGCGCTGCTGGAATAAGGCTTGATGACAGATTCATTCTGTCGTCAAATCGCTTAAACCACAGACAAATGCTGCTAAATCCGGAAGTTCTCCAATCTATCGTCATCGGCGAGGTCAAGGAGTTAAACTACCATAACTCTGTTATTGAGGTCATCGCGGGCGAAGCTAGCAGTCCATTTTTAGCAGCAATACCATTTTAACGTATTAACAAATTAAGGCCGTAGTAAGAGTGTGTTTATTACTGAGAACGGAAATCGACGCGGATATTTCAATGAATTATTTCAAGATAGCTCTTATCACCATAGGGTACTTCTCAACCGTAATGGTTCCTTCCAGCGCCGTCGGTCAAAACGCCGACATAGATGCTGCTTTAGTTCAGCTTCTCCAAGATGTTGAGATTCGACGCTATCTTGAGCAACAGGAGTTAGATAGCTTGAGCCAAGGTACGTACCGCACGAAGGGCGGGGACACTCTGGACCGAATTATCAATCTGACCATGCCGAACTCAAGTATTAAAAGGTCGTTCCTTCGGCAGGCTTTTGTTCAAGCTAACCCCCGAGCTTTCAGATCCTCGAACCCGAATCGACTTGTAGCAGGAGTCGACATTAGACTTCCGACTGCCGAGGATGTTCTTGCTTTAATTTTTTTCACTTCACCCGAGGTGATAGCGGACTCAACCGCGCAGTGGATTTCTTATCCCTAGTCAACTTGAATAGTTGACTCTTCAAATCGCTGAACCATATTATCTAGCTGCGGATGTTTGCCGTTTGGTTGCTAAAAATATCAAGCAGCTGTCTGAATTACAAATGACAAAATTCTCAGCTTGATAGAACAAAACCATTACTGCAGACGTGGTGTCCAAGATGGGCACAATCCTCGCAATAGAGGAGATCATACCTCTTCTCGATTAGGTAAAAACTGCTTCATATGAGGTAGTTTAATCAAAGGGTCAACACCTCATGCGCAAAAGTTCTCTTAAACTCGTGAAAAATGAGATCTTGGAGATCGACGCCAGAAATAAGCCTGAGGGATTCTACTTAACCAGTAGACATTTAAGGTCGGTCGGCAGGGTAGTCCAACGACTCCACTCTAGCACCCCGTATTGTTTTCTGCATGCAGATTCAGAAAGACTGGCGTCTTACTACACAAAGCTCATTGTCAGGAAGATAGAGCTTCTCGGAGAGAATTTGATTTTGCGCTTTAATCCTTTAAGAAAACAGAAACTAATCGATGTGTTAAATCAAGAAATAGAAAACTTCTCTTTGGATGAAGCGCTGGAAGCAACCCGGCCGGATAATAGGCGAAGGATTATATTGATTGAAAACGAGGAAGAGTTGATCTCGGAAGATTGGCAAGATATCGAATTACTCTGCACTGGATTGCCTGGAATAAATCTGGGTTTAGTCTGCAATGCATCAGGCATCAATCAAGAAATTTTGGCTGCAAGCCAATTGATGAAAGATAAGAGAATTTTCCACGCGTTTTTCAATTCGCCAACTAATAGCGAGTTGCGAATACTCTCAGTAGTAGCAAGACAAAACTCGAGAAATGCAAGAATACTTAAAACTTTAGAGCAGTTAGGGTTGCGTTATAGGATCGTTCAGGATCCAGATATTGCGAGCAGCTTAAGTGACAGAGGAAAATTTGACGATTTTCTTAGGGTAGCGGAGAGCGACATCAAAACAGCCTCCCAGGGAGGCTGGTCAAGGCGGCTGATCCAGACAATGAAGTATCTCATGCTATTACTTTTTACAATGATAGCCTCTTACGTATTAATCATCTCACTAAACTGATGAATCTGAATGCATAGTAACAGTATCAATACCTGAGAGGCGTGTATAACCTATTGAGGCTCACCCTAGATTTCTTAGGCAGTGACCTGCTTGGACTTTGCCTGAAAGAATACTGCAAATCAGAATTTCTGTACTAATGTTATCAATAAGTAAAAACTTGGCGATGAAGGCTTAGCTACGCTTAAAATCCGTTAGTAGCAAAATTTGTTCATATGCCGAACAGAAACGTAGTGTTGTAAATGGAATTGCTCTGTTACTATAGCAATCTATAAGAATAGAAATCCTATTAACGAATATCTTTATTCTGCTGAGCGTGTACTTAGGTTTCTAGAACTAATCAGAGTAATGGAACTAACCATCGAAAAAACGCTACAGGAGGCGATGGCTGCTCATAATGAAGGCAAGCTTCAAGATGCAGAGCGCCTATACAGATTAGTTCTAAAGTCTCATCCAAAGCACCCAGACGCAAATCACAATCTTGGCTTATTAGCTGCTTTGGAGTGTAAAACTGATATTGCGTTACCGTTTTTTAGAGCAGCCCTCGAAGCTCATCCCAAGGAAGGAAAATATTGGGTTAGTTACATCGACGCACTTATCAAAGAACAGCAGGTTGAAAACGCGAAGCAAGCGATTCAACAAGTAATGCAGTTGGGACTCGACGTCAAGATATTGCGCTCTTGGAGGGAAAAACTCGCTGCTATTACCGCTGGCCGAGGAGACAATAGCTCTAGTCCTTCTCAACGACAAATTAATAACCTATTGCGCCACTATCGCGAAGGAAGATTTAGTGATGCTGAAGCGTTAGCAATATCCATTACAAAAGAATTTCCATTACATCAGTTTGGCTGGAAAGCGCTTGGTGCCATATGTGGGGAGACAGGCAGAATTCGTGAGTCACTTGTGCCTAACAAAATTTCTGTTCAACTAGCACCAAACGATGCCGAAGCTCACTACAACTTGGGTATTACTCTCAAAAAGCTTGGAGAATTAAGCGAAGCAGAGGCTTGCTATAAGCAAGCGATTGCACTGAAGCAAGATCACGCTGAGGCTTTCTACAACTTGGGTATAACTCTTAAAGAACTAGGAAGATTAGACGAGGCTACCTCTAGTTATCAACAAGCGATCGTATTGAAACCCAGTCACGCTGAAGCCCATAATAACTTGGGCAATATATTCGATGAACTGGGCAGATTAGACAAAGCTGAAGCTTGCTTTAAGCAAGCGGTTGCATTGAAGCCTGATTATGCCGAAGCCCATCACAATTTAAGTTTTATACTTCTAAACAGCGGTAGGTTGAAAGAAGGGCTGGATGAAAATGAGTGGCGCTTGAAAGCCCCTAGAGGGGTTTTAAGGAATCGTAATTTTTCTAATCCTTTGTGGGATGCGCAGAAAAGCCTACAAAGCAAAAGAATTCTCCTATGGTCCGAGCAAGGCATTGGCGATACCTTAAATTGGGCGTCGTGCATTCCTCTTGTGGCTTCGCTAGCCGAACACACTATTTTGGAGTGCCAAGAGAAAATCGTTTCTCTGTTGGCACGCTCTTTCCCAGATATTGAGGTCAAGGCTGAAGACAGAAGTATAGATTCAAAACGAGATGATTTCGATTTTCATCTTCCTATGGGAAGTCTGTATCGGCAATTTTTCTCAAATATAAGTGAGAATTTTAATGTAGATGCGTATCTCATTCCGGACCCAGCTCGAGTAAAATTTTGGAGAAAACGTCTGGGCTCATTGGGAAAAGGTCCTTACATTGGCATCAGTTGGAAAAGTTCTAAGGTATCTCCCTTTCGTCTAAAGCATTATCCTCCGATTTTGGAATGGTCTCGCGTGCTAACCGTACCTGATGTCACTTTTATCAATCTGCAGTATTCAGACTTTACAGATGACCTGAACGACATTAAAAATGAACTTGGAGTGACAGTATACAACTTTGATGATTTGGACCAATACAATGACGTTGATGATGTGGTCGCACTCTGTGCTGCGCTGGACATGATTGTATCAACAAAGGTCACACCGCTGATATTTTCATCGGGGGTTGGGACGCCAACGAAAGTCGCAAATTGGCGACAAAGTAGTTGGAATAACATTTTAACTAACCCAGTCTGTTCGTCCGCTAAGATGTTTAATCGAGACACATGGGAGCCTTGGGACAATGTATTTAAATCAATTGCAGAAGATATTTTACAAGTGAAGGATAAAATTGCTCCGCATGCTTAATACATTGAGTACGAACAGTCTCATTGCAGTGGCGAGCCATGTGATGAATTAAATCTGGGGCCGATTTNTATGNAAAGAGTCTTGAGATTCTCTTCTNAGTTTTAGGGTTTCGAATTGANGAAGAGTAAATACAAATATCCAAAAAAATTGTAAGGATTAGGATTTCCATAAATAGAATAGATTAACTCTTTACCTTGCTATCATGAGGATCGCATGGTTTGTCTGATCTGTTTTCACAAACTTGGCCCTGTGTGAAGCAAAGCAAGGACAGGATGATTCGCTATTGATCACGTAAGCTTATTACGCTACCACCGACCGTGAAGATGGCGCGTGTTAGGGTGGCTAGATTTCTTTATGAACCGGAGCTTCCGCTGAGTAAAAGATTAGTAAAAAGCTTAGAGTTAGATCTTGGGCTATTGCTTGTCGGAAGAATGACCAGATTTTGTGTTGCAGATAAATGATAAAAAAAAGAGCGTCAAAATTATAAAAGAAGAGTCAAATAGAATGCCCGATAAAGACTTTTTTGTTAATGATGGGAGTCCATTATGGTGGCATTTGCTATCTGAGCTAGAGTCTCCGGTATTACGGTCAATACAGGTAGTGAATAATTAATTCATCAGTTGCTTCGCAGTAATCTGAAGTCGATTGAAATAATTCGAAGGCTTGATAAACATATTGATTTGGGAAATGCTGAAAAGATTGATAGCGGTTCAGTTGGGGATATGTTGTTCGACTCTTGCGAAAAGATTGATAGTTTAGAAATAATGGTATTGACTCACATAACATGTCCGATTTTAAAAAAACAGACAATATTTGATATGGTTGATGTGCTGCGAACCAGCAAGAAAGCGATGTCAATACATTCAGTCCAGCAGGTTCAATGTCTTGTATGGTTGAAGAAAGGCAATGAATCAATACCCATTAACTTTTGCACAGACTGAGCACAACGCACTTAAGATCTGTCACCCATGTTGATTGCTAAAGGCGCCTTCTTCAATGCGAGGGCTGCAGATATTTCAGGTCCACGAAGTCGTCTGCCTGAGCCAGCATTTTTCTTTCCATTAGATCGTATTAAAGGTCTAGAAATTGATAATATCGGGGGTTTAGGGTTCGCGAGGATGCTGGGAAACTAATGTTAAGATTTATTGACGTAACCCTTCGAGATGGCGGTCACCAAAATGGATTTAATTGGCCGTTCGAGTTTGTTGAAAGGTACTTGAAGTCTTTAAGCTCATTCCAAGAAATTGATTTTGTGGAACTAGGATATTGGAAGCAAGCTGGAAAATACACTGGGCCGTTTTACTCGATCGATGAAAAGTTGTTAGCTATGGTTTGTCAGACGTCCCGGAAAAAGCTTTCGGTTATGGTTGACTACCATTATTGTTCCCATAATGTTGAAGACTTTCCTAGCATTGCAAAATTTCCAGAATTGCAGCTAATAAGAGTTTGCTTGCGCAAGGAGGATATCGCAAGAGGGTGCAAATTCGCAGCAGAACTGAAGAAATACACCGACTGTCAGGTAAGCATAAATTTTTTTAATCTTACAAACTATGAGGAGAAAGATTTACTATCTGCATGCGACGCTGCGGCAAAAGCAAATGTAGATTTCATGTATTTTGCCGATACTCACGGCGGTCTAGACCTCGGCGACCACCTGGAGACATTCCAGCGATTTACAAAGCAGATAAAGGAGGCAGGGATAACCCCTGGACTCCACTTGCATGATCATTCCGGCAAAGCTTATTTTAATTATCGTAATCTCGAGGCTGCCGGGTTTGACGCAACAGACGTTTCACTCGGCGGAATAGGAAAAGGATTAGGTAATCTGAAATTGGAGCATGTATTTAATCTACGTGGTAGAGAGCATATTTTAGATCATCTGATTTTAGATAAAGAATTATTCCGAATGCCGTCTGGGCCATATGGTGTCTTGACGGCAAGAGAAGGTATTACAGATCACTATGCGGTCGAAGCCGAACGCAACGGGACAAAACCGAGCGAATTTGCAAAAAGTTTAGAAAAAATCAAGGGTTTTTCGAAAGATAATTACGATAAAAAATTACTAGGTGGTCGGTAGTTTCATCTGGTGGTAGAAATTAGGCTGATCAGCTATAGTTCCTTTATACATTTGTGGCCGTCGAGACTTTTCCTGCCCACTGAGAAATCTCAGCAATCATTTCATGTACATAAATTCTAAACTCTGGGACAAATGAATCTTCCCTTCGCCTCCAAAGCTCAATTTAGTTAGCAGCAACTATCTGTCTTTTTGATGTATTTGTCTTAGTCGCTTATCTGCATCGAAGAATACAATCTCAGTCTGATCAAGTTCATTTTCTCATATCTGTTGGTGTGAAATTGCGACTAGTGGATTCTTAAAATCTCCTGCTTTGCCTTCCGAACACGCAGCGACGTGTGTTCAATCTTCTCTCTTAGTCGAGTTGGAGCATAGTCAATCGCATTTAATTTGCTCTTGAGATGCTGAAAGAACTATTTGTGACTGATATTCATTACGCCGTGATCGTGCAGTCAGCTTCTTTCCGTTGAGTCTCGCTAACTATTTATCTTTCCAATTTGTAGTGCGTCCCAAGGTACATAAACTGTGCCATCCATCAACACCCTCGCGCTTCGGCTCATACTTACTCGGTTAACTCGCCACTCTCCTGCAGTGTTGGTCACTTCTGCGCCAACCTTCATGGTGCCTGATGGGTGTCCGAATTCTAATTCCTTCAGCTCTCCGCCACCGGCGGCCAAATTGACCAGCGTTCCCGGGATGGCGGCGGCGGCACCGATTGCGACCGCCGCAGTTCCCATCATGGCATGATGCAAGGCTCCCATAGATATAGCTCGAACTAGGAGGTCGATCTGATCCGCACTGACTCGCGTGCCACTCGAGGCAGTATAGGATTTGGCGGGGGCGACAAATGCAATTTTCGGACTGTGCTGCCTTTCTGCCGCTTCCGCCAGTGTGTCGACTAGACCCATTTTAAGCGCAGCGTGTGCGCGGATGATTTCAAATTTCTGCAGCATGGCGGAGTCGCCGTTAATGACCTCCTGTAGCTCAGTGCCATTGCAGCCGAGTTCGCCGGCGTTGAGAAAAATCGTTGGAATTCCCGCGTTGATTATGGTGGCCTCCAGTGATTCTATGCCGGGAATCTCAAGCTGGTCTGTCAGATTGCCAGTAGGGAACAATGCCTCTTCACCACCTGCCGGATCGCGAAAGTCCACTCGCATTTCAGCGGCAGGAAAAGTCACGCCATCTAGTTCAAAACTTCCGGCTTCCTGTACCTTTCCCGCATTGATTGGTACGTGCACTATGAGGGTCTTGCTGATATTGAGTTGCCAGATGCGGACAGCAACAACCCCATTCTCAGGTATGCGCGCTTTATCGACCAGACCGCGGCTGATGGCTAAACTGCCCACCGCTGCGGTGAGGTTGCCGCAGTTGCCGCTCCAATCAATAAAGGGTCTGTCAATAGCGACTTGACCAAACAGATAGTTCACATCATGGTCGAGCTTTTCGCTTTTGGAGAGGATAACAGTCTTACTTGTGCTTGAAGTTGCACCTCCCATGCCGTCTATCTGTTTACCATAGGGGTCGGGACTCCCAACCACCCGCATCAGCAGTTTATCCCTGATCGGGCCGGGTCGCTGAGCGGCTTCAGGCAGATCAGACAGGATGAAGAAGGTCCCCTTGCTGGTGCCTCCGCGCATATAGGTGGCCGGAATCTTTATCTGTGCATTGTAGCTCATGACGCTTGACCTGCTAGTTTGCTCGCGTTTCCTGAACGAACTCTTTGGCGAAACGCTGTAGAATTCCACCGGCCGAGTAGACAGAGACTTCCTCCGCGGTGTCGAGCCGGCAGATTACCGGCAAATGGTCCACCGACCCATCACGTCGACGAATGATCAGGGTCAATTGAGCATTCGGGCTGGGCTGCCCTTGAACATCAAAAATCTCGGTGCCATCAATCTTCAGCGTCTTGCGGGTAGTACCCGATTCGAACTGCAGCGGCATGACGCCCATGCCGATCAGATTTGTTCGATGAATTCTCTCAAAACCTTCAGCAACAATGGTTTCAACGCCGGCAAGGGCAACTCCTTTAGCGGCCCAGTCCCGTGAGGATCCCTGACCGTAATCTGCGCCGGCGATGATGATCAGGGGCTGCTTGCGTGCCATGTAGGTTTCAATGGCTTCCCACATGCGCGTTACTTTGCCATCAGGTTCTATTCTTGCCAGAGACCCCTGTCGGATATTTCCGTCGCTGTCTGTGACCATTTCATTAAACAATTTTGGATTGGCAAGCGTCGCCCGCTGAGCGGTTAGATGGTCTCCTCGATGCGTTGCATAAGAGTTGAAGTCTTCTTCGGGTAGGCCCATCCTAGCCAGATACTCGCCGGCCGCGCTGTCCGGCATGATGGCGTTGGAAGGTGACAAATGGTCTGTGGTGATGTTGTCAGGCAGCACAGCCAACGGACGCATGCCCTGCAAGGCACGCTCAGCCGCCATCGTGCCTTCCCAGTAAGGCGGCCGTCGAATATAGGTTGACTGCGCACGCCAGTCGTAGAGGGGACTGGTCACTCTTGCGCCTTCCTCCGTTTTTTCGAACATCGGGATATAGGTTTGCCTGAACTGCTCGGGTTTGACGCTGGCCTGAACGATTGCGTCTATTTCCGCATCTTCTGGCCAGATGTCTTTCAGGGTAATCGGCGTCCCGGTGTGATCAAAACCCAAGGGATCTTTTTCAATGTCAAAGCGAATTGTCCCGGCAATGGCGTAGGCGACTACCAGCGGAGGAGAGGCCAGGAACGCCTGTTTGGCATAGGGGTGAATACGTCCGTCGAAATTACGATTACCTGACAACACCGCCGTCGCGTACAGATCACGATCTATGACGTGCTGCTGGATACTGGGGTCCAGTGCGCCGCTCATGCCATTGCAGGTCGTACAGGCAAAGGCCACGACGTCGAAACCGAGTTGCTGCAGTTCCTTCAGCAGATTCGCTTCCTCGAGATACAATTTTACGGTCTTGGAGCCTGGTGCCAGCGAAGATTTGACCCAGGGCTTGCGCGTTAAGCCCAAGCGGTTTGCGTTGCGTGCAATCAGACCTGCGGCTATCATATTTTTCGGGTTACTGGTATTGGTGCAGCTGGTTATCGCCGCAATGATGACCGCGCCATCTGGCATTTCACCTGCTGTCTCTTGCCAAGCCCCAGCGATCCCGCGGCTGGCTAGATCAGCGACCGGCAACAGCGCGTGCGGGTTTGACGGGCCGGCCAGGTTGCGACCTACTGTGGAAAGGTCAAACTTGAGTACCCGCTCGTATTCGGCTTCAGTGAGCGTGTCCGACCAATAGCCGGCATGCTTGGTGTAATGCTCAACCAGTGCAATCTGCTCGTCCTCACGGCCTGTAAGTTTGAGATATTCTATTGTTTNCTGATCNANATAGAACANGCCGGCNGTCGCCCCATATTCNGGCGTCATGTTNGCNATGGTGGCCCGGTCACCNACNGACAGGCTGTCAGCNCCNNCACCAAANAATTCAAGAAAGGCACCNACCACANGTTCGCGACGTAAAAATTCGGTCAGCGACAAGNACNAGATCGGTNCCCGTNATNCCNGNCNTCAGNGANCCTGNCANNTNNACACCAANGATGTCAGGCAANCGCATCATGGANGGATTACCNAGCATNACGTTTTCNGCTTCGAGNCCNCCGACGCCNATTGANATNACCCCNAGCGCATCNACCATTGGNGTGTGGCTGTCGGTTCCNACACAGGTGTCTGGNAAAACGACNCCGTCGCGAACCTGAACCACCGGCGACATCTTTTCGAGGTTGATCTGATGCATAATACCGTTGCCCGGCGGGATGACGTCTACATTGTCAAAGGCGGACTTTGTCCAATTTATGAAATGGAAGCGGTCCTCATTTCGTCGTTCTTCGACTGCGCGATTCTTTTCGAAGGCGTTTTTCTCGAAGCCGGCATGTTCCACCGCCAGGGAGTGGTCGACGATCAATTGGGTCGGGACGACCGGGTTCACCTTCACGGGATCGCCGCCCTGATCTGCAATTGCGTCTCTTAAACCCGCCAGATCCACCAGCGCGGTCTGACCCANAATATCATGACAGACAACCCTTGCCGGGTACCAGGGAAAATCCCGCTCACGCTTGCGATCGATCAGCTGTTTCAGGCAAGCGGTCAGGTTTTCAGGCCGGCAGTGTCGGACCAGATTTTCAGCGAGAATGCGGGATGTGTACGGCAGCTTTCTAAAAGCACCGGGTTCGATGTCATTGACGGCCTGCCGAGTATCGAAGTACTCGAGTACGGACCCGTCCAGCGGCTTTNTGTAGTCTGTATTAAACATCTCAGATTTTCTCAGGAGCAANCGAGTAGGGCGTCATGCGCTGAGTCTGGCCTGCATTATACGGCGCGTGCTTCACAGCCGGCGTTGATGACTCAGCTCATGCAGTAGACGCCCCAAAGCTTCTTTACAGTTCCTTGAGCTTGATTGATCGGTACCACACGTTGTCGCCATGATCCTGCAAACCGATAAAGCCACGACTCGGCACATCAACCCAGGCAGGGTTCAAATCGGGAAATTTGCTAACCGCGACCAGTTCGCGCCACGACGCACTGCCAAGCTGGATCTCCAGAACCAGCTCGCCATTTTGATGATGCTGAATGTTGCCATCCTGGACGATGATCTCGACCTGATTCCATTCGCCTACTGCCTTCACATTTTGGGGACGAGGGGGTATCAGATCATAAAGTGCGCCCGCAGTGCGGTTTCCATCAACGCCCAATTTGGCGTCGGGATGGCGGTCATTGTCCAGCACCTGCATCTCAGGTGCAGATTTGTAAATCACGTCGAGCCGAGGTTTCTCGGCGCCCCGATAGAAAATGCCGGAATTNCCACCTTCGGAGATTTTCCATTCGAGCTTAAGGTGAAAATCAGCGAATTGCTCGGCAAACAGTAGGTCCCCCCGGTCTCGATCTGCTCCTTCGCCGTTCATGAACAGGCTAGCATTCTGGACTTCCCAGGTGCCGGGCGCATCGTCCCGTTTATAACCTTTCCATCCGGCAGTAGTCTGGCCATCGAACAGNAGGCGCCAGCCATCGGTCTGTTCTGCCTCAGTCAACTGATTAATGTCATTCGCCAGAGACAGCGGTGCAGCGCAGTAGGTGAGCATCATTGCGGGTATAAGCAAGCGTCTGTGATTCATAACTTGAGTCCCAAAATTATCTGGCAGTGTTGATGTATCAGCCACAAGGCCCAACTGGTTGCTCTGCCGACGGATTGCTATAGTATTCCCAACGAGGACAAAGACCAAATAATCGTGTGCAATTCACTATAGTAAAGCAAANACCTGAAAGGAATTTTTAGTCTGGAGAATAGGATGGCGTCATTCGATGGCTTTGAATACGAGGTGCTTATTGTCGGTTCCGGTGCGGGAGGCGGTATGGCGGCCCACGTGCTCACCGAGGCAGGCGTCAGAGTTCTGTTGTTAGAAGCTGGTAGAGATTACGATCCGGTCACGGAAACGCCAATGTTTCAACAAAATCATGAAGCACCGCTGCGCGGGTCCAGTACCTCTGAAAAAAATTTTGGTTACTTTGACGCCACAGTGGATGGGGGTTGGCAAGTNCCAGGAGAGCCGTACTCGGAAGCACCTGATAGCCGCTTCATGTGGTGGCGTGCACGTATGTTAGGGGGACGCACCAACCACTGGGGTCGGCTGGTACCGCGCTTCACAGCCGCTGACTTCAAGCCGTACAGCACAGATGAAGTGGGGACCGACTGGCCGGTAGATTATGAAGAAATTGCGCCGTGGTATGACAAATGTGAGGCACTAATCGGTGTATGCGGTGATAACCCCGGCCTCGATGATACACCGAGCTCTAGTGAGGGCGTTTTGTTACCACCGCCAAAACCCCGGGTGATGGAGCTGCTGTTGAAGTCTGCCTGTAAGTCACTGGGCATTGCGGCAGTGCCCATGCGCCGCGCTATTTTGACTAAACCAAAAGATGCCCGCCAGGCTTGCTTCTGGTCAACCCCGTGTGGTCGGGGCTGCGCAATTGGTGCGGCGTTTCAAACCACTACGTCTGTCATTCCCTGGGCAAGGCAAACTGGCAATCTCAAGATAGTAACCAACGCAATGGTGAAGGAAGTAAATCTGGATGATTACGGAAAAGCGTCAGGAGTCACTTTCGTGAACCGGCTTAATCGAGAGGATGTCAGAGTCGACGCAGACCACGTCATCCTGGCTGCCAGCGCCTGCGAAACTGCACGTCTGCTGCTGAACTCCAAAAGTGAGGCCTTTCCTAACGGCCTCGCCAACAGCAGCGGTCAGGTGGGTCGCAATCTCACGGACTCGCTTGGCGCGGGTGTCAGCGGTTATATTCCTGCACTGCGAGATCGTCCTAAATACAACGAAGATGGTCATACTGGGAATCACCTGTATATCCCTTGGTGGGATAGGAAAGGACAAAAAAATGGCGAGTTGAATTTCTCTCGGGGGTATCATTTTGAAGTTGGTGCTCAGTTTAGTTCTCCCGGCATGGGGATCGCCGGTGCAGTTGACGGCTATGGGAAGCAGGCCAAGGATGAAATCCGTTCCAACTTTGGGACCAGCATCGGGCTTTCCCTGCGCGGTGAAATGTTGGTAAGCGATGACTGCTACTGCGAAATCGACAAGGACACCGTCGACCAGTGGGGGATTCCGGTCCTCAAATTTCACTGGAAATGGTCAGAGCAGGAACTCAATCAGGTGGCTCACGGCCTGAAATGGGGCAGGAAAATCATTGAGGCCATGGGGGGCGTGGTCAACAACCCGGACCGCACAGCCGAAGAAGCGATTGAAGCCGGCGGGCAAATCATCCATGAGGTTGGTACCACTCGCATGGGCGATAACCCATCGACGTCGGTCTGCAATAAATGGGGACAGACCTGGGACGTAAACAATCTCTATATCATGGATGGCGGAGTGTTCGTTTCGAATCCTCACAAGAACTGTACGATTACAATACTCACTCTGGCGATGCGCAATGCAACACGCCTGGCCGAGCAAATCAATGCATCAATGGAGCGCTGACACTATGAGCAATATTTATCAAGCCAGGATGAGTCGTCGGGAAAGCATCAAACGTCTCAGTGCCATGACTGCAGTCGTAATGGTGGGAGGTGTGCCGGTTTCCTGTGACACCGCCGAATCGGGAGCGCCAAAGGCCACAGGCACCCCACTCGCGGGTCACTGGCCCGGCATCGAATTGGAGCCTATCACTGGGCCGGGCTACGGTACAGATCCGATTGTGTCTGCTCCGATTATCCCCTGGCCTCTGACCCTGAACGAGGCACAGAAGGATCAAGTGGCGGTGCTCAGCGATCTTATTTGTCCGGCAGATGAGCAAGGCCCGTCGGCGACCGCAGTGGGTGTGCCGGATGTGATCGACGAGTGGGTCAGCGCCCCCTATTCCGGCCAGCAGCGCGACCGAGGACAGATTGTGAACGGATTGCAATGGCTTAACGATGAGGCGCAGCTGCGCTTTGAGAGGGCCTTTGTTGCCCTCACTGAAAAACAGGCCACAGCAATTCTGGATGACATCGCCTATCGTTCCCAGTATGAAATCGGTCAGTTTGGTAAGCCCGCCCGTTTTTTCAGCCGTTTCAGACGCCTGGTGTTTGGCGCCTACTTCAGTTCGCCAGAAGGCATTCGGGACATAGGGTATATCGGCAATGTCCCGATTGCCGGCGACTATCCGGGTCCGACGGACGAAGCGATGGAACATATCAGGCAGGTTGCCTCCGACCTGGGATTGCCACCCATCACTGAGTATGTCAATCAGCTATAAGCAACAAGCAGCCGTTGGGCTTGTCATCTGACATCAAAAAAACGGATCGAGCAGAGGCTCAAGCCCAGGATCTATGTGCGGTGAAAAGCCCCGGTGAAATCCTTCAGCCGGGGCTTATGTATCAGGACAGCGATAGAGGTTTCTAACCTTTCGCCTTGGCTTTGGCTTCCTGTCTTTCCTTCTCGGCTTCCACCACGGCGTCGGCAACGGACTGTGGGCAAGGCAGATAGTGGGAGAACTCCATAGAGAATTGGCCACGGCCGGAGGTCATGGTCCGCAGACTGCCAATGTATCCAAACATCTCAGCCAGAGGCACTTCGGCTTTGATTCGCACACCGGTCGGGCCGGCCATCTGGTCTTTGATCATGCCGCGTCGGCGGTTTAAATCTCCGATGACGTCACCCACGTGATCTTCCGGAGTGAAGACGTCAACTTTCATGATTGGCTCTATCAACTCAGGGGCCGCTTTGGGCATGGACTGGCGATAGGCCCCGCGCGCTGCAAGTTCGAAGGCCACCGCCGATGAGTCGACCGCATGGAAGCCGCCGTCAAACAATTCAATCTCAATGTCAAGCACTGGGAATCCAGCTATAGGGCCTTCCTCCATCATGCCCTGGAAGCCCTTTTCAATTGCCGGAAAGAATTCCTTTGGGACGTTACCACCGACCACGGTCGAACTGAATGAGTAACCGCTGCCGGGATCGCCCGGCTTGATGCGATAGTCGATCTTACCAAATTGTCCCGAACCGCCAGACTGCTTCTTGTGCGTGTAGCTGTCTTCGATCATTTGGGTGATGGTTTCGCGATAGGCGACCTGAGGCGCCCCAACCTCCAGCTCCACGCCATAGGTTCGCTTGAGGATGTCGACTTTGATGTCTAGATGCAGCTCGCCCATGCCTTTAAGGATGGTTTCGCCCGAGTCTTCGTCGGTCTCTACCTGAAAAGAAGGATCCTCAGCGACCATCTTTCCGATGGCTATGCTCATCTTTTCGACGCTGCTCTTATCCCTCGGCGCCACTGCAATTGAAATCACCGGATCTGGGAAGATCATCGGCTCCAGCGTGCATTCATTGTTGGGTTCACACAGAGTGTGGCCTGTTTGCACATTCTTCATGCCGACAATGGCAAAGATATCTCCAGCCTGAGCACCGTCGATCTCGTTGCGATCATCAGCATGCATTTCAACCATGCGCCCGACGCGTTCGGTTTTACCGGTAAAGGCGTTAAGTATCGTGTCGCCTTTGTTGATCTTGCCTGAGTACACCCTGACGAATGTCAGCGCGCCAAAGCGATCATCCATAATCTTGAAAGCCAGTGCACGGAACGGCTCGTCAGCATCCACCTTAGCTACTTCACCATTGGGCTCGCCCTGCTCATCAGTGAGCGGCTGAGGATCTACTTCAGTCGGGTTAGGCAGGAAATCCACTACCGCATCTAGCACTAACTGAATGCCCTTGTCCTTGAACGCAGAGCCGCAGTAGGTCGGGAAAAAGTCCAGAGCGATCGTGCCCTTGCGAATGCAGCGCTTGATGTCGCCGATCGAGGGTTCTTCCCCTTCGAGATAGGCTTCCATTAGGTCGTCATCTTGCTCTACTGCGGTTTCAATCAGTTTTTCCCGCCACTCTTCGACCAGTTCCACCATGTTTTCAGGCACGTCCTGGAGTTCGAATTTCTCGGGATTGCCCGGGTCTGGCCAGATGTGAGCTTTGCGGCTGAGAAGATCAACCACACCAATGAAGTCGTCCTCAATGCCAATCGGTAGCACCATCACCAGCGGATTTGCCCCCAGAATATCTTCCACCTGACCAACAACGCGCAGGAAGTCAGCGCCAACGCGGTCCAGCTTGTTGACGAAGATGATACGGGAGACTTCCGAGTCGTTGGCGTAGCGCCAGTTCGTCTCGGACTGCGGTTCCACGCCGCCCGAGCCGCAAAAGACTCCGACTCCGCCGTCCAAAACCTTTAGGGAACGGTAGACCTCAACGGTGAAGTCGACATGCCCTGGAGTGTCGATGATATTGAGACGATGATCGTTCCAGAAACAGGTGGTAGCGGCTGACTGAATAGTGATTCCGCGTTCTTTTTCCTGATCCATGAAATCCGTAGTGGATTCGCCGTCATGAACCTCACCTGTTTTATGGATTTTACCAGTCAGTTTGAGAATGCGCTCCGTAGTTGTGGTCTTGCCGGCATCTACGTGTGCGAAGATACCTATATTTCTGTAGAGTGATAAATCAGTCATTTTGCTGCTCAAGGTGTAATGGTCAGGGTGCGTAAAAACGGGCCGCATTGTACAGGATTTCCATTGGAAGCGAGAGCGTATTGTGCCGAAAGCGGCGAGAAAGCGATTAAAAAGGCAGAAAACTGCTTTGAAAAAGTCAGGATTCGTGGAATATGGGCGGTATTTGCCCCAAGAAATGAGCCGCCGTAGTCACTTTGCTATCGTTTTCTCCCTCCGATGGGGCTCTTCGGCATTGCATCTAGCTGTCATTAGCCCAGACTCTCCAAACAACTCGCGTCTGTCGTCTGCCCAGATCGTGGGGTCCGTTCGGACAACTCACCGCCATGCGCCGGTAACTGTTCTGAAGCATGCTTATACTCCCTAAACTTGCCTGCTCCACTCGCTGATATTCCCGCCCTAAAAAGGTGCTGTAAATCGCTCGACCTGAGGAAGGTGAGGCGTTATCGTTTCCGGGCGTTTACATGTGCATGAGCTGCAATCGCGAAAACGGTTATCAGTTCGCCGCCGGGATTGGCGCTTGGCTTGCCAGTCTTCAGGCTTTGATGGCCGAAAGTCGATTGCGTTCAACCGGCATTGGATTGGCTTTATGGGAAAAACAGATGACATCACTCGGTACAAAATTTTCGCCAACAGCAACCAAGGTGCTGATGCTTGGCTCAGGTGAGCTTGGCAAAGAAGTAGTTATTGAGCTGCAGCGGCTTGGAGTCGAAGTTATCGCCTGCGACCGCTACGCCAATGCGCCCGCGATGCAGGTTGCTGACCGCAGTCATAGTTTCTCCATGCTCGATAGCAGCGAAATGCGGCGGGTAATCGAACAGGAACAGCCGGATTTGATTGTGCCGGAAATTGAGGCGATTGCCACGGACACGCTGCTGGAACTGGAACGGGAAGGGTTTCATGTCATCCCTACGGCAAAGGCTGCCCGGCTGACCATGAACCGGGAGGGTATTCGCCGTCTAGCGGCAGAGGAGTTAGGTCTTGCCACGTCCCCCTATCACTTTGCCGAGACCCGGGAAGAATTCCTGAAAGCCGTGGCGAAAGTGGGCATTCCCTGCGTTGTCAAGCCGATTATGAGCTCCTCAGGTAAGGGGCAGAGCATGATCAAAAACGAAGCTGACATAGACTCGAGCTGGGAGTACGCACAATCAGGCGGTCGGGCAGGTGCCGGCAAGGTCATTGTCGAGGGCTTTGTTGACTTTGATTATGAGATTACGTTACTGACCATCCGCCATGAGGGCGGCGTGAGTTACTGTGAGCCAATAGGGCACCGACAGGAAGACGGCGACTATCGGGAATCTTGGCAGCCACAGCGAATGTCAGAGGCGGCGCTGGCCGAATCGAAATTGATCGCAAAAACGGTGACAGAAGCGCTTGGCGGCAGAGGTCTATTTGGTGTTGAGCTTTTTATCAAAGGCGACGCCGTGTTTTTCAGTGAGGTGTCGCCACGACCCCATGACACTGGCATGGTCACGCTGATTTCTCAAGATCTGTCCGAGTTCGCGCTACATGCCCGGGCAATTCTCGGTCTGCCAGTTCCCAACATTACGTTTCACGGGCCGTCAGCTTCCGCAGTGGTGCTGGTGGAGGGAAATTCCAGTCAGGCCGTCTTTGGTAATCTGCAGCAGGCGTTCGCGCAGACTGATACCACTCTGCGTTTTTTTGGCAAACCCGAAGTTGCAGGCAAGCGTCGTATGGGGGTAGCTCTGGCCCGCGCCGACAACGTTGAAGAGGCTAAGAGTAAGGCCATTCAGGCTGCGAGCTTCGTTGAAGTGACTCTGTAATCTGCAGAGGCATCTGAAGAGATCAGGCTAGCCGGACTGGTGCGCAATGCCGTCTTCAATCAGTGAATCCTGTTCCTGCTCGCTGAACCCGAGAGAAGCAAGGATTTCGCGGCTGTGTTCTCCCAGCCTAGGGGCTCGCAGCCGGATGGCGCTTTCGGTTTGGCTGAACCGGGCTGCCGGTCTAGCCTGACGTACTTCGCCGAAGCCCGTCACCCGCTCGTGCACGATCGCCTGGCTTTCCCTGATCTGCGGATGATCAAGTAACTCCGCCCGGTCGAGCAACGGGGCGCAGGGGACGTCGGCAGCATCCAGCTTTGCTAGGAGCGTGTCGGTCGTCCACTTTTGCACTTCTGCGCCGACTACCTGCCGACGCAGATCCGAATTTTTCCTCCTCGCCAGAGCCGAGCAGAAGCGCTCATCTTCAATCAGATCTTCCCGCCCGAGCGCTTCACAGATGCCTTTCCATTCCTTGTCGGAAATCACGCTGATGGTGATGTGACCGTCGGAGGTTTCGTAAATAAGATCAATCGAAGAGAAGGTTTTGCGAATGTCGACCTGCTGATCCGCGAATACCAGGCCACTCATGCCTTCAGGCCACAGAAACGCGACTGTGGCTTCCAGCATTGACAGCCTGATGTGCTGTCCCTCTCCGGAACGCTCCCGATGAAACAGCGCGGAGGAGATAGCCTGCGCGGCCGTGAGGGCGGACACCTTGTCGGCGAGGATGATGCGAAACATGCTGGGGCGTCCCGTTTTTCGATCCGCCTGAATATCGGTCGCACCGGAGAGTCCCTGAATGATCGGATCGTAAACCCGCTTGTGGGAATAGGGACCGCTTTCCCCGAATCCACTGATGGACATAAAAATGATACCCGGATTGATCTTGCGCACGGCTTCCTCACTGAACCCCATGCGTTCTATCGCGCCTGGACGGAAGTTTTGCAGCAGCACGTCTGCTTCTTTGATAAGACGCCAGAGTACCTGTTTACCCCGACTCGACTTCAGATCAAGTGCCAGGGATTTTTTGTTGCGATTGCAGGAGTAGAACGTGGACGGCAGGCCATTGTGAGGCTCACCGAGGTGGCGAAGCTGTTCGCCGGCCAGTGGCTCCACTTTGACTACTTCTGCTCCCTGGTCTCCTAGTATCATAGCGGCTACTGGTCCGGAAACCATGCTGGTGATGTCGATGACTTTGATTCCATTTAGTGGGCCCATTGTAACTCCGTTTGCTTGCTACTGGCGCGGCTTGTTGGCTTCAGCCGCACGCAGGTAGGCTGGTCTCAGGGTGATTCGGCTGCGATAGACCTGCAGAGATTTTGCCAAAGGCAGCTCGTAGTTCAGAACCCAGTTAAGGCAGGTGGTTAAAAATAGGTCGGACAGCGAGAATTTGTCCCGGAGCAAAAATTCCCGGTCCTCTAGCGCCGTTTCGACGACTTCTAGCATACGCAGCACATACTCGCGGGCGGAGGCCATCGCTGCAGGCGCTTCGCCGTAGATATTGCTGAGCGCGCCATGGCGGCGCATGACGTAAAGACTGGTTTCATCGAGTTCGCCATAAATGAAACTTAGCCACTCATCTTCTTTGGCTGCTTCCTCAATTGATTCGGGGGCGCTGAGCCCGGGAGCGTTGCCAAACCGGGCTACAAGATAACGACATATCGCAACAGTTTCGGAAAGTTTGACCGTTCCGACTTCGCAAAACGGGATCTTCTGTTTCGGATTTAGGGAGGTGTAATCTTTTGTTTTAGTCTCTCCCGTGCGGGGGCCGATCGGCTCAAGCCGGTACTCTAGGCCGAGCTCTTCAGCGACCCAGATAGGCCGCAGGGTGCGCGCCGTGCCGGCGCCCCAGAGTATGAGCTGGATGTGGTCAGGGTTTCCCATGTGGAGCAGTGTAATACACAAGTGCCGATTGTGGAGAATTTACTACGCAACGATATCAGCATCTGTGGAATCAAACTGGTTTGTTTCGTGAGCCGCAAAGCTACACGCGCAGCGCAAAACGCGGTAATCTCTCCCGACGATCAGAGGCAGGGGCAAAACGGTCTGTCCGGGCACAATATCGCTGAGGTGCAGACGTGCTTTCTTGAATACAACATCCGGGTTGGCAGGCCATTTCTGTCCTTCCGAAACTGGATGCGGTCAAGCATGGCTAAGCCGGATAAAATGCGCTATTCACGCAGATTAGTAAGAAGATGTTCAGTACGAAAATCGTCTCAGAAATGCGTCGGATTAATGCGACAAAACGCGTTACACCCTTCTGCAGAGATAACCGAGAGGCCCCCCGGAAGATAAGCTATTCGAACCTAATTATTTCATGGGCGTGGATATTCGCTTAGCGATCCGTCTGCGTTCCAAATTCCTCAAAAGAAAAGCTGGAGGTCTGCCATGCGTGGCTGCGCTTTGCATCAAATTTCCCCCTCTGTCATGTTGACGACTGTGCTCATCGTCTGCGCGTCCGCGTTCGCCGATACCGCCGTTGAAAGCGTCGGGTGGCCGGACGTAACGTATGACCCATCAGTGCCCACTCTGGAATCGGTGATTGGCTATGCCCCGGGTGACCAGATCACCTCCATCGAGCAAGCCCATACTTACCTGCGTGCGCTGTCAGAGTCACAGCCAGCACGAACGCGGCTAATTGAATACGCCCGCAGCTGGGAAGGCCGGCCGCTGGTCTATTTTCTGATTGGCAGTCAAGAGACCATGAGTCGGCTTGACGAGGTCAAGGCCGGTATGCAGGCACTGGCCGACCCCGCTGATCTTTCCGGCAGCGAGATCGATGCGCTGGTTGCTGGGTTGCCCGCTGTCGTTTGGCTTGCCTACGGGGTACATGGCAATGAAATTTCCGCAACGGACGCGGGGCTGCAAACCGCCTATCATCTGCTCGCCGCTCAGGGAGAGCCATTCGATTCCATCGGAGATAATACGCTGGTGGCGATAGATCCCAGTCAGAATCCGGACGGTAGGATGCGTTTCGTGAACCACTTTCGTGAAACCTATGGCATCGAGCCGAGCGTTTCTGCGATCGCTGCTGAGCGTCGCGAACCTTGGCCGGCGGGTCGCACGAATCATTATTTGTTTGATCTGAACCGAGACTGGCTTCCGCTCACGCAGCCGGAGGTGATCGGCAGGGTCAAGACTTTTCAGGAGTACTTTCCGCTGGTGCACGTCGATGTCCATGAGATGGGTACCGACTCAAGCTATTTTTTCCCGCCACCGGCCCGGCCTTTCAATCCCCACTACGTCGATGCACAGCGAGAGATGCTTGACGCCTACGGCCGCAACAATGCTAAGTGGTTTGACCGTTTTGGCTTTGAGTACTTTACTCAGGCCGTTTATGACGCCTACTACCCGGGATACGGCGATTCCTGGCCAGCGTTTCAGGGCAGCGTCGGTATGACCTTTGAAATGGCCTCTGCGCGTGGACTGGCGGGCGAGCGTCGTAACGGCGAAATAGTCACTTACGCCGATGGTGTCCAGCGCCATTTCGTTTCATCAATCGGAACGATAGAGACCGCATCGGTTAACCGCGAGACCTTCCTGCGGAATTTCGTTGAGTATCGACGTAGTGCGGATGCTGGCGAGCACGGGGGAGCACGCGAGTATTTGATTCCGCTGGCCGGTGACCGTTCGGCAGTCCACAAACTGGCTGCTAACCTGTTGCGGCACGGCATCGAAATCCGGCGGACGACGGAGACTGCCCGGGCCTGTGATGTCGAGTTGCCCGAGGGATCCTATCTGGTGACTTCCCGGCAGCCCGCCGGGCGCATGGTGCGGACCTTCCTTGAGACGGAAAGCCCTATGGCGGAGGAGTTTCTTGCTGAGCAGGAGCGTCGCCGGTCACTGGGATTGCGAGCAGAGCTATACGACATACTTGGATGGTCGCTGCCGAGTTTGTACAACATTGACGTGATCCCCTGCGATCGTGTCAGCGTCGGTGAAGAAAGCTTCGAGGGAGACGACATCCCCGCCTACGAGCCACCGGCCGCGTCACAGCTGGGTTGGCTGGTGCCATGGGGCAGCCAAGCAGCGGGCCGCTTTCTGGCGGCAGCTCAGCGTGGCGGGCTTTCGGTGCAAGGGGCCGATGAAGTAATGACCCTGGCCAATCGCAGATACGACCGCGGCACGCTGGTGGTCCGTCTGGCGGACAATCCGGATTACGATGGTCGTGAGTTGCACAGAATGGTCAGCCGACTTGCGCAAATGAGTGGCGCAGAGGTGGTGGCGACTGACTCCAGTTACTCGGAAGAAGGCGTCTCTTTTGGCAGCCGGAGCGTCATGGCGTTGCCGGCGCCAAGGATTGCACTGGCGTGGGATGATCCTACTGTCTCTTATTCGGCGGGAAGCACCCGATTCGTGTTGGAGCAGCAGTTTGCCTATCCTGTAGAGCCGGTTAGGGTTGAGCATATTGCCTCCGATGAGCTCGACCGGTTCGATGTGCTGATTCTCCCCGATGGAGGCGACTATGCCGGTGAGCTCGGCGCCCGGGGCGTGGAGCGTCTAAAAAATTGGGTCGAGCGTGGTGGCGTGCTGGTCGCAATGAGCGGTGGCATGCGCTTTGCAGCCAGTGATGCAGTTGGCCTGCTTCCCACCGATCTTGAACTGCTGGCCGGCGGCAAAGCAGAGGATGACAACGAAGGTGATATCGTGGAAGGCACGATATTGGCAGATCAGGATGCCTATCAGCAGGCGATTATGCCAGAAGCGCCGCGTCCGGATTCCTTGCCCGGTGTACTACTGCGGACCAAGACTACGCAGGACACGTGGCTGAGTGCAGGTGTGACAGACGGCGTGGCTTTCATGGTGGAAGGTCGGGACGTCTATCGTCCTCTGACTCTCGATGAAGGCTGGAACGCGCTGTATTTTGAGTCGCCAGAGAATCTTGGGGCAGGGGGGCATCTGTGGGCAGAAAACCGTCAGCAGTGGGCCTTCAAACCCGCCGTGGTCCAGGCAAGCTTCGGTGACGGGCTGGTGATTGGCTTTGTTGCTGATCCCACTTTTCGAGCAGCTCTTGATGGCGCTAACTTGGTGTTCCTGAACGCAGTGCTGCGGGGTCCGGGCCATACCGCGCGGGTCCGATGAGGCACAGGTTTACAGCCGGGCGGAGGACCGGCTGAACATGCGGTGATGATTGCTGAGCCCTGTTGCTCAGCAATCATCAGACCGGGCTGCGGCTCGGGCGGCATCGCTATACCACTGACGAACAATCCGTTCAGCTTCTCGATGCGGCGCATGATTTGATCTGCGCCGGGGGCATCACCGTTTTAAGACCAAATACAAACTTTAAATAAACGCAGATCAGATCAATCCCCCTGGGGAACTTTGGAGCATGGCATGAGGATAGGAGCACCCAAGGAAACAGCTAAGGGTGAGGCGCGTGTTGCGCTGACGCCGGAGAGCGCCGAGCGTTTGCAGAAACTCGGTTATGACTGTCTAGTGGAGACCGGTGCTGGGGCGGCGGCGTCAATCACCGACGTGGCGTATCAGGCGGCAGGCGTCAAAATAGTAGACTCCGCAGCTGAACTCTGGAGTGATGCGGATCTAATCGTCAAGGTGCGCGAACCTTCCTCAGAGGAAATTGAAGCCGCGCCTGACGGAAAGACCCTGATCAGTTTTATCTGGCCGGCAGCGAATGAAGCTCTCCTCGAAAAGCTCAAGGAAAAAAACATGAGCGTGCTGGCCATGGATATGGTGCCGCGGATTAGCCGTGCCCAAAAGATGGACGCGCTCTCCTCAATGGCCAACATCGCGGGCTATCGTGCCGTGGTGGAGGCAGGCAACAATTTTGGCCGTTTTTTCATGGGACAGATGACGGCGGCAGGGAAAGTCCCACCCGCGAGAGTGCTGGTGGTGGGCGCAGGCGTTGCCGGTCTTGCTGCGATCGGCACGTCGGTGTCGCTCGGCGCAATCACTATGGCCTTCGACGTCCGTCCGGAAGTGTCAGAACAGATTGAGTCCATGGGGGCTGAATTTGTGTTTCTGGATTTTGAAGAAGAGCAGACTGACGGCGCTGAAACCGGAGGATATGCCGCGCCGTCGAGCCCTGAGTTTCGCGAGAAGCAGCTTGAGAAATTTCGCGAGCTGGCACCTGAGGTTGACATCGTTATCACCACCGCGCTGATTCCTAATCGGTCGGCGCCTGAGCTATGGACCGCAGACATGGTTGCGGCCATGAAACCGGGCTCGATTGTCGTGGACTTGGCTGCAGAGCGGGGGGGCAACTGCAGCCTGACCAAGGCTGATCAGAAACTCGTGACTGACAATGGTGTGACAATCATCGGTTACACGGATTTTCCTAGTCGCATGGCGACACAGTCTTCAAATCTTTACGCGACTAACATTCGGCATATGCTGGACGACCTGACGCCGGGAAAAGATGGCTTGCCAGTCATCGACATGGAAGATGATGTGATTCGTGGTGCCTTGGTAACCCATCAGGGGGAAGTAACCTGGCCACCGCCGCCGCCCAAGGTCAAGGCGATCGCCGCAGCGGCTCCAAAGAAAAAAGAGTTCGAGGAAAGCGCTGAAGAGAAAGCGGCCCGTGAGTTGGCGGAAATGAAGAAATCTCTCAACCAGACGGGACTGCTGTTGGCAGTTGGAGGAGGGCTCTGTCTGGCGCTCGGTGCGGTGGCGCCGTCCAGTTTTATGCAACATTTTATTGTTTTTGTGCTTTCCGTATTCGTCGGCTTCCATGTCATCTGGGGTGTTGCCCATTCGCTGCACACGCCGCTCATGGCTATTACCAACGCCATTTCGTCGATCATAATTGTTGGTGCCTTGCTGCAAATTGTCTCGGGCAGTTTGCTGGTCATGTTGTTAGCTGCGCTGTCTGTTCTAATGGCTTCGGTAAATATTTTTGGCGGTTTTCTGGTAACTCGTCGAATGCTGGCCATGTTCCAGAGGAGTTAAGGGATGCATGCTAACGAAGGGCTTCTAACCGCCGCTTACGTCGTCGCTGCCGTGCTGTTTATCCTCGCTCTTGGCGGCCTGTCCAATCAGGAAAAAGCCAAGCGCGCTATCTGGTACGGCATCATCGGGATGACCCTAGCAGTGGCTGCAACTGTCAGTGCTGCGGGCGGACAAACGGTACTGATTTCTCTGATGGTGATTCTCGGCGGGATTGGTGGCTGGTTTGTCGCGAATCGGGTTCAGATGACCCAAATGCCGGAACTTGTCGCAGGCTTTCATAGTCTGGTCGGTTTGGCTGCGGTCTTAATCGGGATCAATGCGGATCTCGAGATGGTCGCTGCTCTGGCGGCAAGGGAGGCCGGTACTGTTGATCAGCTGGCAGGCTTCGCCGCCACTATTGCAGCCAAAAGCGCGGTTGAGCTAGGTATTCTGAAGGTCGAGCTATTCCTTGGCATCCTGATCGGAGCGATAACCTTTACCGGGTCCATAATCGCGTACGGCAAGCTGGCCGGCAGGCTTAGTTCAGCGGCGCTGACTTTACCGGGTCGACACGCGCTGAACCTGGCCGCGCTGATGGCCTGTTTTATTCTCGGCTATCTCTACCTCGGCGGCGCAGGCTTGTGGACCATGCTGTTGGTCACCCTTGTTTCCGGTGCGATCGGCTGCCATCTTATTCTTGCGATTGGCGGTGCCGACATGCCGGTGGTGGTTTCCATGCTGAACTCCTATTCAGGATGGGCGGCGGCCGCGATTGGCTTTACGCTCGGTAATGATCTGCTGATTGTCACCGGCGCGCTTGTCGGATCGTCCGGCGCTATATTGTCCTACATCATGTGCAAGGGCATGAACCGCTCTTTTGTGTCGGTGATTCTCGGCGGTTGGGGCGGAGAGACACAGGCAGCCAGTACTGTCGAAGGCGAGATGATTGAGGCGAAAGCGGATGCGGTGGCGCAGGCAGTGCAGGATGCTGACAGCGTAATCATTGTACCGGGCTATGGTATGGCGGTCGCTCAGGCGCAAGGATCTGTTTCAGAGCTCACCAAACGACTTCGCTCGCAGGGCAAGACGGTGCGCTTTGCAATTCATCCCGTTGCCGGGCGATTGCCCGGGCACATGAATGTGTTGCTGGCGGAAGCCAAAGTGCCTTATGACATCGTGCTTGAAATGGAGGAGATTAATGACGATTTCCCCGACACCGATGTGGTGATAATTATTGGCGCTAACGACATCGTCAATCCTGCTGCGCAGGATGACCCGGGTAGTCCCATCGCCGGCATGCCGGTGCTGGAAGTTTGGAAATCGCGTCATGTGTTTGTTTGTAAGCGAGGCCGGGGCACCGGTTATTCGGGCATTGAAAATCCGCTATTTTTTAAAGAAAACACCCGGATGTTCTACGGTGACGCAAAGGCTTCAATGGACGACCTGCTAAGGGAGCTGGACTGATCAGGGTGGGTGACAGGGTCAGCCAAGGGCATTCTAGAGTTGTATTGCTGATTCGCCCCAGAGCTTCAGCTTGACGGCCCGAATCAGTGCACTTTGCGCTGAGGCAACCCACCTTGGCCTCGTCGCTGGCGAGAGGGCTGCATTGGTGAACAATTTGTGACAGTTTAATGCTTGGAAATTGCGCTTGCCGGCCTCAAAATGGAAGTCAGGGTCTAGTATTCGCACAGCGTAGCCCCATTTCCCGGCTTGTTGAGGATTGAATCATGAGATTAGACAAGATTTTCGGCTTCGGTGTCCTGATGGTATCGCCCGCGCTGGTTAACGCGCAAACGTCAGATGATCATCCTACCTATGCCAAAGAGGTGTCACGGATTATTCAGGACAACTGCCAGATCTGCCACCAGCCTGGCGCAATCGGCCCGATGTCGTTTACCAGCTACGAAGAAGTGCGCCCTTGGGCACCTCTAATTCAGCTCAAGGTGAAGAATCGGGATATGCCACCCTATCAGTACGATCGGGACACGGGTGTGCAGGAACTCAAGAACGACTGGCGTCTGTCGCAGGAAGACATCGACACGATCGTCGCCTGGGTCAATGCCGGCTCGCCTCTCGGTAACCCAGAAGAGCTTCCTCCACCGCGAGAATATCCCAAGAAAGGCGAATGGCGTCTTGCTGCAGATCTTGGCCAACCTGACCACATAATCAGATCAACTGCCTGGGATGTTCCAGCCGAAGGACAGGACCTCTGGTGGGAGCCGGTTGTAGATTCTGGAATCACCGAAAGCCGCTGTATCAAAGCGGTGGAGACGTTGCCTTCAGCCGCTGCACAGGGCTCGACGCACCATGCCAACTCGCATTTTAAGATCTTAGATGATGAAGGCGAGTGGGTGGACAGCGATCGACTGTCGGAGTTTGCGCTTGGCAAGCTCGGTGAAAAGGTCCCCGAGGGTGCCTGCCGAAGAGCACCTGCCAACTCCAAGGTTGAGTGGGAGATCCACTACTTTCCGGATGGAAACGCCGTTCCGCAGGATCAGGTCCAGGTAGGAATCTGGTTCTACGATGAGGACGATGAGTTTGTGGAAGAAGAGTCATATAAGCAAGATCTGCGCGCATACCGTCTGGATGGTGGTGGCGACTATATGATCCCGCCTCACGGCACGTTGATGACTCAGGGATTTCATTCGTTTGACCATCCGGTGCGCATCGACAGCTGGCAGCCGCACATGCACCTCCGCGGTGTCGCGATGTCTCTGGAGATGTTTAACCCCGAGACGGGTCGCAAGGAAATGCTGAGCCAGGCATCAAACTGGACGGCGGCCTGGAACCACAGCCATACTTATGAAGAGGGCTACCAGCCGCTGGTTCCGGCAGGGGCTACTCTGATTATCTCTGCCTGGTACGACAATACCGAAAACAACCCCATGAATCCGGATCCGGACCAGTGGGTCGGAGCGGGTCAGCGCACCACCGACGAGATGTCTCACGCCTGGATCGCGGTGACTCACCTCGATGAGTCGGGCTACGAGAGGCTGCTTGCCGAACGCGAAGAGCGCGACCAGCGCAGCCTGGCCGGGTCCGACGACTGACAGACCGTAACGTCGACGTTCAGAGTAGAAAGCCAGGCGCCCTCGGCCCTTGGCTTTTTTTACCCCCGTGACGCGCATAACCTTGACGTCTGTTCAGTCTGGTCCTTGTCCGACGGGGAGAGCCTGTCACCACCGGGCAGCCCAATGATGTCACTCTACCTGATTAGTCAGTCAGCGATGGCTAATTATCCGGTCCGCTGGATAAGCAGACCGGTCATCGGTATTCTCGATCGTGCGAATTTCTTTCAAACTAGGCTGTGCCCAGCGCAATATCCGGCTATGTCAAAAACGTGCCGAATTTCTGCGCGCGGTCGTTTCGGGTCACAGGCTCTGATCGGTTTTCAGTGCGGAGCATTCAAGCTCAGGAGGAAGCGTTATCGGGGGGGCAGTGTTTTTCTTTTCGCCACAAAAGGACTTCATTGGGCATACCATTGCCCATGCTGATGAGCCCGTTCAGGCCAAGCACAGTACCCTGACAGACGGCGCAGAAGTGACCCTTCTGGATTGTGGTGTGATCCGGTTTGAGCCCAACACAGCGAGCAAACTCTCTCTTGTTATTTCCTGTGGCGTTCATGGTAACGAAACAGCACCCATAGAAATTGTGTCTCGACTTGTCAGCGATTTGCTGTCCGGGGAAGTCACCATTGCTGTCCGGGTCCTGTTCATTCTCGCAAATCCCTGGGCCATGGCGGAGGACAGGCGTTTTGTTGATCTCAATATGAACAGGCTGTTTTGCGGTCAGTGGCAGCATGAAGATCTTAGCTTGAAAGAGGTGAAGCGTGCCGCCGGGCTGGAGGCTTACGTTGCGAACTTCTTCGCCGAGGAGCCGGTTACCGTTGAGCAGCGGCTGCACTACGACTGCCACACGGCGATCAGAGCCTCTGCCAGAGAGCGCTTTGCTGTTTATCCTTTTGTGCATGATCGTCTACTACCTGAACAACAGAAAGTCCTCCTAGCGAGCGCTGACATCACTACCGTACTGCTGCAGCAGGAGAGTGCCAACACGTTCTCTTCTTTTACTTCAGTTAAACATGATGCGCAGAGCTTTACCTTGGAATTGGGCAAGGTCATGCCTTTTGGTGCCAATGATCTTTTGCGCTTTTCAGGTATCGACCTGCTCCTTCGGGCCGTGATCTCCGGTGAAGAGTTGCCGAGCTCATCGGCAGAAGGCATTGAAGAATTCGTGGTGCATCACACCCTTGAGAAATCCAGTGAAAGCTGGAAATTTCACTTGCCCGATAATGCGCCCAATTTTTCAGAGTATGCGCCGGGCAGTCTGATCGCCGAAGACGGGAGCGCGCAGTATCTCGTCGGAGAGGAACCGGAGTACATCGTGTTTCCCAACCCCGGGGTAAAAGTCGGTGAACGAGCAGGGCTGATGTTGCGAAAACTCAGGAAGTAAGAGAGTCAGGTGGCCAGCCTCAGACTCACGGGCTAGGAACTGGACATTGTGCTTGCCCAGAGAGTCTGGCCGGCTATTCGCTAACTCGCGTTAGACTAACCGATGGCGAGATATGGTAGTCTTGATCCCACACACAGAGCGAACCCTGACGCGAGTCAGGCAAATCAAGTTTGTCAACGCCCATCGCGATTCAGGCAACCGCAGTTCGATTGGAGAGGCAGCATGAACAAAAGATTTCAGTCTGGCCGTCAGACCAGAAGAGAGTTCCTCAAAAAGACAGCAGTTTCTGCTGCGCTTGCGGCAAGCCCGTTTGGTGCGGCGAGCGCCCAAGTGCGGCGGGTTGATAATATTGGGCTGCAGTTGTATTCGCTGCGTCGGGAAATGGCTGAAGACTTCGAAGGCACCCTGGCCCAGCTTGCAGAGATCGGGTTTACGGAAATGGAGTTTGCCGGGTACCACGGCAAGACCCCTCGAGAGGTGCGCGGAATCTTGGACAGCTTTGGTCTCACTTCGCCAGCGTCCCATGTGCCTTTGCAGGCCATTAGGGATAATCTTGATCAGGAAATTGAGACTGCCGTGACGCTCGGCCAGCAATACATGGTGCTGCCCTGGTTGCCAGAAAATGAGCGCAGCCTTGACAGTTACCACAGAATTGCAGAATTGCTGAACCGCACGGGGGAGAAGACCCGGGAGGCCGGCATCATCATTGGCTATCACAATCATGATTTTGAATTTGATATTCACGAAGGTGGACGAATTGGCTACGACATTTTGACATCAGAAACTGAACCTGACCTGGTGATGTTTGAAATGGATCTGTTCTGGGCAGAAGAGGCCGGCTACGATGCCACCTTCTTCTTTCTCAAGTATCCGGGTCGCTACCCTATGATTCATGTCAAAGATCGCGCTGGTTCGGGTGAGATGGCAGATGTGGGGCGCGGCTACATCGATTTCCAGGAGCTGTTCAGCTACGGCAGCAAGGGCGGGTTTAGGCATTACTTTATTGAACACGACAATCCGACCGACGGCATCCAGTCGATGGCCTACAGCTACAACACGGTCCGTAATCTCAGGTTCAACTCGACCTATGAGTTGCCTTACTGACTTGGTCTGAGATCCGGGCGACTGACGCCGCTTCCCGGCGGCAGTGAGATTGCCGCGGTGCGCTTGATTCGATTCGAATGAATATGTCTGAGCGCATCAGGCGAAGCCAGAAAAGATTCTCTGATGCTCAGTCACGATGCGTTCGGTTTCTTCCGGCTCCGGATTGCGGGAGTAGTCGCCGAGCTTAAACGTGCCGCCCAGAAGAAGCGTATCGGTGCGGGAGAACATATACAGATTACTGTTGCCGCCGCCGATCGTGAGATAATCGACGTCCGGGTCAGGGGGCATGTAAACCAGCTGACCTTTAGCAGGTGTGATCTCCGTATCGTCAAACAGCGTCGCAGCGCCGAGTCCCGTGCAGTTGAAGAAAATTTTCTCTGGCAGAGCGAAAATTTCCTCTTTGCTGCTGAAATTGCGGATGACAAATTTGCCACCGTTTTGTAGAAAATCATCAATCAGTCGCCGTAGAAAAATAGCCGGCTCGATCATCATGGTAAGCTCGTGGCGGACATAGGGAACCGGAAAGGGATGTTTGCCCGGCGACAGATCTTTGCGATAAGGATAGAGGTGTTCGAACTCGCCGCCTTCCTCGGGAGGCGTTTCGCTCAGATTGTACAGTTCAGTCCACCGAACACCGTAATCCTTGCCACCGAGGCTGGCGAAAGCGTGATGGGCAATACGCGCGGCGAATTGAATTTGTTCTTTGAATGCCTCGCTGGACACTGCCGGATCATGAACGCTGTAGGGCCCCCATTCGCCGCCGGCTACGTTTGAGGTTGTGTGACGGGCCATGTCTTTGGTGTAGATCGTGACGTTCCAGCCAGCGTCCTGCAGTAGCCGCGCGCTGGTCAGGCCCATGACGCCGCCGCCGATGACACCGACTTCTTTGGGCGTCATGCCGATGGTTTCCCTCACAGCGAGAGCCGAACTGCCCCAGGAAAGGCTGATCCCGCCACCGCCATGACCGTAGTTGTGGACAACCGTCTTCTCATCAAACTGCTCGCTTTTCACGACAAAACCTGACGGACGATAGGGCCGGTGACCTACAACCTCCCGGATCACATTGCCCTTAGAGATTCTCGGTGCAACCCAGGGTTTGCGCGAATAGGGACGCCGGTAAGCAGCACCGTTACTTATTCCAACCTGGCAATTGCTGAGCGCGGCGGTCAGGACGCCTGCGCCGGCCGCTCTGAAAATTTCTCGTCGACCAAAGGTTTTTTTCTTTTGCATAATGCGAAGGCCTAACGTGGAAAGAATGAGATTAAAGATAGCGAATTCTTTGGCTGAATCCCACTTCGCCAGCATCGCGATCAGTCTGCACCAGGCGTCTGTGCTGAATTTTGCATACGCCCCTTATAGATACTGGCATTCTGTCACACCTAGAAGCCGCGACAGGTGCGATGGGCTTCTCCTGTCGCGGTCTTCAATGCGGTTGTGCAACAGGCCCGCTGGGTGTGGTGCTGAAATACCGTTGATGCCTCCTTTTGTGTTTGCAGGATCTCTATCTGCAGCTTCTTGAGACCGCGTGTGTCAGCAGATGATAGCGGGCCGGCTTGAAAGATATTCGGGGGACCAGGTGCTAGGCGATGACTTTATTTCTGCGTAGCTCATCCAGCGCTTCGGCAGACAAACCTAGCAGTGAGCTGAGCACGTCATCACTGTGTTGCCCCAGCGTGGCGGCCCAGCTCGCTGTAGCGTGATTCATGTGCTGGAAATTCACCGGCAGCGCCTGAATCAGAAATTCTCCCAAGTGCGCCTGTGAGATCTGACAGAAGGATTGTCGCTCCAGAACCTGAGGATGATCGAAGAGATCCTCCAATTGGGTGTAGGCGCTGCAGGGGACGCCAGCATCGTTCAGCGCTTCGTCACACTCTTTTGTGGTCAATGAGATCGACCATTTTTCGATTTCCTCTGCCAGTTCTTTGAAGTGGCGGGTCCGCTCGCCGAAGATAAAACGTGGATCTGATCGCAACTCGGGGCGCTGCAACAGCGCGCACAAGCTCTCGAAATTCTTGTTGGAGATCGGTGTGACCATCGCGTACCCATCTTTGGTTCGAACAGGATGGAAACGTCCGATGGGCAGGGGCTCTGCTGATTGTGCCGCCTGAATGTGTGCAGGTATCAGTGTCATCATTGCTTCCATCATGCTCACGTCCACATGCTCGCCGCGGCCGAAGCGCTCGCGGCCCAGCAGCGCGGTCTGCACCGCCCCGAATGCGTATGCTCCGGTCAGGATATCTGCCACCATGATCTCCCAGTTCGGCGGCCGCTGTGGCATCTTTCCCTGGCTGGCGCCAAACACGGTGTCGAAGCCGCTGGCTGCATGAACAATCGGCGCGAAGGCCGCTCGATCCACCCAAGGGCCACTCTGGCCAAATCCCGAGATTGAGCAATAAATCAAATCGGCCTGCTCAGCTTTCAGGCTGTCGTAATCAAGGCCGAATTTCGCCATGATGCCCGGGCGAAAATTCTGAATGACGATGTCGGCTTTCCTGACAAGCGACCTCGCTAGATCCTGGCCTTCGCCGGATTTCAAATCCATCGCCAGGCTGCGCTTGCCGGCGTTGAAATGGGCAAAAGCTTGGGTCATGCCACTGACGCTGCGGGTTAGATCCCCCAGCCGTGGGGGCTCGATTTTGATAACCTCAGCGCCGCAGTCCAGCAGGAAACGGGCGCAGATCGGGCCGGCATAAACGGCTGAGAAGTCAATCACTGTGTATCCGCTAAGCGGCTTGGGTTGATTCATGCTGGTTCACGAGAGAGGTTTTATGGAAGTTTGCACGTCGAGCGAGATTGGCAAAATATCCTTTTCGGTTCAGAGCTATGGAGCATACCCATCGGCTCCCGAAGCTGCAAATGCTTGGCTTCTTGCGTTTTCTATCAGGAATTTAGGCCGGGTTATTTTAATAAATGGTGAGACTTTTGAACCGGCTCACAGGGTTTTTGGACTCAAGCTGAAATCAGATTCCTAATCCGGAACAGTTGGCCGTGTATTTCGACGTTTCGACAACGCGTTTCAAGTGCCAAGGTAGAGTGTCGTTACTTTAACTAGTCACGACCCAGTTCGGCGCGCACCTCCGCCATACGCGCGCCCCTGAGAATCGCGGCCAAAGAGTAGTTGCCTTCGTGGCATTCGTAATCGTAGAGACGCGCCTCGGGCGGGTTGCGGGTCAGGGTGCGCTCGCCGCTGATCGGCACCCCGTAGGCCTTGGGATCTTTGATCGTAAAGCGATAGTGGATGGTTTCGTCACTGGTCAGCGTGTAGTACTCAATCACTTCGAATTGCTCTGACACGCGAAAGCCCATGCGGGAAGTCGATTGCTCAGGGCGAAAATGCTCGCTGTGCACGACCAATGTGTCGCCTTCCCAATGTCCGACGGAATCTCCCATCCAGCGATTAATGCCGTCGTCGTGATGGGCCTTGCCGAGTCGGATGATACGGGCATCGTGGATCATTTCGGTCATTACAACGACATAGCTTTCATTTTGTACGATTTGCAGATTCGGATTCATCATCATGGGGGTCAGGCTAGGTATCGCGGCGCCGAAGATGAGGCAGCGCCCTGACAGGGGCTGACCTTCCGGTCCATCTGTCGCGCTCAGACCTTGTGCCTGTCTGCGGGCGTAGAAGTCCTCAAAGTCGCTGCGGGTCGCTGGCACACGCCCGTCTGGCGGCTCGGTGATGACAGAGGTCCGGTACTCTCCTAGAATCGGCGTCACGACCGGTTCGAGGTAGTGCCCCAAAAAGACATCATCGGCTTCTTGTCGAATCTGAGCGCCGGCTTCAGGGGCACTGCGGCCCGGATTGAGCGGTACCGCCTGATCTTCCAGACGCAGACGCATTTGTAATTCCTGCTCTCTGATTTCATGTTCGCTGTATGTAGTCTGGGTGCCTAGATTTCGGGGGCGCTGCAACGGCGTGCGCGAGCCGAAAAACCAGGTGCCCTGAAAGTCCGGCACGCCGTATTCCGTTCGCGGCATGACCCAGGCGGTTTCTTCAGCAGCCTCGGCATTGCCTGCCGTATTGGCTTGCCCTGCGGTGGTGGCAGATGTGACAAGAAAGAAAAGACATGTGAGCATCGGGCGAATCATGTGTGCCGCTCCAATAAGCGTGACCCAGCTAATTTCAGTATACCGCAAGGCGAGCCGACCAAACTGTGTCTGGCTGCAACAAATGGTCGCAGTGATTGACTGCTATTGCTGAAAGATTGCATTTTTGCTGACAGCTGAATGGTTTTACACTTCCTAGTCAGAATGGACACTCTCGTTATATGGCACCAAAGTTCAGCCTGTCTGATCAGTTGCCAGCGGTCTTTGGACGGTCACAGATGCATCTGTCTGTCACGTAGCTAGTTGGTTCCTGCTTACTTGGTATGCCCATTTTGCTGGGGTTGGAGCCTCTGTTCTTCTCATATACAGACAGGGCCGGTTAGGTACTTGTTGTTGCCCATATGATCTTGGTTCGGCTTTACGTTGATTTTAAATCGATTGGCCCTGACGTTCCTCAGAAAGAACCGCAGGACGCCCCTGAAAGTCCTTGAACCTGCCCAGCCTTTCGGAGATAGTTTGAGCGCGTATCTGCGCTGGCTCGGCGTTGTGTATGTTCAGGCGCGCCGATCCGCTGACTTTCCAGGCTGGCTTTTATACTCAGGACTTCGCTATGACCAACCGTTTTCGTCTAACCAGTTTATTACGCCTACTGGCCATTGGTCTGTGCGCGACCCCGGCCATAAGTGCCCAGCCGGCGCGATATGTCGACCCGGCAGACGATGAACGGCTGCTGCCCTTCGGCGGCCATGTTCTGACAGACCGGGGCGACGCGCAGATCGTGCGTTTTCGCAACTGGGATCGCTTCAATCCGGTGCGGGAGATTCGCAGCGGAGACTACACCCTCGAGCTGCCAGTGAAGGACTTCGACTGGGCTGACTTTTCCTACGAGGTTGACGGCGAGCGTTTCTCGCTGAATGACTACATGGTGAAAAATCACACCGCGGGCCTGCTAGTGATTAAAAATGGTGAGCGGCTGCTGGAGCGCTACGGCTTCGGCAACAATGAAGAAACACTCTGGATTTCCTTTTCGGTCTCCAAATCAGTCACCTCTATGTTGTTGGGCGCCGCCATTCAGGAGGGCTACATCGATAGCGTTGAAGATTCGGTCTCGGATTATCTGCCGAGGTTGCGCGGCACGTCCTATGGTGAAGTGCGGATTCGCGATGTATTGCAGATGGCATCAGGCGTCGAATGGAACGAAGACTATACGGATCTGGATTCTGATGTCGCCACTTACCCCTCGGATCGGGTAATCGACATGCAGCGTTATCTCGGAACTAAACCGCGAGTAGCACCTGCCGGAGAGAAATTCAATTATAGCACGGCCGAAACCGATCTGGCGGGCGCGGTCGTGCGCGCCGCTATCGGCAATAACTTGGCGACCTATCTCGAAAATGTCATGTGGCAGCCTTTCGGGATGGAGTTTGATGCCAATTGGGGCACGCACGGTAACGAAGGCGAACGGGGGGGCTGCTGCATGAATATCACGCTGCGGGATTATGGTCGCATTGGGCTGTTTGCGCTGCGTGATGGGCAATTGCCGGACGGTACCCGCATGCTTCCTGCAGGTTGGATGGCCGAATCTGCTTCGCCCTCCAGCGGCAACCCCGGCTATGGTTATTTGTGGTGGTTGAATAATGATGAGACTTACCGGGCTCAGGGCATTTTTGGGCAAGGCATCTATATTAAACCGCAGAGTAATCTGGTCATTGTGGTACTCAGTGCATGGCCAGTTGCGGCGGCGGGCGGCACGACTTACAACGCGCATCGCAACGCTTTCTACGATGCGGTTGATGCCATGCTTCAATAGCTAATTGGCCGGATCAAACCAGGAGCTCGGCTGGCTCGTACTTCCCTGTTGACCAGCAAACGGAACTGTGCAACAACATGACTTTAGTTGTTTTCGATCTGGATGGTACTTTGCTGAACGGTGAGTCTCGGCTCAGCGAATACACCGCCGAAACCCTGATTCTTATGCAGTCCGCGGGGATCGCTTACACTATTGCCACCGGGAGAACGCTGCAGGCAGCGCTGAGTCCGCTTGATGGTCATCGTTTTGCGCTGCCGCATATACTCAAAAATGGCGTCATAATCTGGTGTCCTGATCAGGAAGCTTACAGCCACAGTCATTTGTTGAGCCAGCAAGAAGTTTCTCATGTGCTGACGGCCATGACTGATCAGGAAATTACACCCTTTGTATTCACGCTGGAGTCAGATGGCCGCCATGCGGTGTATCACGGTACCCTGAAAAACGAGATAGAAGGGCGAATGGCACAGTTGTTCGAGGACGAGAGAAAACTACCGCTGGAGCCTCTTTCTGCCATGCCTGACTCTTCGAGCGTGATCTGCCTCAGTGCCATGGGGCCTGACGATTCAGTACAGGCTGTGATCGAAGGCGTCGCGAGCGAGCCGGGACTGGTGTCCTACACCGGCAAAGCCATGCAAAATCAGAAGCTCCGCTGGATGGATATCCACCACAGCAATGGCAGCAAGGGTGATGGCGTGACGACTTTGCGTGAGGAACTTGGGTTTGACAAGGTGATGGTCTTCGGGGACGGAGAAAATGATCTGAGCATGTTTGAGGTTGCTGATGAGTCCTATGCGCCGGCGAATGGGCAAGCCGCGGTCAAATCGAAAGCCACTGAGATTATCGGCCATCATAATGAAGATGGCGTTGCCCGCTTCCTCCGGAAGCGCTTTTCGCTGGGGCACCTCTAGCGCCAATCGATTTGTCAGGGCTTGGGTCGTCTTTGCTTTGACACGAGAGCGCTTTTCAAATCGAGCGGTATTTGCTTTCATTCAATGTCCCGACCCTTGATGGAGCCTCTCTGATGCACACACGAACCCTCTCAAGTTGTTTTGCTCTGGTAATGGCCGCCCAGTCGGTATCCGTTCTGAGTGTCAGGGCCAGCGAGGCGCAGATGCACGAGATTGTGGGAGCCGTTTCTGCTGATCGCATTCAGGCCAGTATCGAAACTCTGGTCGCTTTTGGCACGCGTCATACGCTGTCCGAAGCGCAGTCAGAGGTGCGCGGCATCGGGGCTGCCCGTCGTTGGATCGAAGCGGAATTCAATCGGATTTCTGATGGCTGTGGTGGTTGCCTAGAAGTATTCACGGTCTCAGGAGTGGTGTCTGGTACGGACAGAATTCCAGATCCTGTTGAAATCGTGAACGTGGTTGCGATTCTCAGAGGCACCGAAGATGGCAATCGCTTCGTCATGATGAGCGGTGATATAGATACCCGGGTGAGCGATCCGATGAATGCAAAATCTGATTCCCCGGGTGCCAATGATAATGGCTCTGGTATGGCCGGTGTGATTGAGGCCGCCAGAGTGCTTAGTCAGTATCGCTTTCCGGGCACTATTGCTTTTGTGGGGCTCTCAGGCGAAGAGCAGGGTCTCAATGGCGGTTCCATACTGGCGCAGCATGCGATCGACGCTGGTTGGAATATCGATGCTGTCTTAAATAACGACATGATTGGCAATATCACGGGCGTCAATGGTGTCATCAACAACACCACCGCGCGGGTATTTTCAGAGGGGACGCGATACGTCGAAACAGAGTCGGAAGCGCGGCAAAGAAGATCTCAGGGTGGCGAAGTCGACTCGGCGTCGCGGAATATCGCCAGATATGTCGATGAAATGGCGGACCGATACATTCCAAATCTCGACGTCATGATGATCTACCGGCTGGACCGTTTCGGGCGTGGCGGACACCATCGGCCCTTTAATGAGGTCGGCTTTCCGGCTGTTCGGATCATGGAGACCAACGAGAACTATACTCAGCAGCATCAGGACATTCGCATTGAAGACGGTATCGCCTACGGTGACACCATTGAGCATGTGAACTTCGCCTACGCTGCAAAGCTCACTGCGCTTAACTCAGTGGTTCTGGCCGGCATGGCGAAGGCACCGGCGCCGCCAGCGAGTGTGGAGATTCGAGGCGCAGTGCGACCCAGCACCACTCTGAGCTGGAGTAAAGTGCAGGGCTCGGCGTCCTACCGGGTGCACTGGCGCCTGACTACCTCACCAACTTGGGATTACAGCCGGAGTGTAGGAGACGTAGACACCTTTACACTGGAGAACGTCGTAATCGACAATTATTTTTTTGGTGTGTCCAGCGTTGCTGAAGATGGCAGTCAGAGCCCAGTGGTTTTCCCTGGCCCAGCAGGCTCGTTTGACTAGCTGGTCACATCAGGCAAAGGCCACTGATCGGCTTCTTGGCTCAATATTAAAAGTCAAAATTTTGGATATATCCCCGCCCCGGGTCATTTGCGACGATTCAACAGTGCCAGTCGCGCTTTTTTACGGGGTACTATAAGTCCACCATAGATTGTGACCGCGGACGGGAATTTGA
This sequence comes from Gammaproteobacteria bacterium, assembly GCA_002729315.1. Classification (GTDB taxonomy): domain Bacteria; phylum Pseudomonadota; class Gammaproteobacteria; order Pseudomonadales; family Pseudohongiellaceae; genus UBA9145. Next base: position 65,676 of record PBTW01000023.1, read on the forward strand.
TGACACCAAATGGTTGGTGGCTTCGGATCCGATTTCTGCCGTGATCATGGGGCGCCTGTCGCGGGTGCCCTGTTCTTCTTTTTGATTGGTTTTATCGTTACCTCAGGGCTAATTGATCAGGAATTACACCATCTCTAATTTCTCAAGCACTGATTTCCTTGGACTTATCCTCTGTTTTTTGTTTTCCGGCTGCTCGGTGTTTTTTTTCGCCAGATCGGTTGCTTTTTGTCGGCCCCGCTGCTAACCCAAGCGCGTCAATTGTGCAGACCACAACGTGACTGATTTGCAAGTTTCTGGCACTCTTATAACGAGAGCAAATAGTTATAAAAAAGTATCGAAACGCATTAAGTCACGAGGTATCGTATGATCCATACCAGCCCACTTCCGGCCATCACTGTCCCTGACACGCTGTTAACGCCCTATGTTCTGCAGCGTGCTGATCGTCTGCCAGACACCCCCGCTTTGGTGGAGGGCGCCTCCGGCCGCACCCTAACCTACGGAGAATTTTCTGCTGCAGTCAAGTCGCTCGCTGGCGGCCTAACGGCAAGAGGCTTTGGCAAGGGCGATGTGCTGGCGATCATGGCACCTAACCTGCCTGAATATGCAGTGGCGTTTCATGGCACCGCCTGGGCCGGAGGGACGGTAACCACGATTAACCCCACCTACACAGCCCATGAAGTTCAGCACCAGCTCAAAGATTCAGGCGCAAAGCTGTTGGTAACGATTTCTATGTTCCTGGAGATCGCCAGGCAGGCGGCTGAGGAGACAGGAGTAGAGGAAATCTTTACGATTGATCCGAGTGATGCCTCGCCGCTGGCAAAACTGATGGGCGAGCCGCTGGCGGAGCAGGTCAAGGTCTCTCCAGATGATGTTGTTGTTCTGCCTTATTCATCCGGAACCACAGGGCTCTCGAAAGGCGTGATGCTGACCCACCGGAACTGTGTTGCCAACCTGATTCAGACGACTGCGGTCTTGGCTGTCGACGAAGGAGAGGCGATGCTGTCGTTTTTGCCGTTTTTTCATATTTACGGCATGCAGGTTTTGATGAACAACGCTTTGGCGCAGGGCGGCAAGGTAGTCACCATGCCGAGATTTGATCTCGAGCAATTCCTGCAGCTCACTCAGGATCATCAGGTAAGGCGAGCATTTGTGGCGCCGCCCATCGTGCTGGCGATGGCGAAGCATCCGATTGTTGAGCAGTACAATCTCACTTCATTGGAATCTGTGTTCAGTGGCGCTGCGCCATTAGGCGCTGAGCTGGCTGAGGAAGCGGCTGCTCGACTGGGCTGCGAAGTTGTCCAAGGTTACGGGATGACTGAGTTGTCGCCGGTAAGTCACTCAACCCCCAAAGGTATGTTCAAGCCGGGGACGATTGGCATTCTGATTCCCTCGACCGAGAGTCGGGTGGTAGATTCTGAGACCGGCAAGGATGTCGGCCTGAATCAAGATGGAGAGATCTGGGTGCGAGGTCCGCAGGTCATGGCGGGTTATCTGAACAACGAACAGGCGACCAAAGAAACTATTGATGAAGAAGGCTGGTTACACACCGGAGACATTGGTCACGTTGATGAAGACGGGCATTTCACCATTGTTGACCGCTTGAAAGAGCTCATTAAATACAAGGGGTTTCAGGTACCTCCAGCCGAACTTGAAGCGCTGCTAGTAACCCACCCGTCTGTCGCTGATGCTGCAGTCATTGGTATTCCGGACGATGAGGCCGGCGAGCTGCCAAAAGCGTTTGTCGCGTTAAAGGCCGGGGAGGATGCAAGTGCGGAGGACATTCAGCAGTTTGTGGCGGACCAGGTTGCAACTTATAAGCAGATTCGCATTCTCGAATTCGTCGACGAGATCCCGAAATCCGCGTCAGGAAAGATTCTGCGCCGCATGCTCCGGGATCAGGGCTAGGCGGTGGCCGGAACCGCAGCGCCGCTCAGAGTAAAGCTTCTTGTCGTCGCTCGCGGTGACGGTGATCTTTAGGGACGCTAAACTGATGCAAGGCCGGGAACAAACGGGCCAGCAGGAAAGAGCAGGTTAGGAAAGGAAATAAATGAAAAAAAACACTCCAATGAAACGCCGAAGATTTCTTGCTGGAGCAGGCCTAGCGGCCGCAGGTGCCTCAGTAGTTGCAAAGACACAGGCTGAGACCAGCAACGACTCCAGCTTCACCCCACAACGGCATGCCGAAGACCGCTGGATGGATGAGCTTGGCATCAATCACCGCGCGTTTGTTGACTCCTCTACCGGTCGGGGTGGAATTGCAGCGGTTAACTTTGCCTCCAATATCCTGCGCGCCCATGCCATGGGTTATGGGGGAAGTGACGAGGACTATGGCATGGTTGTATGCTTTCGCCACGCTTCAGCGCCGTTTGGTTTTAATGACGCGATGTGGGAGAAATACAGTGAGGTTTTTGTCGGGCGCACCCAGATCCACGACAGCAATGGGGACCCGGTGACCCACAACCCGCTTAGCGTGGGGCGCACATATGGCAATCGCGATAATACCCTTGCCAATCTTGCCAACCGTGGCATCCATTTCGCCATTTGCAATCTGTCGACGCTCAGTATGGCGGGCATGGTTGCCCGAGCAGCGGGGCGCCAGTCGGATGAGGTCTATCAGGAGTTGGTGGCGAACGCGGTTCCGAACAGCCATTTTGTTGCCGCTGGCGTACTCGGGGCCACCAGGGCTCAGGAGTACGGTTACGCCTTTATGTACGCAAGTGACGAGGATTGAACGGCCGCTGAAGCATTGACCAACCCCTGCATTCTTTTCGATTTGTTGGTGCCGGTGATGAAGCCGATCACCACATGGTAGAAGCGCCGCTGGCGCTGCTACCGCTCTCGCCCTAAACTCCTGCAATCCCCCACCCATAAATTAGGCTATACTCCGCGCTCGCGCTAAGGAGTCTCAGCCATCAACACCTCAGAATCAGCGCCGGAGTCAAAAAAACCGGATGCCCTTAACGTTTTTGCTATTACGCAGTTTCGCTGGCTATTTTTTGGCAACGTCGCTTTCTTTTTTGCAATGCAGGGCCAGATGCTGACGCGGACCCTGCTGGCCTGGAAACTGACAGGTGAGGCGACGTCGCTGGCTTATATTAATTTGGTGGTCGCGGTTCCTCTGATCTTTGCTTCCGTACTCGGCGGTGCGATTACCGATCGGGTCGAGCGTCGCCAGTTGGTCGTTGTCGGACAGTCCCTGATTACCGCAAACGAATTTTTTATTCTGACCCTGCTGCTGCTAGGCAAGCTGGAATTCTGGCATATGCTTTGTACCGCTTTTGTCGCCGGCTGCGCCTTTCCGTTCATTATGCCGGCGCGCATGGCCATTACTATGAAAGTTGTGGGGTCGCAGCGGCTTCAGAGTGCCATGGGCTTTCAGAGTGGGGCAATGAACCTGAACCGTATCCTCGGCCCTGCTGTCATGGGGCTAATCGTTGGCCAATTTTCTTACGAAGCGGCTTACTATCTGTCTATTGCGCTGTATAGTTTGGCGATAGTCTGCATGTTTGGGGTAGACCGAAGCCGGTCTGATGAGTCGGGTGCCAAGAAAAAGCCTCTGCTTAAAGATATTGCTCTGGGATTTAGCTACATACGTTCAAACCGACCGGTTCTTGTTTGCCTGCTGTTTGGCCTGCTGCCGATGTTTCTGGCTATGCCGTTTCAGAATATTCTGGTGATGTTGGCGGAACAGGCGTGGAACGTTGGTGATAGCGGCGTGGGGACTCTGATGGCCACTGGCGGCGCGGGTGGTGTCGTGGGTGCTCTGTGGGTAGTGAGACGCGGTGATGATGCAGGACGTATGAAAATGATGCTGGGTAGCACGATTGCGTTCGGCATCTGTCTGGCGATATTCGTGCTGACGCCTGTTTTTACGATTGCCCTGTTGCCTCTTTTGGCGGCCAACGTTTTTGCCAACGCCAGCCAGACGGTGAACAACGCGGCAATTCAGTTGCTGGTCGAGGATAAGGTGCGAGGCAGGATGAGCAGCTTCATGATGCTCTCATTCGGACTGACTCCAATCGGTGTGTTTCCCATGGCAATCGTGGCAGACAACTTCGGTGCAGTCAGCGCGATTCTGGGTGCTTCTGCGCTGCTGATCGCTATCACAATCGTCTTTTTTCTGCTCAGTAAAACATTGCGGGCGCTCGATCGAAGCATTGAAGGGGCAATGCTGGCTAGGACGGCCTGAGCGTCCTCTGAATCGCTTGCCAAGGCACTCCGGCTGATACTGCGACATCAGAGAAGGCCGCTAGGCGGTTGGCCTCAACTCATTACTTTGGCGGGCTTTTCTTGGATTATAGGATCCCTACTTTCCTTGGTGGACTGATGCTGCAACCGCAATATATCGACCGCTTTACCCAACTGGATCGACTCTGCTGGCAAGGGGTGATTGATGCCCTCATTGCCGGCCACCGATTGCCGCGAGCAGCCATTACAGACACCGTTCTGGCCCAAGGCCCCAATCGCCTGCTAAATCGTTCAGCTCGGATTGATGGCCTGGGCTATGTCGTAAAAAGTGTCACTGTTTTCCCGAATAATCCTGATCGAGAGCAATTTTTGCCGAGTGTGCAGGGTATTTGCACAGTGTTCGACGAATGCACGGGACAGGTTCGCGCCTTGATTGACAGCGAGCTACTAACTTACTGGAAAACCGCTGCCGACAGTGTTCTAGGGGCCAGGCTGCTGGGCCCGGCTGAACCCGAACATCTGGTTATCATAGGTGCAGGACAGGTAGCTCGTTCATTGATCGACGCATATACTGCGCTATTCCCTTCAATCGAAATAGTGACGCTTTGCGTTCGACGAATTCAATCGGCGAAATGGCTCAAGCAATTCGTGGCAGCTGACAAAAAACTTCATCCCTTTACTCTGCAAGTATCCACAGACAAAGCCGCCGTAGTTCCGCGAGGCGATATTGTCGTCACGGCCACAACTTCAGAAACGCCCGTATTGCAAGGCAGTTGGTTAAAGACTGGGGTTCATGTGGATCTGGTAGGGGCCTACACGATCGACACGCGGGAAGCGGACGACACCACATTACAGCGCGGCAATCTTTATGTGGACAGTCGCGATACAACAGTAGACCACATAGGTGAGCTGGTGATCCCTCTGGCTTCAGGGGCTATTGGGCCTGACAGTGTGCTGGGTGACCTTTACGACTTACTTAATCGAGCGGCTAAAGCTCAAAAGGAACCGAGGAATTCGAAGCAAATCACTGTATTTAAAAATGGTGGTGGCGCTCACCTCGATCTGATGGTGGCTAATTATCTAATGTCGCTGGACCCTTGAGGGCCCTCGCCTGCTTTGAATAGTTGAGCGAAACTCCCGTCCGAAAGCGCGATTGTGAGTTCTCGGTGACCACCCACGGAGCGCTCCCCGACAAAGATTTGGGGAAGCGTAGACTGACCTGTGAGTTCTAGTAATTCGGAACGTAACGCGGGGTTGCAATCTGCCGCGATTTCTTCGAATGCATAGCCGTTTTCTTCAAGCAGACGCATGGCTGCAGTACAAAAGCCACAAAGCTGTCTTGTGTAGATCTTGATCTGGAGCATGGGGTTCTGTGACTTATGTATGTCTTGAGAAGGGCGGTGTGACCCTTCGGTGGGAAAAATGAAAAACGGCGGTGATCACTCACCGCCGTTTTGTTTTAACCAGCTACCTTTCTCAGAACTGCCAGAGCAACCTCGCGTACCAGCGTCGGCCTCTAGCGTCAAAGACTGAGGGGTTGAAAGATGAGCGTCGGTATAGAGGAATATCGGCGTCTGTGGCATCAATCACACCTAGAGTAAAGGTAGAAGAGCCCAAGCTGCTGTTAGCCCAATCGTGAGTGTATACGTATTGAACGTCCCAAGAGTTGTAGCTCTCTACTTTACCTTTCGCGTAGTCTTTCTCGATCTGAGGAGTGTTGGGGTTAGCTAAGTAATCAGCATGTCCCAGCACTTCGAATGAGCCAGTATGGCGGTTGAAGATGGTCAGGCGATGATTGTCCAAGTTCCAACTGAGCGATATGTTCGCCCTGTTGTCTGGTACCTCCCGTACAATATTCTGCTCGCCATCAGCACCGGCAGCATCAAAGCGACCAGTTTCCTGAAGACCGAGTTCCAAACCGGGCACGTCCTTGACTAGATATTCGTCGATATGGGTGTAGTCCGCGGCCAGCCTGAAGTTACCATAGTCAGTGCTCCAGCGATAACCCGCGCTGAGATCAATACCTTGAACTTCAATGTTGCCCGCGTTGACCGCTGGAAGAACAATTGTTGTTAAGCCAGCATTCACATCGTTAAGAGAACGTTGGATCCCCGGTATTTGATAGGCTGCAGGGTTAACCACGCAATTCAAACGTTCGTCAGAGTCGATACCGAACTGCGCAGCAATAGCATCCGGGTCACAGGCTATGACGTTCCCATCTGGCCCGCGAGCATCAAGCGGCTGGGAGTCGTTAAGAATGTAGTTTGATGTGTCGCCCACAACTGAGTTGAACTTCTCTATTTCAGGATTAAGTGCTGCCCTTGGGATCAGTGGCAGTACCCGGTCACTAACCTCAAACCTCCAAACATCTGCTCCGACGCTAACTCCTTCCAACGAGCCGCTAGGAGTCCACTGGAAACCTAAGTTATAGGTGTCAGCTGTCTCATTGCCTAAATTAGGATTCGGTGAGCCAGATGTGTAGGATCCGTTTTGAATGGCGTTTTCATCCGTTGCCGGCAGAAGGCCTGCTCTCACCTTTTGATTTCGGAGTGGGTCCTGAACACTGGTGCTAAAGGCCTCGAATGCCTGGTTAACAACTCCTATGTTAGGTGCCCGGAATGATTGTGAATATGAGCCGCGAAGCAAGACGTCGTCTGTCGGCCTCCAGCTAAGGGCGACTTTGGGAGATAGATCGCCACCGATGTTACCTCCGTAGTCTTCGTATCGGAGGGCAACCTGAGTTTCTACGTTTTCCGCAAACGGCAATGAGAGCTCGACGAAAGCCGCGTTTACCTGCCTCGAGTCATCGAAGTTGAAGATACAGCTCGCGCATTCAAGATTGTTCGTAATCCCCTCTTCAAACTGATTTGGGGCTCCAAACAAACCTGGCTCGTATCCCTTGATCACAGATAGACCCGGAAGATTAATTTCCGGCGCGATACCAGACGCATCTCGCTCTCGTCTTTGAAGCCCGGCTGCGAATTGAGCTGTGCCACCGCTCATTTCAAACATTTCACCAGAGACAACTGCATCGAAAACGAGTAGTTGATTGCGCTTGTCCGCGCGGTTTATCCGGCCCACCATCCAATCGACGAGCTCAGGAGAGTTTGCGAGTTCTGGGTTGGTCAGCGCTGTGAGGTACGGATTAAAGAACTGGCAACCGTCTTGGCCATGGTTAGTGGAGGTGAGCGCATAAGAGGTGCTCTCTCTCGTATTAAGCACGTAACCAGGAAACACAGTGTCAAATAGCGCAGTTAACCCACCAAATGTAGGGATCGCCTCGAAGTGTAAGTTAGGTGTTCCATTCGGCGTACAGTTGGGTCCACCTAGGCCGTACAATGCCATTTCGGTTCGGTCCCTGATCAGCGTAGCGTAATTTTGCTCGATGCTTGAATCACTCCATGCCACGCTCACATCATAGCTAAGAGCGGTATCGTTGAAGCCCATACCATCCAATTCTCCGCGGAGGCCTATCTGGGCACCGGAAGTTGTATTGGTCGTTAATATGTCTTCTGTCGATCGAGGCCAGCCAGTTCTGACGCCTCCGCCATAATAGCCTTGGCCAAATCCGCCGTTTGAAGCTAGATGCGGATTGTTCGATACTGGAGCGAGCACCGGAGGATTGCCCACGAAGGTGGATAGTGCACCGAGGGTTGTGGGTGCGTGCACCAAGTGGGCGGTTCTAGAGAAAGAGATCCCATCCCACTCTCTGACTGTTTCCAAATCGGAATAGGTGAAGAATGAGTAAAATTCGGCATTTTCACCGAAGGTATGCTCAAAGCTCATTGCTGCACTGGTTCGTTCCTGACCGATCGCAATAAATTGGTTGGCCATGTTGTCTTCGTAACAGCGCCCATTTCGCCTACCCACACCAGTAAAGCGATTGTCTTTGTAGAATGGCCCAAGGTCCCCAGAAAGTGTCTCGCATAGAGGATCAGCGAAAACTAATCCCCGCGTTCCCGAGACGGATTCACCAAGGCCCATCCTTTCGATAGTCTGTTGCTGCGACAGAGCTGGATCGACGAAAGCCATATTGAAGCCTCCGCCAAGCGGGCTGGTCACCCGAAAAGCGCCTACTTCTCCATTACTAATTACGCGTGTAGGGTCGAAGTATTGAGCATCTGCCAGCGGCACAGGGTCCCGCTCGAATTGCTCTGCTGAAAGCACTAAGCGCGTGTCTCCGTTATTGAAGCTCGTGCCCCAGATACCGCTGAAGGTCTGCTCGTAAGTTCCACCAGACTCCTCCACCCCCTGTGTGTCAGCAAATAATTCTAGGCCTTCGAAATCGGTTCGCATTATTACATTTACTACACCAGCGACTGCATCTGAACCGTAAAGTGCAGACCCGCCGTCTGTAAGGACCTCGACTCGGTCAGTCATTACAAGAGGGATGGTGTTCAAATCAACAAATTCCTGTCCTGAACTTGTTACTACAGCAGCAGGAGTGAATCTTTTACCGTTGATGAGGGTAAGCGTAGAGTTGCCGCCCAAGTTTCTGAGATTCACAGAGGCGGTACCCTGAAGCTGGCTGGCATCATTCGAGCCAGCAACGCTTGTATCCGAGCCCTGGTTGACTTCGAGGTTTCGAATCAAGTCCCAAATTTGGGAAGCCCCTTGCTCTTGGATCGAATCGCGGTCGATCACTGTCACAGGAGAGGGGGCATCTTCGGGCGTGCCTCTAATAAACGAACCTGTTACTACTATTTCTTCGACGCCTTCATCTTGGGCTAGGGTTTGGAACGAGGTTCCGGCACTAGCCAGCATAACGGCGAGGGCGAGGCCCTGCTTCTTGCACGGAAAATTTCTGCGCATGTCTTACTCCCTTGATTATTATGTACTACTCATATTCTTCCGCGATTTCTCGTTGGTATTCCATTCGTGGGCATTCCATTGAGAGCGCGATTTTTCGAGTATAGAGGCATGTTTTGGGCCGTGCAACGCGCAAAGTCAGTTGGATTTAGTTGTGAGTAATTTAGTAACACCCGTATTTCCTTACAGTGATGGTAGGGCCTCGTATTGTTGCTTATTTTACGGTTCCCGATCTCATTAACCATATCGTTGAAGAATGGGTATGCTGAGTTTCGCCAATTTCCTCAGTCAGTGACTCAATCGGCAAACAAATCTAAAGGCGCTGGCGGCCGTATAAGAGTGTTTGGGTCGGGGATGGTGCGGAATCATAACTTGTGTAGCAAAGGTTCAGCGATTGAGTTAAGCAGGCGCCGAGTCTGGGGTCTTGTCTGCATGGTTTGGGGCGTCTTTGGCTTCCATTCAACCGCTTGGGCAGATCTTTACTCCTGTCAGGAAACTGGAGCAGTCAGCATTGATGCTTATCAAAGTGAGGTGATTGATGAAGGCGGCGTTGATACCGCTCATCGCCGATGGCTGGTCGATACCGAACAGGGCTGGCACCGTGCGGAATTTCCCGGCTTTCGGGGTTCCTGCCAGATTGAGAATGGTTACGTAGTTTGCCGGACTGACAATATTGCATTCGGTGAAGCGACTTTGTCGATCCACCCAAACGGCACCAGCTTTGTAGTGGTCTATACGGATTATGGCCTCGGTGCTTTGGCATTCGTGGGCAAATGCCGCGAGCTCAGCGCTTCGTAGATGTGTCGTTTCGGCGCGTTTTTGGTAATTAGCTAGTTGTCGATGAGGGACGGTCAAGTCAGGCCAATCAATGACGGCGTGTTCTGGGACTGTTAGCACCAGACAGGATGAGTTCCGCCAGAATATTTGACCCGGGCAAAGTACCAGCGCGCTGCCCGGGTCCGCGGGCTATCCCCCGATTTTGACATAGCCTTGGCGGCCAAGCTCAATCAAAGTCGTGAGTGCCCAATAGTCCACCTGAATTGCGTCTAGGAGATCGCTTTTCTCCAGACCCCGAGAAATCATGCCCTGTCCGCACAGGTGAAAAGTTACACCAGCTTCATGAAGCTGATTGATCAGTTCGATATTTGGGTTGTCCTTGCCGTCATGGCGGGTCCTGAACTCGTCGTTATTGAGCCCGATCAGGCCGGAACCTCTATGCATCACGATTGAAATCTTCCGGTTTTCCTTCGGCACACCCATGTTGGCCAGCGTATTCACATATCGTGCGACGAGCGGAAGCATGGGATACGGATCATCCAGATTGTCATCATTCATTACGAAATCGAATACCACCTTGTGTTCAGTGGCGGGGTCCGGAGAGAGGTGAGCACCAGGGACGTCTCTGCTCGGGCTGATACCGGAAATGGGAAGATCCTGAGCGAACCCCGATGCACTCAGTGTTAAAAGTAGAAAGTGGATCAAGCTGGGTCCAGTAAGTTTCATGGTTGGCTCTCCTGTTAGTTCAATTTGATTGATTTATTAGGTCAGTGACCCGACAGAGTGAAGGTCTGATTGCGGGTAAAATTGCTCAGCGCGGCGGAGCAACAACCTGACGTTGCTCACCGAGCCCTTCTACTCCGATGCGAACGACATCGCCCGGCCTCAGGTACTGCGGCGGATCCATGCCGTCACCGACGCCAGCCGGAGTGCCGGTAAAAATAATATCGCCCGGATAAAGCGTCATGAACTGACTCAGATGACTGACAATTTCTCTGACGCCGAAGACCATGTCTGCGGTGCTTCCTTGCTGTCGCATTTCTCCGTTGACCTCAGACCAGATGGACAGCGCCTGAATGTCTTTGATTTGATCTTCGGAGACGAGATAAGGACCCAACGGCGCAAAGGTGTCTGCAGATTTTCCTTTTGTGAATTGCCCGCCTCGCTCGCGTTGAAATGCTCGTTCCGAGACGTCATGTCCGACTGTGTAACCAGCAACATAGTCGAACACGTCCTCTTCTGATATGTACTGTGCCCGACTTCCTATGACGACAACCAGCTCCGCTTCATAATCCAGCTTCAGCCCGTTGCGAGGCTGAATGATCTGATCGAATGGGCCAGTCAGAGCAGAAGTAGCCTTCATGAAGGTCAAAGGTTCCTCTGGCAGCTGGACCTCCATCTCGGCTGCATGATTTATATAATTGAATCCAATAGCAATGATTTTGCCGATGCCGGTGAGCGGAACGCCGAGTCGGGGCTCGCCGGCTACGGTCGGTAAGTCATCCAGAGATAGCTCAGCAATGGCATCGAGTGAAGCTGATGACAGAGTTTCTGGCGTGATTTCACTGACATAGCCCGAGAGATCGCGAAGCTGACCCTCGGAGTCGATGATACCGGGTTTTTCTTCCCCCTCCGGACCGAACCGCACCAGAGTGACTTCGGCGTTGGCGTGGCCGATAGCGGCGATTAACAGGAAAATAATGGCAAGCGCATTGAGTTTTTGTTTTTGCATCGACGGCCCCCATGAATTCAAACAATATTTCCCAGAGCCTTGAGTATAGCCAAAATACAGAGGAATTCATGCCTTGGTAAAAATATGACACCCGAAGAATGTCTCTTGATCGAGACGAATAATCAAAAGGACCGGACTGGGAGCCGGACGCGGCAGGACCGTCATGTCTGTTCTGCTTTTCGAGGCGCTTGTCGCCACCCTGACCTGGAAGCTGAGTCGTATTAGCCAGACAGACAGCAGCGAAAGATAATTTCTGGCCGATCGTTCGCTGACCTTGGCGCTTGAGGCAGACTCAGCCCTGACTCTGATTCAGAAGTCGCCCAAGGTAACGAGCCAGTTCTAACATGCCGTATTTTTCCGCGGCCGCTTCAGCGTCGCTGTTGTAGTTTGTGTTTGTATTCACATCATATGTGTAGGTGTTGCCGGAAGTGTCCTGAACCGATTCGATGCCTGCGACCTGTACCTGGTTGTCACTGAGAAACGACTCATAGCGAGCAATATCGGCAGACTGATAATCTGTCAGGATTTCAAATTTTGGCTTGGTTCCGGATTCTGCGCTGTCTGCGGGACAGAAGGCGTCGTCGATCGAGCAGGCATCGGCCGGGCACAATTCAAAACCCTCTGAAGTATCCACCCTGACCGCATAGAAAAATTTACCGTCAATGAACTCGTGGCGGATGATGTGCGCGCCCGGGGAGTCTATGTATTGTTGAATCAAAGTAATGCCATCGACAGGGTGCTCGTAGTCAGGCCCCTCGAGATATGCCTCTAGAGCGGGCAAAGAATGAAATAACTTCACGCCTTGGCCTTTGCCTGCTCTATTGTGTTTGGTGATAAAGCTGTCCATATCAAGCCGTTTAGCGGCTTCCATTACCTGCTGTTTGCCCACGGCAGAAAATGTTATGGGGGTCTGGATGCCATGCTGATTCAGGGCCAGATACTGTGAGACCTTGCTGATCTCTAGACTCAGCGCGCGGCTGCCGTTGACCACCGTGCAGCCATTGTGTTCCAACCATGCGAGTACGCCTTGCGTGAATTCCGGTGCGTATCGATGGTCTCGGGTATGCGATGAGGCGCTGATTCGGTTATAGAAGACGCCTGGAGGCGGCTTACCGAAGAGATCCAGTTGCCCAATATCGAGGTGCCACAGCTCGTGAGGAAGCTCTAGTTCCTCTAACCGGTGCTGCAGGTGCTGGGTCCAATCGTTGTTTTCGTGAATAACATGAATTTTGGCTTGCAAGGAATTGTTCCTCTGAGTATGACCGGTCGACTCGTTTGGACGAACCATGCTGGCAAGGCAAGTTGGCATGGCAGTTTTAAGTGTGCAGTCAAGCTATTTGTATTGACTGGGAGCTAGCTGGACCACGCTGAATCCGACAGTCAGGATTATTGTTCTCGCACTGTTGTTTGACGTCAAGTATATAAGTGCCCGGCAGAGCGGCTCACCGATACGTACCGGCCTCCCGCGATTCGCAGCAGTGTCGAGGATTGCGGAGCAATATCGATGCCAGATTGGCTTAAGTACCCGGCCTCTGTCTATGACAGCGGTTGTGTTGAGCGCGGCTGTGAGCCGTCGATGCTTCTTGTACTCAGTTGGTGAGCAGAGCGACTCAGCAAGTGGCCCGAGTAGATAAACGCGCCGCGCCGCAACACCGGAGTATCGCGTCAAGTGGCACTAAATTAGTGCAAGCGCGCTAAAAAAAAGCAGAAATTCTGCCGGGCAGCGGTTTAGCGCGGCCTGATTGTGCTCAAACCAGAGCGCAAAACTGCTGATCCAAAAGCATTTTGGGGTGGATTTTGCAGATATAGGCATTTTTGCAGAGGCGAATTGCCCGCATGCCCCCTTTTAGCCCGCATTGTAGGCTCTAGCGGCAAGCCCCTAGAGAACTGGTATCGATATTGCTTCACCTGGCACACGGACCATCAAGGTGCGAAAATAACGGCCTAAGCGCCAAATTTGGACAAAATATGCACCGTTGTGGTGAATTTATGGTCTATTTGAGCGCAAATGCAGTTACAATTGATTAGTAACGTATTCAATAAGAAGATTAAAGCGTGTTCCGAGGAGCACATTTGTCTGGACTATAGCGAGAACCCACATGAAAAATTCGAATTTTGGAAACCCTGGTGGAAGGTCTTCAACTTTTAGACCCAAAGCCCTAAAAACCGCCGTCTGCCTGGCACTGTCCGGTGTGGCGGTGCTGCCGACAGTGGTTACCGCCCAGTCGGACGCCACCCTTGATGAAATAATTGTCACGGGGTCGAGAATCCCCGCTGACCCTAATCTGGTATCGTCAGTCCCGATTCAGTCACTCAGCGCCGAAGACATACAGAATTCTGGTGAGATCAACATCGCCGACATCGTTGCTGATATTCCTGCTTTGGTGTCGTCACTCACCGCCGAGAATTCGTCAACAGGTGCGAACAGTCTCAACCTTCGCGGTTTGGGTGGAGACCGGACGCTGACGCTGGTCAACGGCCGCAGGCACGTGGCAGGTTTCCGCGGCAGCCAAGCGGTTGATACAGGGACTATTCCTCGGGCGTTGGTGCGCAGTGTTGAGGTCACCACCGGCGGCGCCTCGGCGATTTATGGTGCTGATGCGGTGACCGGTGTCGTGAACTTCATCCTGCGGGATGATTTCGAGGGCTTCCAGGTCGACTTGCAGCAGGGCCTTCCCGAGCGCGGTCAAGGTCAAACGACGGTTGTTGATGCAACCTGGGGCATGAACTTCAATGACGATCGCGGAAACATTGCGGTCTCTTTGAGCTTGGAAACTGATACAGGTCTCTTATACGGTGAACGCGACTGGGCTAAGGACAATGGAATCGCTTCCGTCGGACCAAGGGCTAACCCATCTACAGACCCAAATGCACCTCCACGGGCTGTTGTAGAGAACCCAACTTTCTGGTTGACCTCGCAAGCCGGCTCAATCGCACCGACTTTCGGCGGACGCTCCACGACTTACGTGGACATCAACAACAACGGTATTGCTGACTGTCAAGAATCTGAGGGCGGTCGGGTAGGCTACCTAGCCGGATGCTGGATTACTAACCCTGATGGTTCTGTTCGGGTTAATCAGGACGGTACCGTACTCGGTACTCTGTGGAGTCAGGGCGGCGACGGTGGTCTTGCCAACGGAAGTGGTAATCGCGGTACTCTATATCCAGAGACGGAGCGTGCTGTTATTAACGTAAACGCGAACTATGATCTTACCGACACTTTCAATGTATTCTTCGAAGGTAAGTATGTAGAAGCAACGTCGACCGCCTTCTCCGAGGGAGATGGTTTCTACGATACGCTATTTATCCAAGCAGACAATCCGTATATCCCCGAACAATTGCTGCCCGTTGTGGCTCAGACCGGCGGCTTGCTGTTAACTCAAGATCCTTGGGATTTCAGCGACAATAACCCGTCCGAATACACTCGAGAGACTGTGCGTTTCGTTGCAGGCTTTGAGTGGGAGCTTTCACCTGATCATGTGCTCGAGGTTTCAGCAAACCATGGTGAATTTACAAACACCAGTAATCTCACCACCACAGTACTCGATCGAACATTTGCGGCGATTGACGCTGTCAAAGACAGCAGCGGTAACATTGTTTGTCGATCTGATCTGAACCCGAATGCTGCTTATGAGATTGACTACTTCGCAGGATCCAATAGTTATGCGAACGGAGCGTACAGCAGTGACCGCTATTACTCTTTTACACCCGGCGACGGTCAGTGTCAGCCGCTCAATCCGTTTGGCACCTACTCTGCAAGTGCCGCAGCGCAGAACTTCATAACCATGCCACTCGAGCGGGTTCTTGAGCTCGATCAAACGGTCATAAACGCGACATTGATCGGCGAGTTTGAGTTCGCATCGGGGCTTCTTGATGGTCCGATCGGTTATGCAACAGGCATCGAGTACAGAGAAGAGTCAAGCCTGAACCTTCTTGATCCACTTGATTTAGGTATCATGCCACAAGGCACGTCGTACACTGCCGGACAGAGCGTTAATGAAGTTAGCGATTGGCTATACACATTTATCGATTACGACAACTCACAGCAATACAACACTATGGGTGAGTACGACGTGACTGATGCGTTTGTCGAGTTCCGGCTGCCTGTACTGCGCGGCAGAGCAATGGCTGAAGAGTTAACCATCGACGGCGCTGCCCGCGTCGCAAACTACTCAACGCTTGGCGATGCAACTACTTGGAAGTTCGGTGCTACTTGGGCACCAACTTCTGAGCTGAGCCTCAGAGGCACGATATCTCAGGCGGTGAGAGCGCCAAATATCTCTGAGTTGTTCGACCCTAAGCTGCCTATCACCGTGGCGGCGAATGCCGATCCATGCGATCCCAATAATGTAGCAGCTGGCACAGCAAATCGGGAGGCTAACTGCATAGCAGCGCTTCAAGCGAATGGGCTGCCACTGTCTTCCATCGTCGATTCTAGCGGTAACTATGCGTGGACTAACCCACTCACCGCCCGATTTGCAGGGGTATCGGGCGGTAATCCTGCTCTTGATGTCGAGACTGCGGATACCGTGACTGTTGGATTTGTATACCGACCCGAGTTGGTCGAGGGTCTAAGCATTACTATTGACTACTGGGATGTAGCAATTACAGATGCTATTTCTGCCGTCGATTCTGGTGACATTCTCGAGGGTTGTTTCGATTCTGCTTCTTACCCAAATCTGGGTTTCTGTAACGCGTTTACACGCCGAGCGGATGGCGGGCTTAACTTCCTCGAAACCGGGCAAATCAACTTTGCGAAGCTGGAGGCGAGAGGATTGGATTTCGCCGCAAGCTACGACTTCTCAGTTGGTGAGAATGAATTTGGCGTAAGACTGCAGGGTTCGCGTCAGGAGCGCCTTGATCGGTTTTTCAATCCACTAGACCAAAGCGATGTTGATCCTGAAATTATGGAACTTCAGCGGCCGCGTCTGTTTGGCTCGCTCGGTCTGAGCTGGAATCGCGGCCCGGTTAGAGTGGGTTTGCAGACGATCTATCAGGGTAAGCAGGCCGTTGCTGAGGTGGAAGAAGTTCGCGGTATTGCCGGCCTGGATCCGCTCTACGGTTCCGCAGGGTTCTTCCACAACGTTCTGATCTCTGACCTGAACGCTCGCTATCAGTGGAATGATGGGTTAAGTCTTTTCGGTGGTATTAACAATCTGTTTGACGAAGAGCCCTTCTCCACGCAGACCGCATGGCCCGTTGGCCCCCGGGGCAGAACTCTGTTCCTTGGCTTGTCCTACGCTCTGTAGGTCCGGTCCTCTCCAAAAGGCCCGCGCTCAGCGGGCTTTTTTTTGGCACTGATTCGGATGCTTCAGTCATCGGCACCGCCTGCTGCTGAATCCGATGCGATGACCTGGATAGGCTCAATGCCGACTTTGCCCAGCGCGAAGTTCGGAGCCGCTGACACTCCTCTGTTTCATGGTCAGCCCGGCAAAGTTGTCCATGATCTAGCTTCACGTAAATTTGCGCTGGTTGCCAGGTCAGTTCGCCTGATTCTTTGAAACCACGGATGGCAACTCAGCTTGCTAGTTCGTGAGGCGAGACCAGGTTCTAATGAACTATTTCAGTGCAAGAAAATGTGTCGCGATATGGGCGCAATCCATTGTGATTTTGGCGCAACACAGAAACAACATTCCCTTCTGCGCTGTTATATGCGGTGCTTGTGTGATCCTGAATGCTGACGTTATATTTGTTTTTTTACCTTATTCATGCACGTTGCAGTTGTTAGCATCACAGGAGAAATTATCTCGGACGCAGTCGGCCCTCAAATCGCGTCGTATGCAGTCGAATATGAACAGGTAGAACCTACTTCTGGTGCGCCTGTGGTAAAAGTGCCAACCAAGCTTTCTTCGATGGATCTCAGTAGGGGACTGGGTTCACGCCAGTCGCTTTTAAGGCGAAGATTCCAAGAAGATGTACTTCTGCGGCTGCAAAAAACAGAGAGCGTGGCACTCTGTGACGGACTCCATAACCGATAGCTAGGTGCGCCACTTGTATTTTTTCCTTCAGCGTTCAGCCATCGACTCTACGGTATAAACCTTGCAAGTGTTAGAGTTGGGTCGATGACAATCGGGCAATGCCTAATGTCGCTTTAATCGTGAGCAGCATTAGTTTTGGCCTGACCGTCATCATGTTGTGATGACAATTTTGGAGCTAATGATATGTCGAGATGGTCTGCCTATCCGATTAATCGGATTCTAATCTTTTGCTGCTGTTTTTCAGTCCTGATGGGTTGCTCACGGGAGCTGGCCCCAGGCAATACTGTAGCCATGCAGTTGCAAAAAGCCGAATCAATGATTGATGCTTTCTATTCATTTGAGGCTGAGCAGTTGCGTCCTATCCTGAACACAGCTGGTGACGCGCAGGCCAGACTGCTGGACTATCAGGGGTGGGCTGAGGGTGGCAATTACCTCGTGATGGAGCGTGCCCCTTGCGCGACTGTAGCGAGCGATAAAATTGATTGTGCTATTACGGTGCAGGACGACCCGGTTCTTGCTCTCGAGACGGGGTTTAATGTGACGGACACATTCCATCTGTCATTCGATGGTGAAAATATCGTTGATGTGAGGACCAGTTCCAACGATCAGCCAATCTACTATGAAGCCCGGCAATGGGTTGAAGATAATATGCCAGAGGTCATGGCCGGGCCCTGTCGCCGCGAAAACGAGCTGCGAGTGACGCCGGGGGATTGCGCACGAGCAATGACTGACGGATATGCCAAATTTCTGAGCGCAAAAAAGTCTGAGGAAGCCAGGTCAGATAGCGGCTTGCTGGTGCCTGATGATTTTGAAGTGCCGGTCCTGGTGGAAACGGACTCCTTCAAGCTGGTGCCGCTCGGGCCGGACGTCGTTGAACAGGACTATGAAGCTTACATGTCTTCGATAGCCCATTTGCAGGCAACATTCACCCGGAGCACGGACTGGCCTCGAGAGGATATCGACTATGAGGCTGCTATGGCGGATATGCTAGCCGAGCAGGCACGTTTTAGTGAGCGGCGCTCGTTCGCCTATGCGGTTCTGACGTCTGACGGTACTCGCGAGCGCGGATGCCTGTACATTCGCCCTTCCAGTAGACCTGCGTTTGACGCGGAAGTGGTTTTATGGGTTACACAAACAGAATTTGAAGCCGGGTTCGATGCTGAGCTCTATGATTGGGCCCAAAATTGGATATCGTCCTCCTGGCCGATGTCCAACGTCGTCTATCCCGGTCGGTCTATATCTTGGGACGAATGGGAAGCGTTCTAACAACGTGCAATGTGCTGGATTCTGACACGAATTTTTCTCGCGGAACGTGCAGTATATCTAACCGCTCACAGGCTTTTTAGTCTGTCGTCGGAATAAAACGCTAGCGCGAGTTGATCTTTTATCGAGAGCGGTACGCACTTGCCCGCGCCTATTTGGCCTTCTGACGCATCCGCACAATAGGTACCAAATACCCTGTCCCAAAGGATAAGGTTGCACCCATAATTTGAGTCCGCCTGCCTTCGCTCGTACGCGTGATGGACGTGATGTTGCTGCGCCGTAGCGAACACCCAGTCGTAAACCGGCAGGGACTTCAAAGGCAGGTTGGCGTGGTTCAGCGTTCCAGTCCATATGCGAAAGGAACCAACTACCGCCAGAACGCCGTCTCCCGCGCCAAGCAATGCGAGCGCGATTGGAGTTCCGAGCATTAAGCTTATGTACTCGAGCGGATGTGTTCGGTCACCTCGCATGCATCCCATTTTCGTAATGTGATGGTGTGTAGCGTGCATCCTCCACCAGAAAAGCGTCTCGTGTTGAATCCTATGAAGCCAGTAATAGATGAAAGTTGAAATTAGCATTATCACTAATGCGCTACCCAAGAGCCCTGCACCAGTTGTGGGCTCAAGAGAAAGACCCAACGGGGACAGGTCGCGAACCGCCTTGAAGCCTTCAGAAATCGGGGTTTGATAAAAGTCGCTGTACAAAGGGATAAAAAGCAGACCAGCGGCAGCGAGCCAGCCAGCATCCTCGATCATCTCTTTCGGCTCAAGAAGCCAGTCGGTGCGCTTAGCCCAAATCCGTTCGGCAACTATAAGTAGCGGGATCGGAAGAACTATCATAATCGCAGCGAATAGCTCGCGATGCGCCCAATCGCTCGCCACCATGGCGGCCATCAACACAGTCGTGCCCAGCACCAGCACGGGTTGAGGCAGTGCCCACAACCACTCGCGCGCTGTCCAGGTTGCTGACTTGGATGCCTGTGTACGAACGAGTTCGCCAGCATTGTTGTTAATCAATTCGCTCATACCAAACTTCTCCGAGGAATAACCTAATATTGTTATCAATATAAGTTGTACATGCAAGAAAACCGCCAAGTTGCCACAGGTTGGTGCTCCCCAATACGGTGCATCATACGCCGTACA
>PBTW01000024.1 GCA_002729315.1 Gammaproteobacteria bacterium
CTAGCACAATCTCTGGCAACTGGTATTTTTCAAGGATTTCCTTGGCCTGAGTCAGCTGCCCTTTGCCTCCATCGATGAGCAGCATACCGGGTATTTTACCTTCCCCTTTGCTCAGTCGGGTAAAGCGACGATCAAGCACTTGCTCCATCGCTGCATAATCGTCTCCAGGATTAATGCCGGTAACGTTGAAACGTCGGTAGTCACTCTTTACAGGACCATTCTGATCAAACACAACACAAGAGCCGACGGTGCCCTCACCTCCGGTGTGACTTATGTCGAAACATTCAATGCGCTCGGGTGTGAACTCAAGTGATAGGTTTGCTTGCAGGCTAGTCAAACGATTCAACATCGACTGCTTGCTAGCAAGCCTACTTTGTAGAGTTTCTTTCGCATTAGTGCGAGCCAGCTCAAGCCATTTGGCACGATGCCCACGGACCCGATCACCCAACCGGATTTTTTTATCAGCAACAAAACTGAGGGCCGATTGCAATTGCGGACTATCTGGAAGGGATTCGGATACGATGAGCTCAGGCGGTATGTTTGCCGCCTTGTCATCTGCCAGATAAACTTGCGCAATAAACGCTGAGAGAAGCTCTCCCGGCTCAGAAGCGAGTCGCAAACGGGGAAAAAACCCCTTGCTTCCGATGATCCGGCCGTTTCGGACGTAGATGACGTGGACGACAAAATTCGAGCCCGAAATAGCAGCTGCGAGCACATCAGCATCGCCACCCTGATTGGAGACATATTGCTGTTCCTGAATGCGTCTCAAATCGGATATCTGATCCCGAATTGTCGCCGCTTTTTCAAATTCCTGCAGCTCTGCGGCTGTCTCCATGCGCGCCGTCAGCTTTTTAGCCAGTGCACTGCTTTTTCCTTGCAGGAACATCACTGAGTATTCAACATCCATCGCGTAATGTTCCGGTGAAATCAGATTGACGCAGGGACCGGTGCAGCGGTTGATCTGATACTGTAAGCAGGGTCTCGAGCGATTCTTGAAGTAACTATCATTGCATTGCCTAACTCGGAACACTTTCTGAAGGAGCTGCAGGGTCTCTCTGGTGGCGTTTGCGCTGGGGTAGGGCCCGAAAAAGCGCCCTTTCCGGTGGCGACTGCCTCTATAGAAGCTCAGCCTCGGATATTCATTGCCTTCAGAGAGAAGAATGTAAGGGTAGGACTTATCGTCCCTCAATTGAATATTGTAGGGCGGCCTCAAGGATTTAATCAGGTTTTGTTCGAGCAACAGCGCTTCAGTTTCACCGCGTGTCACAGTCACCCGAATGTCATGAATCTTGTTCACCATCGCTAAAGTTTTGCTTGTTAATCCGGAAGCTCTGAAATAACTGCTCACCCGGCTCTTCAAGTGCCTCGCTTTGCCGACATATAAAACCTCCCCCTCGTTATCGATCATCTGATACACACCGGGCCTTGACGTCAAATTGGCCAGGAAACTCTTGTGGTCGAAAGGTTCGTAGGAAGTATTACTCATAAGATGCAACTGGATTGGTTAGTTCAAAACCGGACGGATTTAGAGCGTCACCACAGACCGCCAACGGCGATCCACACCGGAGACCGCCAAAGGTATGAAGCGCAGTCGAGTAAGGTTCTTCGATAATCTCACAATATTCTCACCTCGGGCTCAAGAACAATACCGAACTCATCGAATACACTTGCCATCATACGATCAGCCAGAACAGAGATCTCTTCACCAGTAGCGCTCGCGGAATTGATCAAAACCAGCGCATGCATTGATGACACTTCGGCTCCGCCATTCTTCTGACCTTTCCAGCCTAACTTCTCCAACAGCCAGGCCGCAGACAGCTTCTTGAGACCCGGATCGTCGGTATCAAACCATACGAGATCATGGTACCGAGATTTTAACTCGTCCAGGCAGATAGCAGACACGAAAGGGTTTTTAAAGAAGCTTCCCGCATTACCCATTAGCTTCGGGTCTGGCAGCTTTCGGCGGCGAACTTGACAAACCAGCGAAAACAACTGTTGGGGCGTTTCTATTGACGCGTCCGCAAATTCCTCGTCGCGTGAAGCATAACTCAGATCTGGCACCCAATCCTGATGGAGTTGCAGCACCACCTCGCTGATGACAAGGTGATCGCTGCCTACTTTTTTAAAAATACTGTCTCGATAGTCAAAGTAGCACTCATTCGCATTCAGTACGAATCGCTCACCCGAGCGCATATCGAAACCTTTAACGTGTTTTATGAGAGACGCAATCTCTATGCCATAGGCACCAATGTTCTGAACAGGGGCAGCTCCGACCGACCCAGGTATCAGAGCTAGATTTTCCAGCCCGTACAACCCTTGATTCATACAGCTGGACACCAAGGTATGCCAATTCTCTCCTGCAGCTGCTCGAACCACGCCTGAAGCCTGATCAATTTTAATGCCCGTCAAAGCGATTTTTATAATCAGTCCGGGGAAATCCTTGCTGAACAGTGTATTACTGCCCTCCCCCAGCACGTAGGTTGGAATGCGCTTTTCTGATGCAAATTGAAATGCCTGACGGATTTGCTCGAGGGAGCTCACTGACGAGAAATATCGTGAATTTGCCGATACGCCAAAACTGTTATGAGGCTGAAGATTGAAATTTTCATGAATCAACATAATATCAGAATACCCCTTTCAACGATTCAATCGATAAACTCATCGATAAGCGCTCCACATACTTCTTCCGCCAGCTCCAGAACCAGCTCAAAGCCCAAGGATCCGCTGCAATAGTGATCCGGTACTTCCTCTAGACCTGATTGACTCCAGCTCAGAAAGAGCCCGAGTTTTTGCCTGAAATGCGGCGGGCAGCGTTCGTGCAGATCAGACAGATTGCTTTTGTCCATCGCCAGAATTAAATCAAAGGACTCATAATCTGACGCATTAATCTGGCGCGCGCGCAGTCGGCTAAGGTCACACCCTCTGGCATGTGCAGCCCTGATTGCTCTGGTATCAGGCGATACTGATAAATGGAAACTTCCTGTGCCAGCAGAATCTACCTCAAGCCGACCATCGAGCCGTTTGTCCTTGATCAGTTTGTCAAGAACACCGTGAGCAGTCGGAGATCGACATACGTTTCCCAAACAGACCATCAGAATATGGATTTTTTGGATCTGCAAGTCACGAGCTCTAGTGCGTTTCAGAGAGCAGCTGACGAAGCGCTTCGAGGTCTTCAGGCGTGTCCACACCAGCAGGCATTGGCTCGTCCCATCGGTCGATATGGATCCTCATGCCATTGTTCAAGGCGCGAAGTTGTTCAAGATTTTCGGATGCCTCAAGATCTGAAACAGGCCAGCTGACAAACCGGTCGAGGATCTCAACACGATAGGCGTAAATGCCGATATGTCTGTATCGGTCGGGGGGGTTGCTGACCCCGCCATGAGGGATACAGGCCCGACTGAAATAATGCGCGAAGCCGTCGCAACTAAACACGACTTTGACCGCATTCGGATCATTGTGCTCCTGCTCGCGTTCGATTTTTTCGCACAAAGTTGCGATGTCCGCTCTTGGATTGACCTGCAAGTTATTTGCAACTAGATCAATTGCATCGAAGGGGATCAGTGGTTCATCACCCTGAACGTTTACCACGACAGTTCCCGCTGACCATTTGCGTAACAGCGCAACTTCATGAAGGCGTTCAGTCCCAGAGCGATGAGACCGCGCGGTCATAACGCATTCAGCACCAAATTTCGTGGCAGCTTCAGCGACACGTGCATCATCGGTGGCGACTATTACCTGTTCAGCGGAGCTGCTGCAGGCCTTTTCCCAGGTGAGCTGCAGCATGGGTTTACCCGCAATTTCAAGCAAGGGTTTGCCCGGAAGGCGCTCTGACTCGTAGCGCGCCGGGATCACCACTTTATAAGTCACCGTAAAGACTCCAACTCATCCAAGCTCATCGCCCTTGCTTCAGCGGTTATCATAATCGGTACGCCATCGCGAACGGGGAAAGCTAACCTATCGGCCGCACAGACCAATTCCTTTGCGCTTTTGTCGTAATGCAATTCGCCTTTACAGATTGGGCAGACCAGAATTTCGAGCAGTTTTTTGTCGAGCATAAACGCCTCTTAAAGTCATAAACAGCAGTAATTTCTTCTGATCACTGATCGAAAAAATACCGAGCATGCTCACTTACCTGTGTTAACAGATCTGAATCAACCTGAACTTTCACGTCGAGACTCCAGAATCGCGAGTCTGCGAAACCCTCGCATTTTATCCCATCCTTTTCGGTCATGACGATTGGGTTNCTCTGTGANAATGCACCGCTTTGAAAATCTTCCGAGCGGTAATTNTAGTGATCTGGNAAGCTGTGAGCTTGTATCGGNTAGGGTAANTCTTCAAGCAGCTTGAAAAAACGATCAGGATTACCCAACCCAGCCACTGCCTCAATAGTCGTACCAATCTTGAAGGGAGCACCACCCATAGGTCGGCGCTCTGCGGTTGATAGATTGACGAGAGCGTCGGGCTTCAACTCTATCCTAAAACTCTGGGAAAGCAGCGGATGATCAGTTATTTCGGCGCCATTCAGCACCACTGCGTCCACCTGCTGCAGACGGGAAAGCGGTTCACGCAGCGGACCGGCAGGCATGCAAAGTCCATTACCAAAGCCTCGCACCGGATCCGCGACGCAGATCTCATAGGAACGAGGCAACCCGAAATGCTGCAGCCCGTCATCACTGAGCACAACATTCGCCTGTGTATGTTGTTGGACAAATCTCAACGCCGCCGCTCGATCAGGGTCAATAACCACGGGGCAACCGGTATGGCGATAAATAAGGGCGGCTTCGTCCCCGGAATCGGATATAGACACTGAGTCATCTACCAAAAGTGGATAACGCTGCGACTGACTCTTATATCCTCTGCTGATTATCGCCGGCCTGAACCCTTCTTTTTTCAGATGAGTAGCAAGAGCAATGATGAGCGGTGTTTTCCCTGTTCCACCCATCGTAATGTTTCCGACCACAATAACAGGACAGCTTAACTCCTCGAAATGGCCATTCTGGGCGGTTTTCCGTAACGTGCGCAGCCTGCGGACTGAGATATACCGTACCAGCAGTGATAACGGGAGTAATAACCATAACCAGACAGATTGTCGGTGCCATGCCCTGCTAAGAAAGTTCATTTCTACTTACTTGTCAGAATCTGAAAACTGGAGCTCATGCATGCGAGCATAATGCCCTGATCGCGCCAGGAGTTCCGCATGGGTTCCAGATTCAATTATTATGCCTTGTTCCATAACAACTATAACGTCTGCACGTTCGATCGTAGACAACCGATGAGCAATGATAAAGGTGGTTCTGTCCTTGACCAGTTCCTGCAGAGCCAGCTGAATAAATTTTTCAGATTCAGCATCAAGCGCAGAGGTGGCCTCGTCCAGAATCAGAATTGGCGAATTCTTCAGAAGCGCCCTGGCAATCGCTAATCGTTGGCGCTGCCCTCCTGACAGCAGGGAAGCATCGTCCCCCACCTGGGTATCCAGACCGCCTTCTAACTGAGAAATAAACTCCATTGCATATGCCGCTTCCGCCGCGGACCTGATTGCATCTTGCGAATAATGCGGATTTCCGTAAGCGATATTCTCTGAAATCGATCCATCGAACAGTACAACCTGCTGAGTCACAAGCGATATTTGCTCTCTGAGGTTTGTCAGTTCATAGTTACCCAGTTCAATTCCGTCGAGGAGAATAGCGCCCCGATTATGCTGATAAAACCGCGGAATAAGGTTAATCAGGCTGGATTTGCCGCTACCTGATTTACCTACAAGCGCGACGGTTTGACCAGGCTCTACCTCGAGACTGACGCCTTTCAAGGCCGGAGAGGAATCAGCGTATGAAAACCAGACATCTCTAAATTCTAAGCGTCCGTCTGTTTGACGCACCGTGTGCTGCCCGCTGTTGAGCTCAGAGGGCTCATCAAGCAACTCGAAAATACTGGATGAAGCCGCAATGCCTCTTTGAACAACAGCGTTTATTTGCGTGAGTTGCCGGATCGGTTTTGCCAGCAGACCGGCAGCACTGAGAAAGACAACAAATTCGCCGGGGCTCCTGCCCGCGAAAAAATCTGGGGACATCGCAAGCCAGACGAGGAACGCCAGGCCCATCGCTACGATCATTTGCACAAGTGGTGTGCTGGTGTTGCGCGTCAATTCCAGCTTCATATTTTGATGCCTATTGCGCTCGCTCGCCGAAGCAAGCTTTTCGTTGACCATCTGTTCGGCATTGAAGGTCCTGATAACTTTGTGACCTTTAATCGTCTCACTGGTGATTTGAGTGACTTCGCCCATGGAATCTTGCATTTGTGAGCTGTATCGCCGGAAGTATGTGGACGCCAGGGAAACAATCCCGCCAACCAAAGGCGCGATAATCAGAAAAGTCAGCGTCAGCTGCCAGTCAATCAGGAATAGCTGGGCAAGATAAAAGATTACCGTAAGCCCCTCTCTAAAGGCCACAGTGATCGCTTCACTTGCTGCGCCGGCAATTTGCTGTACGTCATAGGTTACTTTTGAAACAAGGCGCCCACCGGCTTGACGATCAAAGAATGAAGCGGGAAGCCCTACGAGTTTTTCACTCAATTCACAGCGAAGCCTGTGCATTACCTGCTGAGCCAAATAGGCCATTGAATAGCCGCCCAGAAACGAGCCTGCACCCCGCCCAAATGCGATTGCCAAACAGAGGATTGGACTGAGAATCCTGGCCTGCTCGTAACTTTCAGAGCTGATGGAGTCAAGAGTCCAGCCCAGCCACTGGGTAGCAGCAGGGCCGGAGGCAGCAAAAACAACAAAACCCAGCAAGCCAGACAACATGATCGCCTTGTGGTGAATCACGTAGGCTAGGAGTCGCAGATAAAGTATCCAACCACGACCTGATGATGATTGATCAGATTGTGTTGTCATCAATAATTTGGATCCTGTATCCCGGACTTTTCTGAACGCTGTGTGGCGATGCTCAGCCTGGCGAAACCTGCCTGACCGATGGCATCCATTGCTGTCACTACTGATTGGTGAGTTGCTTCAGAATCTGCGACGATAATGACTGGCAAATTGAGATTTCCTTTAGATTCAAGTTCAAGACCGCGCAATAAAGTCTCGAGTCTCCCATTAACGAGCGTCTGGCCATTCAGAGCGAACGAACCATCGCGGGACACCACGATCTCAAGCCGCTCGGACTGAGTAGACTGGATTTCTGCTTCAGCTTCAGGCAGGTTGACCTGCAAACGCGTTTCTCTGGTAAACGTTGTGGTAACCATAAAGAATATCAGCAAAAGGAATACCACATCGATCAGCGGTGTGAGATTGATCGAAGGTTCGTCCAATATGCGTCGTTTGAATTTCATTGGCTGGGCAACAGCGCAGCTGCGCCTTTTACTTGATCTCCACTTGCCGATCACTGTGCAAGGCGTCTACCAGTTTACTTGATTCTTGCTCAAGATTAAGGATTAGGGAATCTAGCTTGCGCATAAAATATCGATAAAAAACAAAGCTTGGTATGGCCACAGACAGACCTGCGGCGGTGGTGATGAGTGCCTCGGAGATCCCTCCTGCCAGCGCATTCGCGTTTCCTGTACCTTGCAGCATGATTTCGCTGAACACCCGAATCATCCCGACAACAGTGCCAAGCAAACCCAACAGAGGTGTAACCGCCGCCAATGTCCCTAGGGTGTTTAAGTAGCGCTCCATCTCGTGGATTACTTGAGAGGAGGCCTGCTCTATGCTGTCGACCATCGCCGAGCGCCCAAACTTCGAATTGAGCAGCCCAGCGGCGAGAATATGGCCCAGTGGTGATGACAACCGTAATTGTTGCAACTTGTTTGAATCAAGCTGATCGTTCTTTAGCCAAGTCCAGACTTGGGCCAGAATGTTTTGCGGGGCAATTCTGGTAATATTTAGCGTCCAGAATCGCTCGATGATAATCGCAATTGCTATGATCGAACAAAGAATTATAGGCAGCATTAACCAGCCGCCAGCTTGAACCAATTCCAGCACTTAGTATCCTCCGGCTATCCCAAGTCTAGCACAGCGGATGACTCAGAAATCATAGATTTGCCATAAAAGCTATAGGCATTAATCGCGATTACCTATCCAAAACCAGGAATTCCAGCTTCTTCAGCGATTCAAGAGCGGTGACAGAACCCGCTAATTCGCAGCAAAACGGAAGGACTTCTTACCGTATTCTGACGTAGCCAATGGAACCTCACCAAGCGAACGGACGCGTCAGGAGCCACTTATCACGTTTATTCCTGCCTGAGCGCCTCCGCAGGATGAATGCGGGCAGCACGCCGAGCAGGGATAATTGTTGCACAAAAGACCAAGAAAAATACTCCGATCACAACGACAGCAAGGTCAAGCGCTTGTAGTTCTGAAGGCAAGTAGTCGATAGGATAGACATCGGCACTTAGCAACTGCAGGCTGAAAGAAGATTCCAACCAGCGGGCGAATTCAGTGACATAAGTCGCTCCCAGAATTCCAAAAAACAAACCAAAGGCAGTGCCGATCAAGCCTATTAAACAGCCCTGCCAGAGAAAGATTCTCGTCACTGTCTTCGGGCTCGCGCCCAGTGTGCGCAGTATGGCGATGTCGCCTCTTTTATCTCTCACGATCATCATCAAACTCACCACAAGATTAAACGCAGCGACCGACACTAGAAGCCAGAGCATAAAAGCCACAATATTTCTCGAAAATCGGATATTGTCATAGATCGAACCTAACTTTAGAGTCCAGGATTCTATAAAGAATGTCGCTGGTACCAAAGCATCGAGCTCCATGGCAATCCGATCTGCTGCCAGCGCATCATCAAGACGCAAATGTAGAGCATTCTGCGGAGAGCGCAACCTAAATAACGCTCGTGCGGCTTGCTGGTTAATCATAACGTAAGCCCCGTCGAGTTCTTTGGTGCCAACTCTGAAGGTCCCAACAACATCTAATTTACGAAAATTGGCCAGGGGAACAAGCGGATTAATTGATACGGAGGAAGAGTAAAGAGTTAACTGATCCCCTGTCTCAACCCCGATACTTTCTGCTAGCGACTCGCCAATAGCGACACCCCAACGATTTGCATAAAGATCCGGCAAGCTGCCCGAGACAAAAAAGTTATCAAGTGCCGCATAGGCACGACCCGTATCACGGTCAATGCCATTGATAAGTACCCCTTTATTGCCACCGCCTCCGGAAACTATGCCCATAGCTTGAACAACAGGCGCGATCGACACCAAGTCAGGCAGGCTTGTCAACTGGTCAATGACTGCATCCCAATCAGACTGCAGCAGGTTTTCTTCTGTGTAGAGGGTAANATGGGGCACGATCCCCAGAATGGTNTGACGCATCTCTCGGTCAAACCCATTCATGACCGACAACACCAGAACCAGGATCGCNACACTCAAAGACAGTCCAAAGACTGCTAGTGCTGACATGAAGGAAACCAGATGACTNCTCCTGCCAACGCTNACATATCGAACAGCGAGNTATCGGCAAACNGAAAATAGCGATTCAGGCATGAAGCATGCCGTCCCGCAGAAATAATTTTCGATCAAGCGTATCGGCAAAAGCTTCATCATGTGTGACCACGATATAGCTGATGTCCAGCTTCTCGTTGAGATCAGACATCAGATCCTGAATATTGAGAGCGGTATTGCGATCAAGATTTCCGGTCGGCTCATCCAGCAGGACGCAGGCCGGCTCGGTAACCAATGCTCTCGCTATTGCGATACGCTGACGCTCTCCTCCGGAGAGTTCTGATGGCTTATGCGACGCACGGTCGAGCAAACCCACTCGCTCCAGCATGATCTGACTCTTTTGCAAAGCCTCTTTCCTAGAATAGCCAGCGATCAGTAAGGGCATGGATATATTTTCCAGTGCGCTAAATTCTGATAGCAAATGATGGAACTGATATACAAAACCGAGATACAGATTTCGCAATCGGCCACGCTCTGTTTCATCGACCTCAGCCAGATCCTGCCCAGCCACAATAACTCTTCCCCGGGAAGGCAGATCCAGACCCCCAAGCAAATTAAGCAGGGTCGTCTTACCAGAACCCGAGGTCCCCAGAATCGCAAGTTGCTCCCCTTGCTCAACCCGCAGGGAGATCTGCTTGAGCACTTCCAGAGATTGCGGCCCTTCCGTATAAGTTTTGCCCAGATCCAAGCATTCAAGGACTATAGACACAATTCAACCTCGCTTGAGTCGGACTATTCATAGCGCAACACTTGCGCCGGCTGTATACAACTAGCGCGATAAGCAGGATACAGGGTCGCCAGAAAACAGATGCTAAGAGCGGCCAGACAAACCAGCATCACCTCAGAAGGAATCACCTTAGTTTGAAGATGCGACAGAAGGTATAGGTTCGCTCCCTCGACATTCGAGTTGATAAACTGCTCTACAGCCAGGCTCATGTCTGTAATAGAGCCGGCTATCCCCAGCCCCAACACGGCACCCAACACTGTTCCTAAAATCCCAGCGAAAAGGCCTTGCACAATGAATATTGCCATGATGGTCGCTTGGCTGGCCCCCATGGTCCGCAGTATTGCAATATCTGCACTTTTATCGGATACAAACATAACAAGCGTTGAAATGATGTTCACCGCACCGATAATCACAATCATCAACAGAATAAAAGCTGTCAGGAATTTTTCCATATTGAGCGCATCAAACAGACTCGCCTGTACTTCGTTCCACGGGATGATTATGAGATCCGGATAATCTGAAAAAACTTGAGCAGCGATGTCACCGGCGCGGTCGATGTCGCTGACCCGTAATCGCAGGCGAATATCAACACCTGGATCATTGGCGAACAGACGCTCTGCGGAGGTCAATGAAATCAGAGCTGTATTGTGGTTACTGTAAAGTCCGAAGTCGGCGAAACCGATCACCTCAGCACCCTGTTCTTCATTCAGTCTCCTGCCCAATAGGTCACCGAGACTCAGCAAACTTACTTGCGTCAAACTCCGCACTCCCAGCTGACCCGCCAGGCTGGCACCAAGAATGACGCCATTTTCTGATCGACCGAGACTGGCTAGCAGGTCAACGAATGTTGCTCTACCGGGCTCACTGACCGATGATTCCAATGCCGTGTCGATGCCGCGTACCGCAATAAAGGCGGCTTCTCCCTGATGACTGATACTGGCTTCAGCTTCTATGAACGGAGCCACGGCAATAATCTCGCTTGAACTGAGTGCAAGATCACGCAACTCTTGCCAATGGGCTTGCAGCTCAGGGCCGGCAATTGTCACATGAGGTGTGGACTTGAGCGCCTCCATTCTCAGCGTCGTTATAGAGCCGTTAATCACTGCTAGTGCAATAATCAGAATGAATACGCCGAGCGTGACACCAAGCACCGAGATCAATGAGACAAATGAAAGTAGCAAGCTGTTCTTTTGAGCCAGCGAGTAGCGTAATCCGACAAATAGTGGAAATGATCTGAGCATTCAGTAAGCCACCTTCCCGCAGCTTGGCAGAGGTCTGTCAGACAGATCCGGGTCCGATAACGTGCACGCTGAATACCCAGTCGGTTATTAGACTACAGTTGATCGGCGTGTCGCTGCAGAAGCCGCTGAACTGTCTTAAAACTTATTGGCATCACTGGTGTGGATACTTCATTCGAAATAGATCTGAGTGATTTCCCTTCCCTCTTCAGCTCGAATATCCGCTTGAGAACCTTCTGCTCCATCGGGTTTTCGATCAGTCGACCGTTATCGTGGATCATATAGCCGAATGGCCGGCTGCCCCCCAGATAACGCCCCTGCTGCTTCTGCCGTTGTTTGACCCCTTTAATCCGTTCGGCTGATTTGCGCTTCTCAAGTGCCGCAAAAACCGCAACGGCGCGACTGACACTGACCGAGAGGTCAGGATCGGTAATATCCCCCCCGAGCTCCACAACATGGAGCGCGATCTGCCTTTGCGAGAACAGATTTATTAGCATTGACGCTTCTTGACTCGAGCTGACAATGCGTTCAAGCCTGCTGCACAACAACACGTCTCCAGGGTTCATTGCCTCTAGCAGCAATTTACCACGATCACGCTCGATAAATTCCTGATTCCAACGGCAGTTGGTCTCGGTGATGGTCTGTGTCATATACCAACCTTTCTGAAGACAGTAGGTCTGTATCCCCAGTAGCTCCGGCTCCAGAATACCGTTTAAGCGGTCTGCGTCCATCGAGTCTTCGAGCTCGGATGTTCTGCAGTAGGCATAAATAGTCATCGTAAAAACTCCTCTTACCGATTGGATAGATTTCCAGCACGGCCCACATCATCAAAGACTAGCTCACTTAGCATAAAATTTAGGAAAGTGACCCTAAGGCATTGAATTTTAACAACTTACAGACACAAACTCGGCTGGCCTGACTCAACATTTCTTCAGCGAGTGAGGCTTAGCTCCTGAATTTTACGCGTGCGTGTTGTGTCTGTGCTGCGTCAAAGCCACAACCGACAATTCAACCATAGCGCTCGGACTGAATCAAGAACTAGCCATGACAGAAAGACTTGCTGAGTTTGCGGTATTTCCTTTACCCGTCGCCCTTAGCATATGCGTTTCAAAACCTTCTCCATATTATTGTTTTCGATCAATATTTCTTGCGTTTTACTCCCTTAGCAGTTGTGATCCTGGTCAGGTATTGGTAGTATGTCTTGGCTGTCAGACAGGATCCCGTTTGGGGAGCAACCCGAAAAACTGAGACTAATGGGTAGACTAGGCAAGCCGATTTCTTGCACCTGACAGGCAACATGAGCCGTTGCGTTGAGCGATACAGTTCCATCGGGTCTCATGGGTAATTAGCTTCACAGAAGACCTGAGCGCAAGAATACGATAGAGAGTTGTACTTGAAACCAGATATACCCTATCGCGCCTCACTGATGCTCAACGCAAACCAGAGCAAATGCTCAAAGTCAGGGCTAGCACCTAGGTGGAAGCCTGCCCAATATGACATCAACTGAACACCTCCACGGATTGCTGTATGAACCGGCGAACCGGGAAAAAGAGACAGAGACCGTAGGTCGAATATTCGAGAAAACCCGCGCAAGTGGTCCAATAGATCAAGCGTAGGGTGAAGCAGAAAATTGAAAATTATTGCCAAATACAGGCGTAATGAGACAGCCCCTAACGTATTCTTTTACAAGAAAGCGTCGGCCGCGAAGCCATTTCGGGGCGCAGTATCGTGGCCTTACTGACTCTTAATTACGTTTTAGCCTTTACAAAGCCAATACTTAGACAACGCCCTGCTCCTTTCTGAATATCCCTCACGGTTTGCTGTCCTTTACTGAAAAGGAATGTAAATCCGATGAAACGCATGCTGATCAACGCTTCGCAGGAAGAAGAACTTCGCGTTGCCCTTGTTGATGGACAACGCCTCTACGATCTGGATATTGAGAACCGAACCAGAATCCAGAAAAAAGCCAACATCTACAAAGGCAAAATCACCCGTGTGGAACCCAGCCTCGAAGCCGCTTTTGTGGACTTTGGCGCGGAGCGCCATGGTTTTCTGCCCCTGAAGGAAATTTCGCGCCAATATTTCAAATCAGACGCCCCCCGTCTGAGTGATAAAACCACAATTAAAGACCTAGTTGCTGAGGGAACCGAGGTCATCGTACAGGTTGAAAAAGAGGAGCGCGGCAACAAGGGGGCAGCCCTAACTACTTTTATAAGCCTGGCAGGCCGCTACCTTGTGCTGATGCCCAACAACCCCAAAGCTGGCGGTATCTCTCGGCGCATTGAGGGCGATGACCGCTCAGAAATTCGAGAGGCGCTGCGTACTCTGACGATTCCTGACAGCATGGGCCTTATTGTTCGAACTGCGGGGGTTGGCAAGGAGCATGACGAATTGCAGTGGGATCTGGACTACCTATTGGCCCTCTGGGATTCTATTCAGGAAGCGGGCGCGCAGCGTGCCGCCCCGTTTCTCGTCTTCGCTGAAAGTAACGTCATTATCAGAACGATGCGCGATTATCTTAGAAAAGAAATCGGTGAAGTCCTGATAGACACGGAGGAGTCCCATGCAGAGGCGCTAAGCTTTATTCAGCAAGTTATGCCCCAGTATGAGAGCCGCATTAAACTCTATGACGACAAATTGCCTTTGTTCAATCGCTACCAAATTGAGTCACAGATAGAAAGTGCCTTTGGGCGGGAGGTCACTCTGCCTTCCGGGGGCTCTGTTGTTATTGATCCGACCGAGGCTCTAATCTCAATTGACATCAATTCGTCACGGGCGACAAGGGGCGCTGATATTGAAGAAACGGCCCTCAACACAAACCTTGAGGCCGCAGATGAAATAGCCCGACAACTTCGCCTTCGGGATATGGGCGGACTCGTTGTAATCGACTTTATAGACATGATGTCCAACCGTAACCAGAGGGAAGTCGAAAACCGGATGCGCGAGGCACTGGAGAGCGATCGAGCACGCGTTCAGGTTGGTCGAATTTCCCGTTTTGGATTGCTGGAAA